>CAMDNJ010000006.1 GCA_945902915.1 Crenothrix polyspora | reverse complement strand
ATGCGTAATATCAACGACTATATAATTAATTTCTATAATAGTCAGCGATTACATTCTACATTGGGATATGTTTCGCCCAATAACTATGAAGCCAATATGGCTATGAAACAACCTATCTCTGTGTCTTAAAAAACTTGACCACTACACTCAGTGAGAGCGTAATAAAGTTTAGGGGAAGATAAATACACGTTTAGCTTGTTCCTATAGACCTTAGGGAGCAAAAAAAAACCTTCGGTAGCCGCCCTAAAACATCCACCATCCTCCCTGCGCAGTAAGCTGCTTTGCCTAAAAGAGCCGCCGCACTCCCTACGAACTTCGGGGCATTACCTGCAAACTTCGGGACGTTGCCTAACTTAGGCGCCAACGTAACCCGACAATTTTGGCTGAACACAATATAATACCTGAACTGCCGGAATCACCATGCCGACCGGGGCTTGCAAGCCCGACCGAAACGTTTGCATGCTTTAATAACTTTCGAAACCTTAAACGTTAACGTTTGAATGCTTCAATAACTTTCGAAACCTTAAACGATAAGAACGGGGTTACAAACCCCGTCGCGCTTGGAACATTATTTTAAACTGGAAAAAACTCTTTTGAGGATTAACGTCAAAATACCACCCAGCACCAAACCCACCATCCACTTAAGCACCAACAATTAAGGCTCCAGCCGATTAATATACGACTTTGTGGCTAACTGGGTATCCATTGCTTCTGAAAAAGCAGTAACCAAGGTTCAACCTCTGCTTTGGCTTGTGCCTCTGGAACGCCATCTTCTTTAAGTTTTTCAACAAATTTTAAAATGTCAAAACTAACAGAAGCCATCATACTCTTCAGTAAAAAATTAAAATTTAGTTTAGCACAAAAAAACGGATAGCAACTTACATCACTATCCGCTAGGTCATACTTAAACTTTATTTAAAACCCCTCACCGCCCTGACAGGCAATGTGTTGTTCATATTGTTGCTCTGGTTACCATTGTTGTTGTCTGGTTCCACGCGTTGTTATCGCTCTCCGAAGAACTCCAGTCCTTAGCCTCGATGCAGCAAGGCGCTGCGAGGAGCTACAGCGCTTCGACGACCTCGATGCCACTGCGTTTCATCGAGGCTTGTGGCTACCACTGGGATCGAAAATAGTAATATAGTTGTTTTAATGGGCCAGTCCTTATCCTTACCTTACTGTAATAGCTTGAGAAACCTGTGGAGCCCGTTTATAGGTGCTATTACCCGCTTGATTAGCTAATATGCTACAATTACCAACTCTTACCCCGGTTACTCTAGAGCCAATGACGTAACAGACTGAAGGCGTGGCGCTACTAAAAGTTACTGCTAAACCTGAAGAGGCTGTGGCTGATAAAGTCCCGTTTCTATAAACGCGCAGACTTTGTGGGGCGCCAAAAGTGATGGTTTGGGTTTTTAGGTCGGCCATTACTGTAATAGTTTGAGAAACCTGTGGAGCCTGATTATAGGTGCTATTACCCACTTGATTAGCTAATATTCTACAATTACCAACGCTTACCCCGGTTACTGTTGAGCCACTGACGGAACAGACTGAAGGCGTGGCGCTACTAAAAGTTACTGCTAAACCTGAAGAGGCTGTGGCTGATAAAGACCCTGCGTTATTGACATACAATCTAGGTGCAACACCAAAAGTAATAGCTTGGGATTGTAGACTAGCCCTTACAGTAAAAATTTGAGAAACTTGTGCAGCTTGATTATAGGTGCTATTACCCGCTTGATTAGCTAATATACTACAGTTACCTATGCTTACACCGGTAACAGCGGATCCACTTACAGTACAAATTGAAGGTGTAGCACTAGTAAAAATTACTGCCAGGCCTGAAGAGGCTGTTGCTGATAAAACACCAGTCTCACCCACTTTTATAGTAGGCACTGAACCAAAAGTAAGCGTTTGATCTAATTTAGCTGTTGATATAGTAGATACCGCCAACTGATAGGCTCCAGTTGCAGAAGCATTGTAAGAGGTAGTATGGATTGTTAGTGATCCGGAAGCTGTTGCCGTATAGATTATTTTAGAATTAGTGCCGCCATTTCCATCATCATCTGAGGCTATTAAAGTGGTGTCATTGAATAGATAGAGATAAGTATCAAAAGCTGTCGAATTCATCGTAATTACATACTGTTTACCTGCTGTCACTGGGAAGGTAATGACATCTTGATAAGAACCTGATCTCTCTGTTGAACCACAATCAGTTGTTTCTAATAAGCCAGAGGTGAATACCTCAGGTAATGAGGTATTCACCTCAATAGTTGAAGCAACACAAGGAGCAGTCTGACAAGGGGTTAAGTTCATCTCAGTAGCAAGTCCGGCATTGCTGACCTGCTGGCATTCAGTAGCGCTGTAATTTAGGGTAGTACATGCCTGATTAAGGGCAGCATAAAGGGAATTATAATTTGCGCTGGATATGAGTATGTTTGATTGCGCTTCATAAAAAAGATCGGCGGTTTTGGATAGACCCAAACCGGTTATGGTGTATCCATTGAAGGTATCACCATCGGTTATCAAATAAGCGGCTTTATTGGCTACGCCACTATTATAATGAACGCCACCATTGTCGCCAGTACCGCAATAATATAAGCTCGATTTGACTCGATCAGGGTCTTGAAATTCAGGAGGATTTTTCATATTTCGTAATGCACCTATCGAAGTATCTTCGCCCATAAGCCAGCGTACTGAAGGAGCATCATTGCCTTGACTATTGCTCAAATCGACAAACTCACCCCAGATATCAGAGAACGCTTCATTAATCGCTCCTGACTGGCCTTGGTAAATTAAATTAGATTCATATTGCGTGACGCCATGGGTCAACTCATGTGCAACAATATCATCTACAACGATAAAGCAACCATCACCGTATGTCATTTCAACACCGTTCCAGTAAGCATTACAGTAACTTGTGGAGTAACGTACTTTGGATACCAAGGCCATGCCTGAATTATTTATGCTATCCCTATTATGTTCATTTTTATAAAAATCATAGGTATCACCTGCAAAATTATGGGCGTTGTCAATCTCAAGATCTCCGATATTGGCTTGCCCTTCGGCTCTACTTAGAACTGGCGTGGAGCTTGTATGTTGCAAATCATAAGTTGAACGGTTTTTTGTCTCAGCTATTAGATTGAAATGATTAATAATCTTTTCATTTTTTGCATCAATAATGACCTGTTCTTTAATAGGTTCTTTAGCCTCAAAAACTGACGGAATACTACTGACAACACATTTCCAAGCCAAAAGGGTTTCGTTACCTCCATTCATGCCTGCTACTGAAGCATTAAAAATAATCAGTTCAGGCTTACTAGCCATCAACGTATTTGCAAATACTTGGTAACTTTTGGCTACGACATTCAAGGCAGCTGTTTGAGCAGTTAATGCAGTTACAGTCGAAGTAGTTGATACATTAATGTCAGGTGCAATATTACCATTGATCGACCGAAGATTATTATCTGCATCGATATCAACAACAAGTTCACCGCCATAAACAGGGATATTACTAAAAACCTGCTTAAATCGACTGATAGATCTACCATCCTTTGGCGTTTTTATTTTTGATGCGACAAGTTCTCTAGCCTCATCCTTTAAACCAAAATGTTTGCCGTAGATAGACAAAAATGAACGTGATACTTGTTCTTTGGTGGGGTTAGCATTTAATTTGGAATACGGTTGGATGGCATAGCCTCTTTTTATGACAAGAAAATTTACTTTGCCGGTTCTTTTATGTTTAGACTGGCTAAAATGACTTAGATCATTAGAATCAGCATTAAGTAAGGTTGTGGCTTTAGATGCAAATGCAAATGTAATAGGAGTCATCAAGCTGACTAGCACTATCAGTGCGGGAAGACTTTTTACAAACCAAAATTTTTTCATTAGATTCTCCGTTCAACAGCTCTCAAAATTATATTTATACGTTCGATTATTTTATTTTTGCATTTCATTAATGCTGTTTTACGTGCGATCAATAAACTAATTAACGTCAATAATTTTCAAAACTTTAGCTGAATGTAAGCCTTAATTTAAGATAGAGCTCTGTTCAGACTCTAGCTGAATGGTGCTGACCCATTTTTCATACTGGAACTGATATTTCTGTCGTTCTATATTTATCCAAAATTTTTGCACCGCCGCCCGTGGACATTTGGTAGGCCATGCTTGGTGTTTTATAGCCTAATGATTGGTGGAGCCGTTCTTCATTATAAAATACGAAGTAGTCGGACAATCTCATTAGTAACTGAAGCCAAGTAGGGTGGGCAACGCTTTTCTGCCCACCACTCAACCTGCAAATGGTGGGCAAACAAAGCGTGACGGGGTTGCAAACCACGACCAGCATTGTGTTTGCACACCCTACATTGAAGCCAGTCCGTTACCTCGATGAAGCAAGGCGTTGCGAGGACTTACAGAGCTCCGACGTCCTCGCAGCACTGCGTTTCATCGAGGCTAGTTACTGGATAAAGCGGGAGTGCAACAGCTTTAGCTGTTGCTGTTGCTCTTAAAACAGCTAAAGCTGTTTTACTCCAGATAGAGTGCGTAAATTGTTTGGCAAACATTATAAAAAATCTGTTTTTGTACTCTTATATTCGGGCTAAATAACACCTCATGCGAGACGGTTTTGGACAATCCAGACCAAGTTTGGCAAAGGATAAAGCTGATTTTCGCTAGGTGTTAACAAAAAATTCTAGGCACAAAAAAACCCGCTAAGCCTAATGACTTGCGGGGGGTTTGGGTAACTCTGAGACTATATTAAACAGCCCTAGAATTTATAGACTGTAGTAGTGTCCCGTGTTAAGTAACTAGCCATAATTGTGTGTTTGTAGTGGGCTCTAATTAGCTAGCGGTGTGTAACTGGAAACGCTTTACTCGCTTACGCTAGCAAAGCCGATGCCGGTCGGGGTTTGCAACCCCGACCGAAACGTTTGCATGCTTCAATAACTTTCGAAACCTTAAACGTTAAGGACGGGGTTATAAACCCCGTCCAGCTTGGGCCTGACAACTAGACTAAACCAAACTCTGCTCTTGCAACACCCTGATTTCATTACGAATACTGGCGGCTTTTTCAAACTCTAGGTTTTTTGCATAGCGATACATATCATCTTCCAGTTGCTTAAGTTTCTTGCCCAACTGTTTAGGATTCATGTTTTTATAATCGGCTGTAGGTTCTGCAGCTTTTTGCTGAGTCTTAACATTGCCAGGCAGACCTGAACCCGGAATTGCGACCTGAAGTATATCGGTAATGGATTTAAAAATAGTCGCAGGTTCTATGCTGTGCTCTATATTAAATTGGTGCTGTTTTTCACGGCGTCGTTCCGTTTCTTCGATGGCTTGTTGCATGGACTTAGTGATTTTATCGCCATATAAAATAGCTTTGCCATTCACATTTCTAGCGGCACGGCCTATGGTTTGCACTAAAGACACTACCGAACGTAGAAAGCCCTCTTTATCGGCATCGAGTATCGCTACTAAAGAAACCTCTGGTATATCTAAACCTTCACGCAATAAGTTGATACCGACCAAGACATCAAACTTGCCTAAGCGTAAGTCACGAATAATCTCCACGCGCTCTACGGTGTCGATATCCGAATGCAAATAACGCACCTTGACTCCATGTTCGGCTAGGTATTCGGTTAAATCTTCTGACATACGCTTGGTTAAGGTGGTCACTAAGACCCGCTCTTTAACGCTGACACGTAAACTGATCTCTGATAACAAATCATCGACCTGCGTGGTGGCGGGGCGCACTTCAACCACCGGATCTAATAAACCGGTAGGTCTTACCACTTGCTCGGCAAACACACCTGAATGCTCTCGCTCATAAGGGCCTGGGGTCGCCGATACATAAATACGTTGCGGCGATTTAGCTTCAAACTCGGCAAAGGTTAAGGGTCGGTTATCGAGTGCAGAAGGCAGTCTAAAGCCATAAGCGACTAAGGTTTCTTTACGCGATCTATCGCCTTTAAACATCGCGCCTATTTGCGGCACCGTGACATGGCTTTCGTCAACGATCACCAAGGCATCATCCGGTAAATAATCAAACATGGTGGGCGGTAACTCCCCTGCCGCTCGACCCGATAAATAACGCGAATAGTTTTCGATACCTGAGCAGTAGCCGACTTCTAAGATCATTTCAATATCAAACAAAGTGCGCTGTTCCAAGCGCTGCGCTTCGACCAATTTATCTAAGGAACGTAAGTGTTTGAGCCGGTCTTTCAGCTCTATTTTAATTAACTCAACCGCCGACAACAATTGCTCCCTAGGCGTAACATAATGACTCTTGGGATAAACGGTATAACGCGCCAAACGCTGTAAAATCTCACCGGTTAAAGGATCAAAGAGCGATAAGCGTTCAAGCTCATCATCAAACAATTCAACTCTTAAAGCGGCGCTATCAGACTCTGCAGGAAAAATATCAATGACTTCACCTCGCACCCGGTACGTGGCTCTACGCAATTCCAGATCATTACGGGTATATTGCATTTCCGCTAAACGGCGCAACAGACTACGTTGATTAATCAAATCACCCTTGACCAAATGCAAGACCATTTGGAAGTAAGATTCTGGCTCGCCTAAACCATAAATAGCGGAAACCGTTGCCACCACGATGGAATCTGGTCGTTCAATTAAGGCTTTAGTCGCAGATAAACGCATTTGTTCGATGTGTTCATTAATAGCGGCATCTTTATCAATAAAAGTATCAGAGGCCGGCACATAGGCTTCTGGCTGGTAATAATCATAATAGGAGACAAAATACTCCACGCTGTTTTCCGGAAAGAATTCTTTCATTTCTCCGTATAACTGCGCAGCCAGCGTTTTATTCGGCGCCATAATCATCGCGGGGCGTTGCGTTTCATTTATCACATTAGCGATGGTAAAAGTCTTGCCTGAGCCTGTAACCCCGAGTAAGGTTTGATGTACTTCGCCATCACTCAAGCCTTCGACCAGTGCTTTAATAGCTGTGGGCTGATCCCCTGCGGGTTTAAATTTACTATGGAGTTTAAATTGTTTCTTCACTTAATTTCTCAATCACATAACGGTGCCTGGAGTAAAACAGCTTCAGCTGTTTTAAACACCACGCGGGACGTGGTTTGCAACCCCGTACTTAACGTTTAACGTACGAAAACTATTGAAACATCCAAACGTTTCGGTCGGGGTTGCAAACCCCGACCGGCATCAGGTTTAAATTGTTTCTTCACTTATTTTCTCAATCACATAACGGTGCTTGGAGTAAAACAGCTTCAGCTGTTTTACTCCAAGCAACTAACGACTTAACTGTGAGTAGTGACGCCCTGCACGAGAACGATAAAACCCTGAGTCAATCATTTTTTAACATCAGGTTTTTAGCACGCCTGCACATAGCGTATAATTGCCAGCAATTTCATCCCTAATCTTATCCAGTAGAACATGAGCATCACACTTTCTAATAGAGTACTCGCCGTTAAACCGTCTCCTACCTTAGCCATTACTGCCAGAGCCGCTCAAATGCGTGCTGCCGGCAAAGATATTATCGGTTTAGGTGCAGGTGAACCCGATTTTGATACTCCAGACCATATTAAAGCCGCTGCTGTTAAGGCTATGGATAGCGGTTTTACTAAATATACCGCCGTCGATGGCACGGCTAGCTTAAAGAAAGCCATTATCGCAAAATTTAAGCAGGACAATGGCCTAGATTATCAACCTAAACAAATTCTAGTCTCCTGTGGCGGCAAACAAAGTTCTTACAATCTTACCCAAGCCTTATTAAATGCTGGTGACGAAGTTATTATTCCTGCGCCTTTCTGGGTATCTTATCCCGATATGGTGTTGTTGGCAGACGGTGTTCCCGTTATTGTCGAAACCACTCAGGCGCAGCATTTTAAAATGTCACCTGCACAATTACGTGCAGCCATTACCGACAAAACCCGGTTAATCTTTATTAATAGTCCTTCTAATCCTTCAGGCGTGGCTTATAGCTTAGAAGAGCTTAAAGCGCTGGGTGATGTGTTAGCTGATTTTCCTAAGATCATTATCGCAACAGATGATATGTACGAACATATCTTATGGAATCAAGGTTCGTTTGTTAATATCTTAAACGCACATCCTGAATTTTATGAGCGTACCGTGGTGATGAATGGTGTCTCTAAAGCCTATTCTATGACCGGTTGGCGTATTGGTTATGCCGCAGGCCCTGCTGACTTGATTGAAGCTATGTGCACCATACAATCACAGAGCACCTCTAATCCTACTTCGATTTCACAATATGCTGCCGAAGAGGCTTTAACGGGTGACCAAAGCTTTATCAGCAATATGTGCGTGGAGTTTAAAAAACGTCATGATTACGTAGTTGCTGAACTGAACAGCATCGAAGGTGTTGAGTGCTTAGAAACCGACGGTACTTTTTATGTCTTCCCCAACATAGAAAAACTCATCGCCGGTTTGGATGGCATAAACAACGATTTGGAATTTTCCGATTACTTAATCGAAAAAGCCGGCGTGGCGTTAGTGCCAGGCTCAGCCTTTGGCACCGAAGGTCATATAAGAATTTCTATAGCGACTAGCATGGCTAATTTGGAAAATGCTTTAGCGCGAATTAAGCAGGCTATTTAATATTCTTTCAATAGGGCGAATGCAATTCGCCCCTACGATGTAACTAAAGCAAGACTATAGGATGTGCTGAGGAACGAAGCGCATCATCTATGTAGCGTAATTGATGCGCTTCACTATCGTTCAGCACATCCTATACATTCCAACTACGCTAATGGTTTGTTAGCGTAACTCACACACCGATAAAGAAAAAATTGCACGCCATATATCAAGCTCGCCAATAACAAATGCAATGGCTGAACTAGCGCTGGCACGCCTAAGCGATCTAAACTAATACCGGCTAGGATGGCTAAAACCACCAAAGCCAGCAAGGCAAAACCGGTACGAAACAATAGGCTGTTTTTATCAACCGCTAGATAAAGTTTGCGAGCTAACCATAGATTGGTTAATAGAATGATGGATGAAAAAGACCGATGGATATAAAAGATAATCGGAAAGTCATCACGCCAAAATTGCCTGTCGATATTGGCATGGGCAATCACATCAACCGCTTCTCTCACCTGCGTGCCCATAGCGATTTGCACCAAGGTCATGAGCATCGCCAGCCATAAAACCGTCTTAAACTTTTTGGGCAAGTCGCCGGCACTAAGCTGACGCAAGGAGTCCTGTTGCGATCTGGCAATGGTATAAATCAATAAGGCGACAATCACTAAGGCCAACAACATATGCGCCGTAATCATATAAGGCTTTAGATTACTAGACACCACATGCGCGCCTAGCCAGCCTTGAAAGCCCACTAGAAAGAAACTGCTAAGCGAAAGATAAAAAATGGGCTTATCTGTTTTACGATAAATCCGTGAAGACCAAGCCGTTAAAAAAATCAAAAAACCGATAGTCACTCCAAGTAAGCGATTGGTATATTCGGTCCAGGTTTTTACTGCATTAAATTGCGTATTCTCGTAGCCGCGCTGCGCATAAAGCTCATGGTAATTAGGCGGCAACTGCGCTTCCTCGGTTGGCGGTATCCATTGTCCAAAACAAGTAGGCCAATCAGGACAGCCCATACCCGCACCAGAAGCCCTAACGATACCTCCGGCCAGTATCACGCAATACACTGCTAAAATGGTGATCATGCCTAAACGACGAAACGCTAAACCCGCGGCAGTATTCATAGCCAACTCCTGTTAATAGTAATTGGAAACTCTGGCGCGTCTTGTAGTTTCAGATGAACGATACCCTCATCAGCCACCGGCAATACCAGCAATAGCTTGCATAGGTCATGCTCAGACTGATAACGCGCACCAGAATACTGGGCTTGCAACACTCGACCAATAGGCTGGGCATCATCAGTTGTGTCATCGATGATGATATCATTAGGCAACGGCGCCTTAGGCAGCTCAGATTCCGCCAAGAATAGAGCTCTCTTTGCTTTACCTAAATAATGCGTACGAGCAACAATTTCCTGACCGGTATAACAGCCTTTAGTAAAACTAATACCGCCTAACTGTTCTAAATTAAGCATCTGCGGTATAAATTCTTCAGAGGTCTCATCGCTCAGCCAAGGAATACCGTCTAGCAGATCGAGATAACGCCAATATTCGGAGTTTTCAGTTTGATAGCCAGTCGCAAGTTGCTCTGACCAAGAGGCTATCGCCATCTCGGTCTCCGCTATCACTAACTGCCGATTTTGCGTGGCAGAGAATTGAATGCTGATAACGTCTTGTCGCTGAGTCGTATACAGGAAAGCTTCAGTGGCTAAGGCAGAGGAACTTAAACCCAGCAGACAATAGTGCTCGCTGCTATCCGTTATGCTAACCGCCGATCTTAAGACATACATCTGTAATCTTTTTTTGACCACTTCCAACAAAGCGTTGGGTAAAATCATTAAAAAGACATCTGCCTTTTTAATCAATAGAAAAGTCGTTATCACCCTGCCCTTAGGATTACATAAAGCACCTAAACTACTCTTCGTTTCTGTCAGTTCATGCACATCACAGCTTATTTGTCCCTGTAATAAGCGACCGGCATCGGCACCACTCACCGTCAGCACACCTAAATGCAATACAGGACAGAGTACTTTGTCGTTATGCGCTAAACTAGGTGCGAAGGTAATCGTGGTATCGCCTGAAAATTGCGCTAGTTGACTGAGTAGAAAGTTTTTCCAGTTGGGATTCATAATAGCTACGTCGGTTTTAAATTTGTTGTTGATTATATAGCAACTTAAGATCAGAGGCGAAAACCGGCTCATTTGCGCCGGGCAATGATGTTTGGAGTAAAATAGCTTCAGCTGTTTTCACACAATAGCTGAAGCTCAGCACTCCAAGCCACTTAGCGTCATTATAATGTTGGGTTTCGAAATGCATACCGCCCAACAGCACTTTCAACGTAATTAGATTAACCTTGAAATCTAAACTATGTTCCAACACTCTGAACCCGCCTTATTACTAGCCGTTAAGCCTTCTCAGCGCTTAAAGCTGATGATCATTTTAATTCATGTCTTAGCTTTAGCTGCCAGTATGGCTAATGACCTCGATATAGGGTTTAAATTAGCACTCATTACCGCCATTTCTCTAAAGGCTTGGTTTACATTAAAGCGCTTAAAAAATAAACCTTACTCTATTAAATATACTGAAAACTTAGGCTGGCAAATATCAAAAGACCGCGACTTAGTTTCAATTGAAATTTTAAACTCTACTGTCGTCACAGCCTTTGCCATTTTCTTACATTATAAAGACAACTCACAGCCTCATTTTCTAGGTACACGGCTTAAACAAACTCGCTTGATATTAAATGATGCACTAGCCGATGAAGATTATCGACATCTAATCGTTAAATTAAAAATAACTCATATTAAATAGCAACGATTCAGCCTAACTATTGATAGAATAAGGTCAACAGAAACTATGATCTCCAGTTTAATTTGAATTGACCGGTAATTGCAGTTATCTTAAGAAGCATTTAAATAGAATAATAAGGAAAAGTCGGATGACAAAAGGTCAAAACTTACAGGATAATTTCCTGAATACCCTCAGAAAAGAACATACCCCTGTGTCAATTTTTCTGGTTAATGGTATAAAACTACAAGGAAAAGTCGACTCATTTGATCAGTATGTCATCATGCTGAAAAACACCATCAGTCAAATGGTTTATAAACATGCCATCTCCACAATAGTCCCCAGCAAAGCCGTCAAAATGACACGCGATGACGAGATCGTCGAAGAATAATAATTTGCAGATCGCCTAAGCACCTCAACCCCCTTACCTTCATGGAGTATTTTATTGTTTGATCGTCCCGATTCAGGTGAACGCGCCATACTTGTTCATCTTACTTTTCGTCATGGCCAGGAAGATCTTTTAGAATTAAAAGAGCTGGCTAAATCAGCCGGAACTGACCCTGTTTTTGTCATCACTGGCAGTCGCAAACGCCCCGATTCCAGATATTTTGTCGGCAAAGGTAAATTAGAAGAGCTTAAAGAAGCTATTGAAAGCTATGAAGCTGACGTAGTTTTGTTTAATCATCCGCTAGCACCCAGTCAAGAAAGAAATCTCGAAGAAGCCCTAGGTGTTCGTGTAGTTGACAGAAATGGCTTGATACTCGATATATTTGCGCAACGCGCACAATCTTTTGAAGGTAAACTTCAGGTTGAGCTGGCACAACTTAAACATTTATCAACACGATTAGTCAGAGGCTGGACGCATTTAGAGCGCCAAAAAGGCGGTATTGGCCTACGTGGTCCTGGCGAAACTCAGTTGGAAACTGATCGACGCTTATTAGGCTTACGCATTAAACAAATTCAGCAACGCCTAGATAAAGTAGACAAGCAAAGGCATCAAGGTCGCAGTAAACGTAAAAAAGCTGAAATCCCCTCTATTTCATTGGTGGGTTATACCAATGCGGGGAAATCCACGCTTTTTAATGCGCTGACTGGTGCTGACATTTACACGGCAGATCAGCTATTTGCCACGCTAGATCCAACCTTACGTAGCTGTCAGTTACCTAATAGCAGTGAAATTATCTTGGCAGATACGGTAGGCTTTATACGCCATTTACCCCATGAGTTGGTAGCGGCTTTCAAATCTACGCTGCAAGAAGCGAGCGAAGCTGACTTACTACTGCATGTCATTGATGCGCATAGTGAAGACCGAGATGAGATTATTAACCAAGTTAATATCGTCTTAGAAGACATAGAAGCCGACAAGGTCAGGCAAATTGAAATCTATAATAAAATTGATTTATTAGATGATGTTCAACCACATATAGATAGAGATGAATCGGGCAATGCCATTCGAGTCTGGTTATCTGCAGAAACCGGCCTAGGCCTAGAATTGCTTTTTGAGGTGTTAGCGGAATTGTTTTCAACGACTAAAGAAAAAATACGTTGTTATTTACGCCCAGACCAAGGTCACATCAGAGCAAAATTATTTACTTGCGCAAAATTAATTAACGAGCATATTGATGACTTCGGTGCAAATGAGTTAGTCATTGAAATTGATGCCAGACATTTAGGTCTGTTAAAAGATGTAAAAACTGAAAACATATCTGTAGGCAGAAGCATAGCACCAGACTATAAAAGACGTAACAAACAGTCCTAACGTTAAATCTGTCTGTTGTGGTTTTCGCCTTTTAACAGATTTGAGATAGAATACCCATTAACATCCCGCGTGATAATTAATTTAGTAATCCAAACGGAGCATAAGCATGTCCTGGAATGAGCCTGGCAACGACAAAAAAGACCCTTGGAGTGGTCGAGGTGACCAAAAAGGGCCACCTGATTTAGAGGAAGCTATACGTTCTATACAAGAAAAATTAACTAAATTTCTTGGTGGCAACAATAACGATTCAGATAATGGCGATACGCCAAACCCCTTTTCTTCTGGAGTCTCAATGAAAAGCTTAGGCTTTTTAGCCGGTGGTGCATTAGCCATTTGGGGCTTAAGTGGCTTTTATATCGTTGATGAAGGAAACCATGGTGTCGAAACACGCTTTGGTGAATACATCAACACCACCCAGTCTGGTTTAAATTGGCATTTACCTAGCCCTATTGAACGGGTTGATATCGTCAATGTAAAACAACAACGCTTTATAGAAGTCGGTTACCGCAGTGGCGGCAGTGAACAAACCACCGGCTCTGTTCCTAAAGAAGCGTTAATGCTCACTAAAGATGAAAACTATGTGGATGTTCGGCTAGCGGTTCAATATCAAGTTAAAGATGCCAAACAATTCATCTTTAATGTGGTGAATCCTGCCATCACCTTAAAACAGGTGACTGAAAGCGCTTTGCGTGGAGTCGTCGGTAGCAGCGCAATGGACTTTGTCTTAACCGAAGGCCGTAGTGAAATTGTGACCCTGATTAAGAAAGAAATCCAAGAGGTTATGGATAGCTATCAATCAGGCATACAAGTCACTAGCGTCAATCTACAAGATGCACAACCACCAGAACAAGTACAAAGCTCGTTCGAAGATGCTATTAAAGCCCGTGAAGATCAGCAACGCTTGATCAACGAAGCAGAGGCCTACTCTAACGATGTAGTCCCTAAAGCTCGAGGCGCAGCAGCCAGAAAAATGCAAGAAGCCGAAGGTTATAAAGAACAAGTGATTGCTCAGGCAGAAGGGGAATCCAGTCGCTTTACAAAACTACTGGCTGAATATAGCAAGGCTCCAGATGTAACTCGCAAGCGTCTTTACATCGAATCTATGGAAGCTGTTTTGTCTGGCACCAATACGGTCATGGTCGACGTTAAAGGCGGAAATAATATGATTTATTTACCATTAGATAAAATGATGACACAGCGCCAACCAGCGCCAGTATCTTACACAGGATCTGCCAATAGCAGCAGCGATCAACCTCAATCACAACCAACCGCTGTTCAAGAGCAGATTATTGAGCATCCCGTTGCGCGTGCACGTGAAGCGAGGGGACGTCAATGACAGTCAATAAAGTTTTATTAGGTCTAGCGGCATTATTCCTTTTGATAACGACGTCGGTATTTACCGTTAATCAAACAGAAAAAGCCATTAAGTTTAGACTCGGTGAAATCGTCAAAAACGATTACGAACCGGGCATTCACTTTAAGTTACCCTTTATCAACAATGTTAAAAAGTTTGATGCTCGCATACAAACCATGGATGCGAAACCTGAACGCTTTTTAACCGCCGAAAAGAAAAACGTGATCGTTGATTCTTTTGTTAAATGGCGTATTGGTAATGTCAGCACCTTTTACACCACGGTGGCTGGTGATATAGATCAAGCAAACTTACGCTTAGATCAAATTATTAAAGATGCCTTCCGTAGCGAGTTTAGTAAACGTAATATCAAACAACTGATATCAACGGATCGTAGCGCTATACGCGAAATTTTAACCAACAACTCTAAAGAAATTGCTGCGGCTTTGGGCATGGAAATTGTTGATGTTCAAGTAATGCGCATCGACTTACCTCCAGAAGTCAGTACCTCTGTATTTCGTAGAATGGAAGCTGAACGCGAGCGAGTCGCTAGGGAATTCCGCTCACAAGGGTCTGAAGCCGCAGAAAGAATTCGTGCTGATGCCGATAGACAACGCGTTGTTACCTTAGCAAATTCATTTCGTGATGCTGAAATACTCCGCGGTGAAGGTGATGCCATTTCCGCTGAAATCTATGCCAAAGCTTATGGTGCAGACTCAGGCTTCTTTACTTTTTATCGTAGTTTGAATGCTTACAAGAAGACTTTTTCAAGTTCTAGCGTTATGTTGCTAGATCCTGATTCTGATTTCTTTCAATATTTTAAGAAACAAAAATAACCGTAACAGGGCTTTATACCCTCCTACGTTAAGACTATTAAAACGCTCCGCTCGCGGGGCGTTTTGTTTGAGTGGACATACAAAACATGCAACAAAAAGATTCCTGGCTTTTACCTGATGGGATAGATGAAATTCTACCGGCAGAAGCTAAACATCTAGAGCAGTTACGCGGCAGACTTTTATCCTTATTTAGCTGTTGGGGCTATGACCTAGTCATTCCGCCCTTTATTGATTTCTTAGATTCCTTACTGACAGGTTCGGGACATGATCTAGACTTACAAACCTTTAAGCTTACGGATCAAATTAGCGGCAAAATGTTAGGCATTAGAGCCGACATGACGCCCCAAGTTGCCCGTATGGACGTACACAATATCAAGCATGAGTGGCCAACACGCTTATGTTACGTAGGCACCATTCTACATACTCGCGGTGACCCCCTAGAGAAAACACGTAGCCCCATGCAACTGGGTGCAGAACTTTATGGCCATGCTGGTATAGAAAGCGATATCGAAGTGATACGCTTGATGCTAGAAATGCTGGCTATCACAGGCTTACAAAATGTACATTTAGACTTAGGTCATGTCGGCATTTACCGGGCTTTATCAAAACAAGCGGGCTTAACCCCGCAGCAAGAAAGTGAATTATTCGACGTATTGCAACGCAAAGCGCGTACTGAACTTGCAGAGTTAATGCAGAGCTATAGCCTCGATAACGATCTTAAAAACATGTTCTTAAAACTACCTGAACTCAATGGTAATAAAGATGTTATTGCTAAAGCTCAAACGGTATTTTCAAAAGCCAATGCTGACGTTAAGACGGCATTAGCCGACTTAGTGGGCATTGCTGACAAACTCGCTGGCTATTTTCCATGGTTAGCGATTAGTTTCGACCTAGCGGAATTGCGTGGCTATCATTATCATACCGGTGTGGTTTTTGCCGCCTTCATACCTTCGGTCGGTAGAGAGATTGCTCGTGGCGGTCGCTATGATAATATTGGCGCCATATTCGGTCGTGCCAGACCAGCGACCGGCTTTAGTGCCGATTTAAAATTATTATCATCACTCAGTAAACCCGCCACTCCTTCAGCACAAGCTGAACTTATCTTTGCTCCTTACAATGAAGATAGCGCTCTTACTGAAAAAATACGAGATTTACGCGCCCAACAACGCGCTGTCGTTCAACAATTGCCTGGACAAACTGGAAGCGCAACAGATCTAGCCTGCACCTCCATTTTAGAATACGATAATCAAAACTGGGTCGTAAGACCCTTAGCTTAAGCTTGGAATAATTATGGGAAAAAATGTCATTATCATCGGCACTCAATGGGGTGACGAAGGAAAAGGAAAGTTGGTTGATTTACTAACCGAACAAGTGCAAGCCGTTGTGCGCTTTCAAGGTGGGCATAATGCCGGACATACCTTGGTTATTCGTGGTGAAAAAACCGTTTTACACCTTATTCCATCAGGCATCCTTAGGGATAATGTGCAATGTATGATTGGCAATGGTGTGGTTTTATCACCGAATGCCTTAATGGAAGAAATTGAGTTTCTTGAAAAAGCCGGTATTTCTGTTAGAGATCGTTTATTCATCAGCAAAGCCTGTACCTTAATTCTACCGGTACATGTCGCTATTGACCAAGCGCGCGAAAAAGCACGCGGCGGTAAAGCCATCGGTACTACTGGTCGTGGCATTGGCCCTGCTTATGAAGATAAAGCAGGACGTCGTGGCTTACGCGCGGGTGATCTACTCAACAGCGAGAGTTTTGCTGAAAAGCTTAAAGAGCTATTGGATTATCATAACTTCATGCTCACGCATTATTATGATACTGATGCCGTCGACTATGAACAGACTTTAGCTGAAATGCTGCGTCTAGGTGAACACATCAAACCTATGTTGACCGATGTTAGCGAAACACTATACAGCTATCAAGCAGCAGGAAAAAACCTGTTATTTGAAGGCGCTCAAGGTGCTTTATTAGATATAGATCATGGTACTTTTCCTTATGTGACCTCATCTAGCACCACCGCAGGCGGCGCTGCAACTGGCAGTGGCTTAGGCCCTCTTGATTTCGACTATGTCTTAGGCATTACCAAAGCCTACTCTACACGCGTGGGTAACGGTCCTTTTCCATCAGAACTGCATGATGCCAATGGCGATCACTTAGGCGTTAAAGGCCATGAGTTTGGTGCCACTACCGGACGTAAACGTCGTACCGGTTGGTTTGATGCGGTCGCTATGCGTAAATCAGCCAAACTCAACAGCGTAACGGGTATCTGTTTAACTAAACTAGATGTACTCGATGGGCTAGAAAAAATCGGCATTTGTACGGCTTATCGTCTTAATGGCGAAATCACTGAAACCGCACCTTTAGGCGCAGATCAGTATGAACAATGCCAAGCCATTATTGAAGACATGCCAGGCTGGGAAGGCACTACCGCTGGTATAACCAACTTTAATGACTTACCTGATAATGCTAAAGCTTATATCAAACGTTTGGAAGAACTTGTCGGTGTTAAGATCACCATTATTTCAACAGGCCCAGAAAGAGATGAAACCATCATTTTGGAACATCCGTTTGCTTGATTAAGCCTTATCAACGTTAAAGAAAGCGTACGACGTAATAATAAACCTCCATTTATATAGGATGTGCTGAACGGCAGTGAAGCGCATCACCGCGATAGAACGATGCGCTTCACTATCGTTCAGCACATCCTATAGGGATTTTATTTTTTGCGAGTTACCTAAGAGGTCGAGCGCTATTGACCTTAGTGATCATCGACTAATGCCTATACTTTCCTCAATACGCCCATGCCTGAATCCCGCAAAGCCTCTAGCCCACTGTCTTTAATCACTGGTTTTTTCTCCAAGAAAATCCGTACGGCCTATTACAGTGCCAGAGAATCCATAGGCGAACATAAACGCGAGCAGATTATTTACCACGTTGAACAAACCTGTATTAGCCTAGAAGAAACCAGAGACGAATTTCAGGATGCACTAGAACGTTTTAAAAGCTTAGTGACTATTAACGAATCTAGCCTTGAACATAGATATAATCTACTCAACAGACAGTATCAGTTTTGTTGTTCAAAAGCTGAGCAAGTCAGCCAGCGCATAAGAGCGATAGAGCAAGTCAGTGAGGCCTTATTTAATGAATGGGAAAACGAACTCAATGAATACACGAATCGAACCTTACGCAATAATAGTAAGCGCCAGTTAAAAGCCGCCAGACAAAACTATGCGCGATTGATTAAAACCATGCGTCGTGCCGAAAACACGATTAATCCAGTGTTGACGGCCTTCAAAGATCAAGTACTCTATCTTAAACATAATCTCAATGCCCGTGCCATCGCAGCCTTGCAACATGAGTTCATAGAAATTAGTATTGATATTTCACAACTCATCTTGGCTATGGAACATACTATTTTAGAAGCTAGTCAGTTTGTTTCCATACTCGTCGATCAAAAAGCCTTAAGCCATAACCCGTAACCTAAACTCCGGTCTTTTATACTATGAAAAAAATTCCTATTGGTATTAGTAGTTGTTTAATGGGGCAAAATGTCCGTTTTGATGGTGGACACAAACGCGATGCTTATATCACCGGCACGCTCAGTGAATACTTTGAATTCCATGCCTTTTGCCCTGAAGTAGA
This sequence comes from Crenothrix polyspora, assembly GCA_945902915.1. GTDB lineage: Bacteria > Pseudomonadota > Gammaproteobacteria > Methylococcales > Methylomonadaceae > Methylobacter_C. Next base: position 27,023 of record CAMDNJ010000006.1, on the reverse strand, counting down.
AATTGGCCTAGGTACGCCACGTCCAACCATACATTTAATAAAAGCGGGTATGAGCGTGCGTTGTGTAGGCATTAAAGACCCTGAACTGGATGTAACAGAGCGCTTACGTAGTCACGCAGAAAAACAAAAAGACTTACACGCTGACTTATGCGGTTATATTTTAAAAAAGGGTTCACCCAGTTGTGGCATGGAAAGAGTAAAAGTGTATGAAGGCATACAATCTCACAAAGACGGGGTAGGTATTTATGCTCAGGAAATGATGCGCCTGAATCCATTATTGCCCGTAGAAGAAGAAGGCAGACTTGGCGATGCCGGCTTACGTGAGAATTTCATACAACGTGTTTACGTGCTTTACCGCTGGAAACAAATGTTGGAAACAGGGCTGACACCTAGCGACCTGACGCACTTTCATGCCCGTCATAAACTGATTATTATGAGTCATGATGATTATCGTGATTTAGGGCAACTGCTAGCCGGTGTGACTAAAGTTAATGTAGCAGACCTTGCAGAGCAGTATATTTTGCAACTGATGATAACGCTTAAAAAAGTCGCCAAGCGCAAGAATCACGTTAATGTCTTACAGCATATTCTAGGTTATTTAAAAAAGGACTTAGCCGCCGACGATAAAGCCGAATTGTGCGAAGTCATAGAACGCTACCGTAATGGTTACATTCCTTTAATAGTACCGATAACCTTACTTAAACACCACTTTCGTAAAAGCCCGGATCCTTATATCGAAGAGTCCTATTATATGTCGCCCTATCCACAGGAGTTACGGTTGATTAATCAATTGTAAACATCGCTAAGCTTTTTAACCTATATACATGAAAATCGGCATACAAACCTGGGGCTCTAATGGCGATATAAGGCCTTTATTGGCTTTGGCAGATGGCTTGCAAAAGCAGGGCCATCAAGTGACCTTGGTCGTCAGTAGTATTGATAACCAAAGCTATCAGCCTATCTGCGAGCAACTGGGCTTAGCTTATCGGCAAGTGCCTGAAGTGCTTGATTTTGATATGCAAGGTTTTGCCCATCGCTCTTTTAAGATGCAGCCTTTGCAATGGTTAAGAGCTTTATTAGATGAAGCGTTCTTTCTTTATGAGGCTGATATTTATGCCGCCGCGCAGCAGTTAGTCGCTGAAAATGATTACGTAATCGGCCATCACTTTTTATATCCTCTAAAATTAGCGGCCTTACAGCAGCATAAACCTTTTATAAGTGTGATGTTTTGTCATGCGGCTGTGCCTAATCCTGCCGTTCCGCCGCTTCGTTTTCCTGATTTAGGCACTTATATTAATAAACTCAGCTGGGCTTTATTGGATAGGGTTTTTAATTGGACACTCAAAAAACCCTTAACACGTTTATGGCTAGAAGCGGGTGCACCGCCACCTAAACATATATTGTCCGAATTACTGACTTCGCAACAGTTAAATCTAGTGGCGGTCGATCCGTTGTTCTGTCGTCATGCTGAATTTTGGTCACCCAATCATCAAGCTTGTGGCTTTTTAAATCTGACCGCAGATACCCAGCACTGGGACTTTCCTCAAGCGTTGACTGATTTCTTAGCCAGTGACTCTAAGCCGGTGTATATGACCTTTGGTAGTTTGCAAGCCGCTGTGCCAGAATGGGCAATGGATTTATTTGTTGAAGCGGTTAAGTTAGCAGGTATTCGAGCCATCATTCAAAGCAGTTCTGAGCGGTATTTGGCTGATACTCAATTAGATAATATCTATTTTATCGGTAAACATCCGCATCAAAAGGTTTTTGAACACTGTGCTGCGGTTGTGCATCATGGTGGCGCAGGTACTAGCCATGCTGCTACGCGTGCAGGTTGCCCTTCAATAGTCGTGCCGTTTATGGATGAACAACTCTTTTGGGCGAAACAATTGCAGGCCTTAGGTTTAGCTGGAAAACCGTTACTGGCAAAAAAGGTGACAGCAATGTCTTTAGCCGCTGGTATTAGAACCGTGTTAGATTCAGTCGCTATGGCTGAAAAAACCCAGCAAGCGAGAATAATGATGCAACAAAATCAAGGCGTAGTAAAAGCACTGCAATTAATTAGCTTGTCTTTAGAGAAAAGCTTTGGTTAACCCACTTTTTCCCTATAACTGAAAGCAATTCTCAATTAAGTAAGATTAGACTGACAACTATAAGTTTTTTTAAAATTAGGTTATTGACTTAAATTGGGTTATGGTTCACTGCTCTTGCAAAAAACCTTAATTTTATAAGGCCTTTTAATTTAGATAAATTAATACGTTATGACGTTTTTATTTACCAATAATAAACCCCAGAATTTATCTTCTGGAAAAATAGATCTAAATGAGCGCACAACCGAAAGACTTTCAGATTGTGCTTACCGACACCAATGGATTTCCGTAGTTGCTTATTATAAAGCGATGAACAGGAACTTTGAGTCAGGTTTTGAGCTAGAAGACTGGCTTATTGCCGAACAGGAATTTATGAAAACAATGGTTACTCGTTACCTTACTGTTTGTTCTGAAGATGGAGGTTTAACTCTTATAGGTCTGCAACGTTTTGCAAAATCGCTAGGTATTGAAAATTCAGAAACCTTTCTACATAAAGATGAGTTGATTCATGCTATTCAAATAATCACGCATAATGACCCATGTTTTGATAGCCATTTATATAATAATTGTAATGTAAGTGAGCCTTGTTCATGGAGAGCTGAGTGCAAGAAATTAACAGCTCAGCACATATAATATTTTAATATTACCTTTCACGTTAATCAAACCAAGTCGCTTTGGGTTAATTGCATTATCGTTAACCCCTATTTCCACTAAAATTTTAAGATTGCGAATACATGCATATTAAACGGTTTCTGTAGCATCATACAGCGTTGCTTTCCGAGCGGTTTGCAGGCTCTGCAATAAATTCATCCTATAAGTAGAGGAACTGATAGATTCCATTAGTCCTCTTGCATTTTTGTAGCATTCTTCTGCCTGTCCATGAGGACTTGGAATATTCCATACTTCACTAATAAACCACACCTGATAGGTATAGCCGTTGGCGGCCTTGTTAAAGTCACTATTATTATCAAATATACCCAAAGCATCTTCGAATATTTTTCTCCCTTGTTGATGCTTACCTTGTTGAAACAAAAATTCGGCATACATTCTTAAATTTATAATCTTATAAAAGTCACTTGGAGACGCTTTAATGGCTTGTTGAAAAAAATTGTCGGCCTGAGGCATATCACCAACAATATTGAGTGCTTGAGCGACTGCCGAAAGTTCAACATCGAACGCAATCATTGGCTCTAATACTATTAGTGCAGAAGCTTGCCTAGCGAGTGATGAAAGCTTATGGGAAAATGAGGAACTTTTAGAGTAAAACAAACCATCTCTTTCATTCAAAGGCTCTGATTGAAGAACCGAGTTATCAGCAAGTGTGGTAATAAGTTCTTGGACTATTCTCGAAAACTGTTCTCTTATAGTCGTTCTTATTTGCCCTTTCTGCCTACTCATAGCTATCACACTTGAAATGACAGACACGATAAAAGCTAGCGTGCTAATAGTTAATGTAATGTAATCTTTTGTTTCCATAATAGCCTTTTTCACATAACGTAGAATTAATCGACTGGCGTAACCTTATCTTGCAGCATCTGCGTTAACCGCCGCGTTGAATCAGCGAGGACAATGTTAAATACCTTGTGTAATATATTTAATACAGCGTGTGTTGTTTAAGATATCAATGAGATAATACCGAAACAAACTTGCAGAACTCACCTTAAAAAAGCTGGAATAGCTCTAGTAACTAAACTGCTTTTTTGCAGTATTACACAGCACAGTACTTGAAACAATACTTATTAATACTGACTTGCTTAAGTGATTTTATGCTTGATAATAGGCTTACTGAGTAAATCATAGCAATACAATCAAGAGACCCTTTAGTCCATCTACATAATAATGAACATAAAATACCTCCCTGCCTTAGTTTTTATCAGCTTGCTCGTCTCTGCTTGCAACTCACCTATAGAATATTGTTCAACATCAGAAACGGAACAAGCGCTGAATAATTTTCTTATTGAACAAGCGATTCAATTAACTTCACAGAAGAAAAACGACCATTACGATGGCGCAAGTATTTTTGGGGCTATAAAAATCAAAGCGACCTTAGCTCAAGTTCGCATTAGCCTTGAAAATATAAAAAAAGTAAAGCAAGATGCAGACGGTCATAAAAGCAGTTGCTCTGCACAATTAAAAATTACTGTACCACCGCCGATGCTTTCCGATGTTGATTTAGTGCGCGATACGCTACATCAAGTTAGAATTATTCCTTACGCTAAAGCTCTACAGATAGATAATGGTAATAATATATTTGTACAGAATATCGATTATTCAGTACTAACGACTAAAGGACTAACAGCGCCCACCGTTGAATTTGTAGGGGAGCCTTTTGCCCATCTGCTAGATGAAATCGTCACATCGGTATTGTTAAAACCGACTTTAGAACTTAAAGCAGCCGGTTCTATTGTCAACAACGAAGCACTAAAACCACTTATAACTACTGAGACCGTGCAGTCTGAATCTAATGTAGAAAAAACACCTACGATTAATAATGATGACAAACCCAGCCCTGTAAAACAAGACTTAGCGTTAGCGAAACTGGTTGAAGTAGAGCCTAAAAAACTGCCAGCACCTCAAGTAATCACAAAAACAGTGCCCATAGAGACGCCTGTTAAGCAAATTATGCCCAGCTTTAATTGCAGTGTAGCGACAAAACCCACCGACATGACCATTTGCAATACCGCCGATTTAGCACGCTTAGATAATGAAAACATGCAGCTTTATAAAAATGCTAGGGCTAGTGATCCTGTCGCAACCAAAGATATTTGGTTCACTTCTATAAAAGCTAAATATGCTTGTAAAACAACGGTAGACTGCATAGCCAAGGTCTATAAAAAATCAATGCGGGATTATGTTTGTGTGGCTAATAAAGGCAGTGCTAGCTGTAAAATTGATACGTTAAAGCCCTAGCAATAAACTTACATCATAGACGTTATGTAGTATAACGTCGATTTACTCTCGTTTGCCGCGCCGAGCACCGCAGGTTTTGTTGGGATTAGCCCGAAGGGTGGCGGCATAAATGCCGCGCGGCGGTAGCAGGGCAGGACGCCCTCTCTACCGACCCCCAACAAAACCGAGGAGCGCACGAAAAAGCGGCAATCGAGCCGCTCCTCATGCATTCCACACGTTGTTGTAATCGTTCTCCGATGCGTTTCATCGTGCCTACTTACTTGGACAAACCCCATCCCGCTTGGGAGTGCCGGTCGGGGTTTGCAACCCCGACCGAAACGTTTGGATGCATGAATAACTTCCGAAACCGTAAACGTTAAGAACGGGATTACAAACCTCGTCCCGCTTGGAGCTGAGCTTCAGCTCAGCATTTTAAAAAAGCTGAAGCTGTTTTACTTCAAGCAAGCAACTACTTAAATGGACAGTGATGCTGAGCGCGAAAGCAGATATAGTCGCTCCCACAAAAAACTATGCTTATTTTTAACTATTTTTTTTTAACCTAGGCACTGCCGCCAATAATTTCTGAGTATAAGGGTGTTGGGGGTGCTGGCACACTTGAGCCGTGTCGCCTTGCTCTACGATCCTACCCTGATACATCACTACCGTTTGATCACTTAAATATTCGACTACGCCAATATTGTGAGTGATAAATAACAAAGTGAGCTGACGTTGCTGACGTAAGCTTAACAATAGTTGTAAAATTTCTGCCTGCACAGACACATCTAAGGCACTGGTAATTTCATCACAGACGATGAATTCTGGGTTAACGGCCAAGGCACGCGCTAAGCCTATGCGTTGACGCTGCCCGCCTGAAAACTCATGAGCATAACGCCATAAAAAGTCTCTATTAAGCTGTACACTTTCCAATAACTGACTTGCCAGTTCAATACGATGTTCGTGGCTATCACCGATACCATGAACTTTCATAGGTTCGGTCAAGGTCGTTTCTATCAGCAAACGTGGATTCAAGGAGGACTGTGGATCTTGAAAGGCAATTTGCATTTTTTGTCTTAAGGGTCGTAATGTCCTTGCAGATAGGCCTATCAATTCTTGACCACGAAACTTGATACTGCCTGATGTTGGCAACTCTAATTGCAAGACCGCCCGACCTAAGGTAGTTTTTCCACAACCTGACTCCCCCACTAAGGCAACGATTTGACCAGGGAAAATATCTAAAGATACCTGATCGACGGCACGCACATAATCAACTGTGCGCCGTAACAGGCCTTTATTGATAGGAAACCAGACCTTTAGATCTCGAATACTGAGTAAGGGTGTTGCTGAACTCTCTAATTCAAGCGCCGCTGGCAACTTAGGCTTGGTTAAATTCTCTGGTAACGAGGCGAGTAACTGTTGAGTATAAGCATGTTGAGGCTGATGTAACACAGACGCACAACTCCCAGACTCGACTAATTGTCCTTGCTGCATCACTCCCACCCACTGAGCCATCTGAGCAACTACGCCAAAGTCATGAGTAATAAACAGCATACTCATGCCGGTATCTTCTTGTATCTGGCGCATCAGCCGCAAAATTTCGGCTTGTACCGTAACATCAAGGGCGGTTGTCGGCTCATCTGCAATCAATAATTGCGGCTCACACGCTAAGGCCATGGCGATCATCACTCGTTGACGCTGTCCGCCAGACAACTGATGGGGATAATCATGAAAGCGCCTTGAAGCATGGGCTATCTGCACTTGCTCCAAGGCTTGGATGGTGCGCTGCTCTGCTTCTGAATCACTGATATCGGGATTATGTGCATACAAAGCCTCGGTGATTTGTTCACCGATGCTTAATACTGGATTAAGCGAAGTCATCGGCTCTTGAAAAATCATGGCTATTTGCGAGCCACGCACGGCACGAATGCCGGTATCATCGAGCTTTAGTAAATCCTGATCATTGAATATGATTTCACCTGAAGGATGCGTTGCCACACCCTCTGGTAATAAACGAATCACCGATAAGGCACTGACTGACTTACCACTGCCCGACTCACCGACTAAACAAAAGGTTTCACCTTTAGGGATACTAAAACTAATATCGTCTACGGCTTTAACTTGCCTAACACCGGCTTGTAAATAAGTACGTAGATTGCGAACTTCGAGTAAGGATTGAGTCATTACTCTGTTCCTGCATCATCTGAAAGCTTAGGATCAATCGCATCGCGAAAGGCTTCGCCTATCAAGTTGTACGCGAACACGGTCATGAAGATTGCGCCACCTGGAAACACCGCCATCCACCAATTAAAGCTAGAAGACTTCACCGCTTGATCGAGCATTTGCCCCCAAGACGGAGCATCGACAACGCCTAGACCCAGAAAACTTAAGGTGGCTTCTGACAAAATCGCCCCAGCGATACCAAAACTAAGCGCCACTAATAAAGGCGCAATAGCATTGGGCAACATATGTCGAAACAAAATAGAACTTAAGGGTAAACCACTGGCAACGGCGGCTTGCACATAATCTTGCTTACGCAGTTTAAGAAATTCTGTACGTACATAACGCGCATAACCTGACCAACCGGTGATGCCAATAATCACCATCATCATATACAAGCTACGCCCGAAGAAGGCCACAAAGGTCAGTAATAAAAACAGCGTAGGGATATCTTCAAAGATCTCGACTAAACGCATGCCCAGCATATCGGTGAGGCCAGAGAAATAACCCATTAAGCCGCCAACGATGACGCCGATAAATAAGGCAATGCCTGAGGCGATCAAACCGATGCTTAAGGCAATACGACAGGCATGTATCATGCGGCTTAATACATCAGCACCATTCTCTTCAGTGCCCATCAGATGTAAATGATCGGTGCTTTCAAAAGGTGCTTCTAAACCTTTACTGACTAAATCACGTAAATAATCGGTAGGTGCATAAGGGATGGGCGGCATGACTCGCCAATCGACTTGGGTATAAGCCGGACTTCGAAAGTCATCATAAATAACCAACTTGGGGGGATTAACGTAGACATTGACTAAAACAGCGGCAATGATAGCGCCCAACAAAAACAAGGCCATGCGCTGCCCTGCCCCAAGTTTTAGTTTATACACTAACAAGGCGATAAAGAAACTGGCTAATACCCAGGCATCTTCTATCGATAAATAATGTAAGACTGGCGCAGAGATAATGCCTTCCTTACTCATGAGTAAGGGCATGGAGTTGGCTAAGAAAGGCGCAAAGACCGCCGCGAATACCAATAAAGCGATCCACGCTAAGCCGACTTCGACACCGACGCCATTTCGTGTTTTACGCCAAACACGAGCCGCATAAGATTCACCACTCAACACGGCTTTAATCATAACTAACCCTAGGATCGGCCAAGGTATAACAAAAATCGGCCAGTAAATAACCAATCAAGGTAAGGAAACCACTGACCCAGGTAATCGACAGCACCAATTCTCGATCTCGACCTTTGACGGCTTCGACCGCCAACTGTCCCATACCATCAATACTGAAAATATGCTCGACAATCAAAGATCCCGCTAACAGGCTCGGTAATAAACCCGCCGAGATAGTAATCAGTGGTAACAAACTATTACGAAACACATGCCGCCATAACACCTCATGTTCTGCTAAGCCTTTGGCTCTAGCAGTGCGGGCATAATCAGAATGTAAGTTTTCTAATATCGAGGTGCGCGTTAACTTGGCTAAAGCAGCAAAACCGCCATAAGACAAACACAAGACCGGCAGCACTAAATGCCATAAGCGATCTAGCAAGAATCCTCTCACAAAACCAGATGCCCCCCAATGTGGTAGAAAAGGCATATCTAAAGCTTCTCTGCTACTAATGCCTGAGGTTGGGAACCATTGAAAATGCTGAATATTAGCGAAGAAGCCTAATAACAACACGCCCGCTAACATAGTAGGGATAGACCATAAGGCCAGCATCGACATGCTCATACCGACATCAAAACGTCCACCTCTGTGTGTTGCTGACTTCATGCCCACAAAAATAGCAATCAGATAAGTCACTGGAATGGTGACTAGATTCAATAATAAGGTAATGGGAATACGTTCGACCAATATATCGGCTACAGGCCGTCCATATTGAAAGCTCGTACCCAAATCCATGCCTTTGCTAAAAGAAAAGTCACCTTGATGACCTTGTTCATCCATCACAAAGCCTATAGGTAAGACATTATTTAACCAATGCAAATATTGCAGCGGTGCAGGTTTATCCAAGCCATAACGCTTATTGTAATAGTTGAGTAAAGCCTGTTTTTCTTGTGGCTTCATATCCATGCCACCCACTAAAGTCTGAGCGCTGATACCACCTGGCGACATGGCCATGACCGTAAAAACTAAAACAGTAATGCCCAACAGCGTGGGGATCATTAGCAGTAAGCGCCTTAATAAATAAATCAACATAATAACGACCGCTTATTGAGTATATTTTTGTTGAGCTTTAGGCACATAGTTTTCTAAGGGCAATAAACCAAGATTTAAGCCTAACTTAGTCATTTGTAAATTATGGATACGCTGATCAACAAATAACAAACTCTTACGGCGCATTAAAAAGGTGTAAGGTTGATCTTCAAAAATAATACGTTCAGCTTGCTGCCACAACGGTAAGCGTTTATTTTCAGCAACTGTGCGCCTTGCTTCATCAATCAACTTATCCAATGCTGAATTTTTATAACTGACGTAATTATCGCCATTGCTGGCGGCCTGGGTAGAATGAAATATCTGATATAAATCGGTCTCTATGCCGCTAGTCCAACCTAAGGTAATGGCATCAAAATCTTTTTTATCGAGGTTTTCGAGCATGACTGGCCATTCTTGAGGAAACGGAATCATCTTAACCCCTGCTCTAGCATATAAATCTTTTAGCAATAACACCATACGCTTGGTATCTTCATTAGACTCTAAATACGTCAATTTGAATTCAAATGGTTGCCCTGCTGCATCTTCTAATACACCATCGTTATTACGATCTTCATAACCGGACTCTTTTAGCAGTGCCTTGGCTTTTTCTACATCGAAACTATAAGCTTGCAAGCTATGATCGTGCTGTTTTCCTGCACTGCTAAAAGGACTCAATGCAGGTTCTGCATAACCCAAAAAGATATCACTGATAATCCGATTAACATCAGTCAGATAAGTCATCGCTAATCTGACTCGTTTATCGGCAAAGCGCGTAGGCTTAGCAGAGCGATACTCATTCCAACCGATATAACTGTAGCCGACTACCGGTGGCATATATTCGAAGTTATTACTTTTTTGGCTGATTTGTTTATCATTCTTTAGCGTTTGATATTCCACTGGGCGCGCCGCATAACTATCTATATCACCATTACGGTAGGTGGTTAAACGCGCACTATCATTCTGTATGATTTTCCATAAGATACGATTGTAGGAAGGCTGTACATCACCCCAATAATGATCATTGCGCACTAACTCTATACTGCCCTTATCGGGTGACCAGTTCTTAGCATCCAGCAATTTATAAGGGCCACTTCCAAATAATATCCCCTTAGATTCATTAAATTTCAGTGGCTCTTTTAAATAGGGCGCATAAAAATGCTTAGCTAAAATCGGCATACTACCTGCCAATGATAAGGCTTCAAAATAAGGTTCTTTAAAAGTAAACACCACTTCAAATTGACCATTAGCCTGTACGGTTTTTATTTTCTCTAAATAAGCACGATCACGTGGCGCTTGTATGGCTTCGGTCATAATGAAATTAAAAGTAAACACTACATCGTCAGCTGTTAAGGCGATACCATCAGAAAAATTTACATCCTCACGCAATTGAAAACGTATCACTAAGCCATCGTCACTCATCGTCCAGTTTTTAGCGATTAAACCTTCCCAATTTAAGGTATCAGGATTACGGTTAATCAAACTTTCTAAAACATAACTTTGCACATTGCTTGCATAAGCATCGGTAGAAACCAAAGGTGTAATAGTTTTTAAGTTTGTGCCAAAAGCTTCTACACTCCAATCACCCTGGGCATAGTCCGCTAGATGAGTCGCATCATTGGCACGCTTGAAGGCTAAGGAAACCTCTTGGGATGCATTGCTGCTGAAGGAAGAATTTGCCCTTAGCTCACCAGAACCTAGTGCATTTCGTAATTCGCGCACATTCTTGGCTAGATCAGACATCGTCGTCTCCATCGCCGTGAGCTTCAACCATTGCCGATCAATCTGGTACATGACCAGAAATATCGAGAATATCAGCGTAATAAGCAAAGAAAAAAGCAGCCAATCCCAAGTCGTTATTTGTTTTTTCATGATTTCTTTATATAGCTAAAAGATTTAATAATGATCTATTTTAGATACTGCGAGGATAGCACAAAAACGCCCTAGAAATTAAACACACCCACAATTGTTACTTAAAAAACAGGCTAAACACCTTAGCTTTATAATATACCCTAGCAGTTAAAACACAGACAAAGTTCTGGACTTCATTACAGTGATCATAGATACTTGGCGCATTTCATCATCTAACCATTATTAATAAGGAGTATGGTTTATGGGTTTCATGCAGGGTAAAAAAGTTTTAATTGTAGGTTTAGCGAGTAATCGTTCTATTGCTTGGGGCATAGCCCAAGCCATGCACCGTGAAGGCGCTGAATTAGCCTTTACTTTTCAAAATGAAAAGCTACAAAGTCGCGTCGATGAAATGGCCGAACTTTGCAATTCTAAAATAGTGCTTGAATGTGATGTGAGTATTGATGAACATATCGATACTGTCTTTTCAAAATTAAGTGAACAATGGGATGGCTTAGACGTTATCGTACATTCGGTCGCTTTCGCACCTCGTGATGCCTTAAATGGTGATTATGTTGACGTCACTACCCGCGAGAACTTTAGAATTGCTCATGATGTCAGCTCATATAGTTTCACCGCTTTAGCTAAAGCTGGTCGTGCAATGATGCAAGGGCGTAATGGCTCGTTATTAACCCTAACTTATTTAGGTGCAGAGCGTGCTATCCCTAATTACAATGTCATGGGCGTCGCTAAAGCGAGCTTAGAAGCCAATGTTCGTTATATGGCGGTAGCCTTGGGTGCTGAAGGTACACGGGTTAATGCTATTTCGGCTGGACCTATTAGAACATTAGCAGCATCAGGCATCAATGATTTTAAGTCTATGCTCAACAAAGCGGCTGACACTTCACCCTTAAAAAGAAATATTACCATAGAAGAAGTGGGTAACGCGGCTGCATTTATGTGTTCTGATTTGGCTTCTGGTATTACCGGTGAAATCACTTATGTCGATTGCGGTTATAACATTGCTGGTTTAGCAGCTAGTTCATCGTAAGCTACTAAAAATTACTCATAAAAAAAGGGAGCTATAAGCTCCCTTTTTTTATTGATCAAACCCGAACAACTTATTGAGTCTGAGTTTTAGCATTGACGGTTACATCAGCTTTGCGTTGCAAACTATTTAATGTTTGATTAAATTCAGTTTGACCAAAAGCATTAGCAATATTTTTCTTCGCCAAGTCTAACTGCTTTTTATCATCTTCACTCATTGTGCCGGCTGTTACTTTGGATAGGCTTACAACCAACCTTTCACCAGTGGGCAAGACGATATTTAATATAGTCGGTTTTCCTGCTAAAGGCTTAGCCGCTTTAAAAATAGCATTGCTTAGTGATTCAGGAAGTTTACTTTTTCCACGCACTAAACCTTTTTCTGACTTCACTGATAGATTGTTTTCAGCAGCTAGTGACTGTATTGAAAAGCCAGAGCGTAACTTCTCAGTTATTTTTTGCACTTTTTCATCAGCTTGCAATTGCGCTTTTTGTTTTGTCAACTGCGACACTACATCTTGTTTAACTTCGCTCAATTCACGCTTAGTGGCTGCTTTATGTTCTAAAAGTCTAACCACAACCAATCGTCCAACTCCTAATTCTACTGGCGCACTATTATTACCTTGCAACACTTCTTCAGAAAACGCTGAACTGCGAATCTTATCTTCTGCGGCAATACCCTCACCTTTATCTTTAGTAAACAAAGATGATTTTTTAACAGCGACACCTAAATTCGTCGCTACTGTTTGCAAACTATCAGGATGTTCAAAACTCATTTCAGTTAGTTTTTCGCCAGCTTCAAAAAAAGCATTCTCAGCCTGGGCTTTTTGATACGCTTGAATGACATCGGCCTTAACACTATCAAAGGATTTAACGCCGCCAGGTACCAGCTCAGTTACTTTAATTAAATGATATCCAAAGGCTGATCTCACTGGATTTGATACTTCGCCTAATTTTAGAGTACTGGCCGCATCTTCAAAAGATTTCTCCATCACTCCAACATTAAACAAACCTAAATCACCGCCCTTTTTGGCCGTCAATTTATCATCAGACACTTCAGCCGCTAATGTAGAAAAATCCTTAGCCTGTAATTCATTTTTTGCTTTTGTAGCTTTTTCTAAGGCTTCTTTTTCAGTTACTTTGTCATTAATGGTGAATAAGATATGGCTTATTTTTCTACGCTCAGGATTAGTAAACAGTTCTTTCTGTTCATCATAATAAGTTTTTAATTTATCATCACTCAAAACAACTTTCTTGATAATATCCTCGAGTATTAACTCAACATATTCAACAGACACTTGTTCAGGCAGTTGATATAAATCCTGATGCTGCTGATAATAACTAGAGATCTCATCATCTGTCGGCTTTACATTCGAAGCTTCTATAGGCACAGTCAAAAACTCTACATCACGCTGTTGATTTTGGATTTTAAAGAAAGCTTCTACATCATATTGACTGGCAAAACTGCTATCGACAATACTATGTTGAAACTGTTCCATAGTTAGTGCATTTTTAATCCTTCCTACGAACTCGTTAGAAGTAATGCGCTGTGTATCCAGTAATGTTTTATATTGCTTATCGCTGAATTTACCATCTACCTGAAAATAAGGTAGCGATTTTATAAAATCTCGCGCTTCATCATCCGTTATAACTAGCCCTTCAGCATGGACATATTGCAATAAAACCTCATCCTTTATTAGTTTTTGCAATGCTTGTGTTTTTAAAACTTGCTCATCAATTTTAAAGCCTTGAAGATTCTGACTATATTGCTCATAAGCTTTGTTAACATCCCGCTGATAGAAATCCTTATCGCCTACTGATGCAACAGGAGCCTCCTTTCCAGTATCCAAGTAGTTATTAATGCCCCACAAAGCAAAGGGTACGCAAATTAATGTCAAAATAACCCATGCAAGGGCACCTTGTGATTTTTCTCTAATTTGTGTCAGCATAGATCATTCCTAAAAAAATCAATTGTTGAGCAAAAAAAAACCCCGAACCAATGGCTCAGGGTTTTTTAATGTGGCGGAGTGGACGGGACTCGAACCCGCGACCACCGACGTGACAGGCCGGTATTCTAACCAACTGAACTACCACTCCAAAGTCTGGTGGGTGCTGAGGGGATCGAACCCCCGACCCTCGCCTTGTAAGGGCGATGCTCTCCCAGCTGAGCTAAGCACCCGACTAAAAAAAGCATTATACATTATTATTATAAAATCACAACTCTATATTAATACTTTTTCTTTAATGCTTATCTAAATTCAACTCAATTCAAATTCAGAGGAATTAGTTTACAGCATCCTTTAAAGATTTTCCAGCCTTAAAAGACGGTATTTTTGCAGCTTTAATGGTGATTTCGTCACCAGTTTGTGGGTTACGACCTTTACGCTCAGCTCTCTCTTTTACAGAATATGTACCAAAGCCTACTAAAGCAACAGAATCCCCTTTGCTTAAAGCGCTTGTTACCGCAAGCAGGAAACCATCTAAAGCACGACCAGCATCTGCTTTTGTTAAATCTGCAGACTCAGCTATAGCATCAATCAATTCTGATTTGTTCATTATTCCCCCCTGAGGAAGTTATTTAAGTGTATTGAGAATATCCATTATGTTAATTCTTGTTTACTAATATTAGCCTTACAAGAACAGTGCTAAGTTATATCAACTGCCATTACCTAGTGTCAAGCTTTAAAAGCCTTGAGACCATGTTTTTTGAGGCATCAAGACCATTTCGATCACTTTATGGTGTTTTTAATGAGCCATATTACCCTGTTGCACTATTTTAATTGAATCCGGCTCTTTCTTTCCTTGTTCGCCATCAAGCTGTAAAGCAACAGCCATCGGCATACGCTGTAAAGCCAACTCCAACACTTCATCTATCCAATGTACTGGCCTGATGTCTAATTTTTGCTTAATGTTATCAGGAATATCAATCAGGTCTTTTTCATTTTCAGCAGGAATGATAACCACGGTTATTCCGCCACGATGCGCTGCAAGCAACTTTTCTTTTAAGCCGCCGATAGGAAGTACTTCGCCACGCAAAGTAATTTCACCAGTCATCGCAACATTTGCCCGAACAGGTATCTTTGTTAATGCCGATATAATCGCTGTGCACATGCCAATACCAGCACTGGGACCATCTTTTGGCGTTGCTCCCTCAGGAACATGCACATGTATGTCATTCTTCTGAAACAACTCATTATCTATTCCTAAGACCTCAGAGCGACTTCTGACAACTGTCATTGCTGCCTCAATCGACTCCTTCATAACATCACCCAACTTGCCTGTTGCCGAATGCTTGCCTTTACCAGGGATCACTGCAGTTTCAATGGTTAATAATTCTCCACCCACTTCAGTCCAAGCTAGCCCTGTTACTTGTCCAATCTGATCTTGCTCCTCAGCTAAACCATAATTGAAGCGCCTAACACCTAAGTAATCATTTAGATTCTCTGGCACAATCAGAATCTTAGCCTTATCCGATGTTAGCAATAAATGCTTAACCACTTTACGACAAATTTTTGATATATCTCGTTCAAGATTACGCACACCTGCTTCACGCGAATAATAACGAATCATATCTCTAACGGCAGCTTCCGAAATGTCAATTTCATGTGCCTCAACACCATTAGCCTCGATCTGTTTAGGTATTAAATATTTAATCGCTATATTTATTTTTTCATCTTCTGTATAACCAGCAAGGCGGATGACTTCCATTCTATCCAGTAATGCCGGAGGAATATTCATAGTATTGGCCGTAGCCACAAACATCACATCGGATAAATCGAAGTCTACCTCTAAATAGTGGTCCGAAAAAGCATGATTCTGTTCAGGATCTAAAACCTCTAGCAAGGCAGATGCTGGATCACCACGAAAATCAGTCGCCATCTTGTCAATTTCATCAAGCAAAAACATCGGATTACGGGACTTTACCTTAGCTAAATTCTGTAATATTTTCCCCGGCATAGAACCGATATAAGTACGTCTATGACCACGAATTTCAGCCTCGTCTCGAACACCACCCAAAGCCATACGTACATAAGTACGATTCGTTGCTCTAGCAATAGACTCACCTAATGAAGTCTTACCAACACCAGGAGGTCCCACCAAACATAGAATAGGACCTTTAAGCTTTTTGACTCGTTGATGCACAGCAAGATACTCAAGAATACGTTCTTTAACTTTTTCTAAACCAAAATGCTCAGCTTCCAGCACTTGCTCTGCAATTTTAAGATCATGCCTAACCTTAGTTTTTTTCTTCCATGGTACATTAAGCATCCAATCAATATAGTTCCGCACCACAGTCGCTTCAGCAGACATAGCTGGCATTAATTTAAGTTTATTAAGCTCAGCCTCAGCCTTAGCCTTTGCTTCTTTAGACATACCTGCATTGGCAATTTTCTTTGCCAACTCCTCAATTTCATTCGGCACATCATCCATGTCACCTAATTCTTTTTGTATCGCCTTCATTTGTTCGTTTAAATAATATTCCCTCTGATTCTTCTCCATTTGCTGCTTTACACGGACTCGAATTTTTTTCTCCATTTCCAATAAATCAACTTCTCCCTCCATCAATGCCATTAAATCTTCTAAGCGCTTTTCAATATCTGCAGCTTCAAGAACACCCTGCTTATCACTGACTTTTAGACTCATATGTGCAGCCATGGTGTCAGCAAGTCGGCTAGGATCGTCAATGCCCGAAAGAGCATTTAATACTTCAGGTGGGATTTTATTATTTAATTTAACATATTGATCAAATGAATTAATGACCGTGCGCTGCAAAACATCTTGTTCTTGCACTGAAAGATTATAGACATCGTCAATTTTTTCAACTTCAGCCGAAATAAAACCCTCAGTTTCCACATACCGAAGAATTTTACTACGCTCAGCACCTTCAACTAGAACCTTTACTGTGCCATCGGGAAGTTTCAATAACTGTAAAATATTAGCTAAAGTTCCTACTTGATAAAGATCGGTATATTCTGGCTCATCAATTTCAGCATCCTTTTGAGCAATCAACAAAATTTGCTTACCGTCTTTCATTGCTGCATCCAGAGCATCAATTGAACGCTCCCTACCAACAAATAAAGGAATAACCATGTACGGATAAACCACGACATCTCTAAGGGGTAAAACGGGAATCAAATTATCCGCAATGTGTAATTCTTTCATTATTTGCGCTTCCATAAACAGAACCTTTAGCAATTTTTTAGATTAGAAGATTATGAGGGCGACAATCAAAATAGCAAGTAAATAAAAATACAATTCTTGTAATCCATATAAATTTTTATGAGTTAACACCTTAATTAAAATAGTTATGCACCTATGGTTCCCTAAGATTCACCTCATCATACTCTATGAAAATAAAGTTCACGAAATGACCGAAAACAAACCGAATACTTTTTCAGTAACCCAAAAATGCAACATCTCATTAAAAACTACCTTGAACTTCAATAAATTGAATATAGCTGCGCAATAGAGTCAACCCATATCCAATTCTATCTCATCATAACTTAAGGGATTTAAAGGCAAAGCGGAACAGGAGACTATTAAATTGCCAGCATCGGACAAAAAATAGGGTATGAAGTAGCACGGGCAGTCCAGAAATAAACGCTGGCGTATTTTGAGAGTAAGAACCTTTGCTACATGGTTTGTAGGCTTTTCGAGGTAGGGTAGGGGCAAGTTCTACAACTATCTCAAACTAAAAAACCTCACTTCGCAGATTACCACACTACAGAGAAGGATTTTAGATCGAGATGTCGTAACCTTAAGTGATATTGAAAAACACTAATTTCATACACCACTCATATTTTATAAAAAGATTATTTTTCTAATAACTGAATTTTATTTTCTTTACCGTTCCAATTATCAGCTTCTGGAAGTGGTGATTTTACTTCAGTAAGTATGGGCCACTGTTTAGCTAATTCTGCATTTAATTGAATAAATATTTCTTGGCCTTCTGGAAGTTCGTCTTCAGCAAATATTGCATTTGCAGGGCATTCAGGCTCGCATAATGTGCAGTCGATACACTCATCAGGATCAATAACTAAAAAATTTGGTCCTTCATGGAAGCAATCAACGGGACATACATCGACGCAATCAGTAAATTTACATTTTATACAGTTTTCTGTGACTACAAAGGTCATTTATCTTACCTGGTGATTTAGGGAATTTTAATTTAAATTGCAATGATAGCAGAAAGGAATATGCCTTAATATAATGTTTTATAATTTTTTATTATGGAGATAATCATTAGCTAAGGATTAATGTTCTATCGAAATAAGCGTAAACACTAAAAGCGCCTTGTTTTACTTAACTATTCCAAACATCAAGCAAATCTCACGCAAAGTTTCCCAAGCATCACCTGATTGCTGACCTTTTATCTGTCTGTCGGCTTTAGCGCCCAATTTCAATATGCTGGTTAAATCTTTGTCACTCAGCCTATTTAATGTATGACTGATTAACTGTTTGCGCTTATCCCAGATTTGGTTGTTTTTATAAGCCAAGTCTCTGGATTGTCCACTTGCAATCGCCCATTTAATTTTAATCAAGCTGCGCGCTTCGCGTGTCAACGCCCACAACACGACAGGAGCGGCAATACCTTCCCCCCGCAAGCCTGACAAGATTTTAACAATACGATCTACTCGACCCGACAAAACGCTATCAATGAGTTTAAACACATCATATCTTGAATTATCAGCCACTACTTCAAAGATTTGTTGCTGACTTAGATTCCCCTCACCATAAAGCACATAGAGCTTTTCTATTTCTTGAGCTGCCGCCAACAAATTACCTTCAACTCTTGAAGCTAATAAACGCAGTCCATCAGTGTCAGCTGACAAGCCTCGCTGCTGGAGTCGCTGTTGCAACCAGGTAATTAAATCCTGTCCTTCTAATGGCCAAACTTGAATGACTATACCCTGCTTATCTAAAGCCTCAAACCATCGCGTCTTTAATGCCGCACTAGCCAGTTTCCCTGCGGTAATAAGTAGTAAATTATCTTCTTGCAATCGCCCACAATAAGAGACCAAAGCCTTAGCACCATCAGTTCCCGGCACGCCACTAGGCAATCTTAAATCGATGATTTTTTTATCTGCAAATATAGACATGGAATCCGCTAAAAAAGCTAATTGATTCCATTCAAAATTTGCATCGACTGTAATAACTTCACGATTGTCATAACCAGCTAATCTTGCTGCTTTTCTAATCTCATCGGCCATTTCGCCTAATTGTAAAGGCTCATCACCCGTAATAAAATAAATGGGCTTTAAACCTTTTTTTAACTCGGCAGTTAACTGTCCAAGCTTAATACGCATAATTATTTAGGCTTTGCATCAATAACAGATTTGGCGCGATTGACGATGGTACGCACAGCCTGAAGATACATTTCGTTTATAATGATCAACTCTTCATTCGATCTTGCGATGATAGCTAACTGATCATTATAATATTCACGTTTAATTTCAATCAGTTGTCTCGCCATCAATATATTATCTTTAGCATCAACAATTTCATATTCCATTTGATAACCTAATTCAAAATCGTTGGCTACACCGGTTGCCGCCAACGATAACACTCTACGCTGACTGATTTCATCAAATATTCGAATAACAATACCCGCTGTTTCAGCAGAGGCCGCAATAGGAATTGCTGATAGGCTCATCGCTTTGTTAAATTCCGATTGCAACGGTGCCGAACCACCGTCCAAAAAGATATTTTTCATGCCCGCGGGCAGCTCAAAAGCTCCCCGCAAATGATAGCCACAAGCACTTAATAACAAAGCTATCAAGACAATGACTGATTTTTTTATTAGCACATACACTCCTAAAATTATCGTGCACAAAGGTGAGCAAAGTCCACCTTATGAACCTTATTAAACAACAATATTAACCAGCTTTTTAGGCACAACAATCACTTTTCTAATCGGTTTGCCGTCAATAAATCGAAGCGCTAATTCGTCACTCAGTGCCTGCGCTTGTATCTCTTCAGAGCTAGCCGTAATCGAAACTGAAATCTTACTACGCAACTTACCATTCACCTGTATGACCAGCTCAATAGTATCTTGCTCTAAAGCTGACTCATCAACTTGAGGCCAAGCAACACCCAACACCGCTTGCTGATGACCTAAATCCAGCCATAATTGATGACAAATATGAGGAACAATAGGCGATAACATCAATACGATCGCTTCCAACGCTTCTTGTCGTATAGCTTTACCATTATCAGACTCATCGACAAACCTAGATAAAGTATTAACTAGCTCCATATTGGCGGCGATTGCGGTATTAAAAATAGTACGCACACCCACATCATGACTGACTTTCTGAATAGTTTGATGTACAAATCGACGCACCGATTGTTGCTCATCTGTCATCGATGACTTATCCAAAGCAACAGCAGAGCCACCCGCTTCGTTATGCGTATAGGCTTGCTTCCAAAGTCTTTTCAAAAATCTAAACGCACCTTCAACGCCACTATCCGACCATTCCAAAGACTGTTCTGGCGGCGCTGCAAACATGATAAATAAACGTACAGTATCGGCACCATATTGGTCGATCAAACCTTGCGGGTCGATGGTATTACCCTTAGATTTGGACATTTTCGTGCCATCTTTCAGCACCATGCCTTGCGTCAATAACTTCTTGAACGGCTCATCACAGACGAGCAAGCCTTCATCACGCATGAGTTTGGTAAAGAAACGTGCATATAATAAGTGCAAAATCGCATGTTCAATACCGCCGATATAATGATCTACAGGCAACCAATATTTAGCACTTTCATCCAGCATACTATCGGCTTTACTGCTGGCAAAACGAGCAAAATACCAAGATGACTCCATGAAAGTATCAAAGGTATCCGTTTCACGACGCGCAGCTTTACCACATGAAGGACAAGCAACATGAGAGAAAGTCGGATGCGCCACTAAAGGAGACTGCGAGCCATCCAACACTACGTCTCTAGGCAACTCTACGGGTAAATCCTGTTCTGGCACAGGCACAGTGCCGCAATCATCACAATAAATGACGGGAATGGGTGCACCCCAATAGCGTTGACGGGAAACACCCCAGTCACGTAAACGAAAGTTGGTTTTACGTAGTCCCTTCTGAGCTTTTTCTAAGGTTTCAGAAATCGCCACAAATGCGAGTTCTGATGTTAAGCCATCAAATTCAGCGGAATTTTTCAACACGCCTTTTGCGGTATAAGCGTGCTCTGAACAATCATCCTCTTCGCCGTTTTTAGCAAAGATCACTTGCTTGATAGCAATGCCATATTTAGTCGCAAATTCATAATCACGTTGATCATGAGCCGGTACAGCCATCACCGCGCCAGTGCCGTAACCCATTAACACAAAATTGGCTATCCATACCGGCACTAACTCACCGGTAAGGGGATGTTGTGCTTTAATGCCAGAATCTATGCCGCGCTTTTCCATGGTTTCCATGGCCGCTTCTGAGGTTTCCATCATTTTGCAATCATTGATGAAATCACTAATAGCCGTGTTATTTATTGCAGCTTGTAATGCCAAGGGATGTTCAGCAGCGACTGCTAAATAAGTAACACCCATTAAGGTATCGGGACGCGTGGTATAAATGCGTAAAGGCTGAGCCATATCGGCTACGGGAAAATCCATTTCCACGCCTTCAGAACGACCTATCCAATTGGCTTGCATGGTCTTCACTTGCTCTGGCCAACCGTCTAAAGACTCTAAAGACGCTAACAACTCATCGGCATAGGCGGTGATTTTTAAAAACCATTGTGCGATTTCTTTGCGTTCAACTTGGGTATCACAACGCCAGCAACAGCCATCGATCACCTGCTCGTTGGCCAGCACGGTCATATCATGCGGACACCAATTAACCGGCGCCGTTTTTTTATAAACAAGACCTTTGTCTAACAGCTTAAGGAAAAACCATTGCTCCCATTTATAATAACTAGGATCACAAGTCGCCAGTTCGCGACTCCAATCATAGCCAAAACCCAAGCGTTTAAGCTGGTCGCGCATATAGTCTATGTTTTCATAGGTCCAATCAGCGGGATGAACGCCATGTTGCATGGCTGCATTTTCAGCAGGCAAACCAAAAGCATCCCAACCCATAGGCTGTAAAACATTTTTGCCCAACATGCGCTGATAACGACTGATAACATCGCCAATGGTGTAATTACGCACATGACCCATATGCAATTTACCACTAGGATAAGGGAACATGGATAAGCAATAATACTTTTCCTGTGTAGAAGATTCAGACACATTAAATACACCTGAGCTTTCCCAGATAGCTTGTACGTCTTGCTCAATAGCGAGCGGTTGATAATTTTCTTGCATCCTTCTCGTCTTTTACCAGTCAAAAGCGTTAGAATACCCCACAGTTGCTTAAATCTAAAGCGTCATTTTCAGGAGTTGGACCATGAATAACAATAAACTTATCGCCGCCTATGCTGATTTCATGAAGCATCTACATGAAACCATGGAAGACACTTTGCATACTTTCGCTGAAGCTTTAGAAATCTCAAAAACAAAAACCGGCCAAAGTAGCGACATAACAGCTACGGAACTCAATAAACTTTCTACTTATATTAAACGTGATATTGAACAAGCCGCTCATGGCTTATCGCCCAAAGAAGATAACAATTCACTTTCAGCATGGTTTAAATTCGACATTGAATTACTAGAAAACTTCACCTTGGATGCTTTTTTAAGTGTCGCTGACAAAACACGCATTGAACTTGAAAAACTAAAACAATTAGCGACCACGCATGTTTATCATAGTGGTGACATTACCATCCCTGGCACCTTTATCTGTGACGCCTGCGGTAAAGAAATCGCCTTCAAAACCACCAGCGAAATCCCCGAATGCCCTAAGTGCCAAGCTAAAACCTTTATCCGTATTTGATATTATAAGCTCTTGGCTTATAATGCGATTTTTATCTAATTGATTTCATAGGAAATAACATGCGCAGAGTCATCTTTAATCAGAAAGGTGGTGTCGGTAAATCTACAATTACCTGTAATTTAGCCGCCATCAGTGCGCTTGAAGGCAAACGTACGTTGGTTATTGACCTAGATGTTCAAGGCAATACCACCCAATATCTGCTAGGGCATAAAGTCAACGACAGCGATAAAACCATTGCCCAATTCTTTAAAGATACCTTAAGCCTGTCTTTATTCGGCAGCGGCAACAATGGAATTGAGACGCTTATCCATGAAACGCCCTTTCCTAATTTATTTGTATTACCTTCGCATCCTGAACTTGAGCCTTTGCAAGGTCGTTTAGAATCGCGCTTTAAAATCTTCAAATTAAAAGAAGCGTTAGAAAAACTAGAAGGCTTTGATGCCGTTTATATGGATACTCCGCCGGTACTGAATTTCTACAGCCAATCTGCTTTAATCGCTGCCGACAAATGTTTAATACCCTTCGATTGCGACACCTTTGCCAGAGAAGCTCTCTACACCCTGATACAAACCGTCGCAGAGGTTAAGGCAGATCATAATCAAAATTTGCAAATTGAAGGCATTATCGTTAATCAATTTCAAAAACAAGCTAATTTACCTAGGCAATTGGTCGAAGAACTCATCGCTGAAGGCTTACCAGTCCTTGCTGCCATGATTTCACCTTCTGTTAAAGTCAGAGAATCTCACTCGGTCTCTCAACCACTGGTTCATTACGTACCAACCCATAAACTGAGTGACGAATTTCGCGCCTTGTATGCCGAGATTCATAATAGTTAATAAAATCGTGTGCTTGGAGTAAAACAGCTTTGGCTGTTTTAAAAGGCAATAGCTGAAGCTATTGCACTCCAGCGCTTAGGGTGCTGAGGCGTTCAACATACGGTTTTGCCTCACACCCTACCGATTGCAGCTTAAACGTTAAAAATCATGAACAAACCACTCAAATCTTGGTTCCTGCCCATACTATCGGGCATCCTAATCGGCACCAGTTATATTCCCTTCCCGCCGTGGGCTTCTTTATTCTGTTTTGTACCTTTATGGCTGTTCTGGAGCAGACAAACCCATCTTAAATACGTACTACTGGGCGGATTCATCACGGCCTTTGTATTTACCTTAATCGGCTTTAATTGGGTCGCTTATTTATTGCATGAATTTGCCCATCTGGATTGGCCCTTTGCTGTCATCGGTTTATTGTTCTATGCCTTAATAGCGCACTTATATGTGCCTTTAGCCGGTCTGCTATGGTTTTTATCTCGACGCTTATTAAAAGGCTCAGAGAGGCTTTCACTAGGCTTAATGACTATTATCACCCTACTCTGCGAGGCTTATTCACTCACCTTGTTTGACTGGAACTTTGGTTATTCTTGGTATGGTGCCCATCTGCCTATTTACCAATGGGCTGAGTTCATAGGTTTTAGCGGACTCAGTGCCGCCACTTTATTATGCAATCTACCCTTATATATCGCTTGGCAACAGCGCAAGCACAACACTGGAAAAATAATATTGGCTAGTGTTATTAGCGGCTTTATATTACTCAATATGGGCGGCGTTTGGCTTAAAGCCCGATTGCCTGTACCCGATGCAGCCTTTAACACCTTATTAATTCAAGCCAGCATCGAGAACTCAGAAAAACTCGCGGCCGAATTAGGTAAAGGCTATAGCACAGAAATTCTTCACCGTTATTTAACACTCACCGATCAAGCACTCAAAGCTCACGCCGATAAAAAAATCGATTTTGTGTTATGGCCTGAAACCGCATTCCCCGCCTTACTGGGCGAGGCATTCAAATTCACCCCCCTCCCCTTAGCACTCAGTCAATTTCTGCATGAAAGACAAATACCCTTAATCACCGGTGCTTACAGTGTTGACCCGTCATCGCGACTCATTACCAACTCCCTGTTTGTGTTAAACAAAGACGGTGAGATCGTGCCGCCTCATTACAGCAAAACGATCCTTTTAGCCTTTGGTGAATACATACCGGGCGAACAAATCTTTCCTGCCCTACGTGATTGGCTACCCGAAACCGGTCATTTTGCACGCGGCGCCGGCCCTACCCAGCTATTACATTGGAATGGTTATAAGATGGGCGCACAAATTTGTTATGAAAGCCTATTCCCAAACTTTTCGCGTTCCTTAGCGGCTTTAGGAGCGCAATTTATCGTCAATGTTACCAACGACTCTTGGTACGGCACTTGGCAAGAACCTTACCAACATTTATACATGACTCTAGCCCGAGGTGTGGAATTTAGAAGACCCGTATTACGGGTTACCAATACCGGCATATCTTCGGTAGTACTGGCGTCAGGTGACATCCTTGAACAATCCCCCATCCACCAACCCTGGGCAGGACTCTATGAAGTCCCTTACCTCAGCACGCCGCCTGAAACTTTCTATCAAAACTGGTTTTGGCTAGTACCTAGCTTACTATGGGGCAGTTTATTGGCATTACTGGGTTTTGGATTAATTTCAGCACGTAAGCAAGGCAAAACTTGAATCTATATTTGATTCTATTGGATCTCATAAATGTATAGCACAACCTACTATAGCTTCTATCGAGCCTGAGAAAGGTTTAGCAGATTCTGTAGTAGCTACTTTGAGTCTAAACAAACTATAGCACGACTTACTATAGCTTCTATCGAGCCTGAGAAAGGTTTAGCAGGTTCTGTAGTAGCTACTTTGAGTCTAAACAAGCTTTAGCACGTCCTACTAGGGAATAGTTGTTTGCTTGGGCTCTATTTCTGCAGGTAACGTAGCTTATAAGCTTCAACTTGATCTGAATAGCCACCGTTTGCTTGGGCTAGTACATCCAGATCTGTTGTTAATAAATCCTTAAGGTCGAGTTGCTGGACAGCACTTAATTCAGGTGATTTTAGTATGGCATTCTCGGCTCTTTGCGTATCACCTTGCAAATAAAAACTCACTGATAAGCCGTAATAGGCATAAGCTAATTTCTGATTTAGCTCGCTCAAACTAATGACTTTTTTAGGCATGATCTCAAAATACCAAGGCTCTTGATTTTCAGGCTTAGTCATCAGTGCTTCATTTTCGAGCAAACCTAGTGCTTGTTTTTGATAGTTTAAGGCCTGACTTAAATATTCAAGATGCCAGTAAATCATAGCGCTTTTAAGTGCAGAAAGCGGATACCCTTGGTTTTTTCCATATTCTTTAATAGCGGCTTCATAACGCTTTTGCTTAAAGTACAAGGTCCCCAACTTATTCCGGTATTTAGTGATGGGGGCTATATCGACAGCTTTAAGCAACTCAACATTAGTAGCTTCTAAAAGACCTTGCTGCTCGTAAAGTTCAGCCAACTTAAAATGCGCTTCAGCCAACTTTGAATTTAAAGCGATGGCTTGATTATAATAGGTTATAGCTGTATCAGACTGCTGATTTGCTGCGTAATATTCACCCATAAAGAAATTAACATAGGCATCATTAGGA
This sequence comes from Crenothrix polyspora, assembly GCA_945902915.1. GTDB lineage: Bacteria > Pseudomonadota > Gammaproteobacteria > Methylococcales > Methylomonadaceae > Methylobacter_C. Next base: position 353 of record CAMDNJ010000006.1, on the reverse strand, counting down.
TCTTCTTGGTAAATGGCATCAAGATCTGCTTTAAAGGTCGGCATTAATAGCGACTGTCTAAGTTCAGCTATTTTTAGCCCCCATTCAGCCTCCTTATTTTTGCTATTGCCCTTAAATTCTGCCGCAAAAATTCGCTGCGCTTCGGCGTAACGACCGATATTTAAGGCGTTATCGCCCTCAACGATAGACTGCTGAACCACTACTTTAGGTTTTTTAGACACATCATAAAGATGGGTGAGGCGGCCACCAACTACGGCTATTATGATAAAAATAACGATAAAACTAATTCTTCGAATATTTTCTTTAGCGAACCATCGCCCTGTTTTAGTTAAGAAACTCATGTTTTAATCCTA
>CAMDNJ010000005.1 GCA_945902915.1 Crenothrix polyspora | reverse complement strand
TTTCGTTGACTTAAAAACTGATTATCAGCATCTATCAACATCCATTGTCTATCGTACTTCAGTCCAGTACGTATAACAGGCCAGCTATTAACACTAATGCCCGCCAAAGATTTTACCGGATAAAGCGTAATGGAACTTAAGGTGATGTCAGTCATTGTCAGGTAGCCTTTAAATCAACGTAGGTCGGGTTAGTGAAACGTAACCCGACAACTGGGTTTACGCTATCGCCGAGCTTGATTTGACGATATTCAGCATCGGCAAGCGACTATTATTATCAACAATCCTTAAACGGGCAATCATCAATCGTGCAAAAACTAAATAAATGTTTATAAATCCGTTAAAATTAAGCCTAACAATCTTTTTACTAAGAACATGATGCGCTCAACAAATCGATTACTTATTCTTATTAGCTTTTTATACTTGCTGCTGATTAGCACCCTGCATCCGGCTTATGCAAAAGCCAAACTTAGCATCAATATTGCTTATTTAAGCCTAGAGCAAAAAATTCTACCTCAGATGTCTAACTTAGATGCATTTGTTATAGATAAAGGCTTAAAAGGCGCAGAACTTGGCATAGCTGATAACAATACCACCGGTGAATTTACCGGACAGCAGTTTAATTTAGTTAAATTTATTGTGCCTTTAGAAGGCAGCGTCGTCGATACCTTTAACAAAGATATCGCCAATAAATTTCAGTATGTCATCGTTAATCTAAATGCAGAGCAACTCAATACCTTAGCCGACTTGCCCGCAGCAAAAAACAGCCTGCTCTTCGATGTTGCAACCTTAGATGATGCCTTACGCAATGAGCAATGTCGCAGCAATGTCTTGCACTTATTGCCTAACCGCGCCATGCGCGCAGATGCTTTAGCACAATACATGCTCAAAAAACGTTGGAGCAAATGGTTTCTAGTCATTGGCACTAGCCCAGAAGATCGTTTATACGCCGAGGCCTTGAAACGTTCAGCCAAGCGTTTTGGCATGAAAATAGTCACCGAAAAAACTTGGCAGCATACTTATGATGCGCGTAAAACCACGCAATCTGATATTGCCGTGTTTACGCAAGTGGATGACTATGACGTGTTAGTGGTGGCTGATGAGCACAGCGAGTTTGGTGAATATCTGGATTATCGCACTTGGCTAGCTAGACCGGTCATAGGCACACAAGGTTTGATCGCTAGTGCTTGGCATAAAACTCATGAGCAATGGGGTGCTATACAAATACAAAACCGCTTTAAAGACAAAGCCGGCCGTTGGATGGAAGAGCAAGATTATGGCGCTTATCTAGCAACGCGTGCTTTAGGTGAAGCGGCCACTCGCAGCTTATCTAGCGAAATAAAACTCATCAAAGCTTATCTATTAAGCCCTGCTTTTGCTTTAAATGGTTATACGGGCGCACCGCTGTCCTTTAGAAGCTGGGACGGTCAATTAAGAATGCCTGTTTTACTAGCAGCGCCTAGATCATTAGTCGCCGTTGCGCCCATCGAAGGCTTTTTACATCCCAAGACCGAACTCGATACCTTAGGTTATGATCAAGCTGAATCACACTGTCAATGGACACCACAATGATAAAAAAAACCTGTTTAAGCTTAGCGATAGGGCTACTTTGCCTAGGTAACGTTGCCGCTGAAAGCGTCTTTGTTACTTTAGAACATGATAATGCCTTAGCCATCGTTGATCCTATTGCTGGAAAGTTAATTAAAACCATTCCCATAGGACAAAGGCCGCGTGGCATTGCTATCAGCCCTGACTATAAGTATTTATATATCGCCACCAGCGATGACAACACCATCAAAATCATTGATGCCGTCAGCTTTAAGGAAATCGGTCAGTTACCTTCAGGTAAAGACCCTGAAACCTTCGCTTTAAATCCTGCTGGTAATCGTATTTATGTTTCCAATGAAGATGACAGCTTAGTCACGGTCATTGATGTTGCTAAGAAAAAAGCCATCAAACAAATTAAGGTCGGCGTAGAGCCCGAAGGCATTACCGTGAGTCCTGATAATCGTTGGCTAGTCAGTGCCTCTGAAACCACCAATATGGTGCATTGGATAGATACCAAAACCAATACTATTGTTGAAAACACTTTAGTTGATCCGCGTCCAAGAGCGGTTAGTTTTACCGCTGACAGCCAACAACTGTGGGTCAGTTCTGAAATGGCTGGCAGCGTCATGGTTTTAGATGCCAACAACCAACAGTTGATTAAAACCATTAAATTTGAAATCTCAGGCATTACCGCCGATAAAATTCAACCGGTAGGCGTGGTCATTGATAAAGAACGACATCGAGCTTATGTGGCTTTAGGCCCTGCTAATCGAGTCGCGGTGATTAATGCCCAAAGCTTTGAAGTCGAAAAAATATTACTGGTAGGGCAACGGGTTTGGAATCTAGCCTTTTCGCCTGATCAAAAACGTCTATACACGACTAACGGCACGAGTAATGATATGTCTATTATCGACCTAGATAGCCAAACGGTGACTAAATCCATAGCGGTAGGCACTTATCCTTGGGGCGTAGTGGTAAAACCATGACTATAAACAACTCTAGCGCTTTATGTATCGAACAACTAAGTTACGCGTATAGCGGCAAAAAAGCCTTAGACCAAGTTAGCTTTAGCATACAAGCCGGTGAATGCACCTTATTACTGGGACCTAATGGTGCCGGAAAAAGCACTTTATTTTCCTTAATAACGCGTCTTTATGATAGCCGTGAGGGCCAAATTAGTTTATGTGGCTATGATATTAAACGCCAAACACGTCTAGCCTTGGCCAAGTTGGGCGTAGTCTTCCAACAAAGCACCTTGGATATGGATTTAACGGTGCTGCAGAATTTACTCTATCATACTGCCTTACACGGCATAGCCCGCAAAGTCGCCCTGCCACGCATACAGCAAGAACTAGAACGCTTAAACATGTTTGAAAGGCGCTTTGAAAAAATACGTCAGTTGAATGGCGGACATCGACGTCGTGTAGAAATTGCCCGAGCTTTATTACATAAACCGGCCTTATTATTGTTAGATGAGCCTACTGTCGGCTTAGATGTTCCTAGCCGTTTAGCCATCGTTGATTATGTGCATCAATTAGCCACAGAAGAAAATCTAGCCGTATTATGGGCTAGTCATTTAATTGATGAGATATTTCCTGACGATCATTTAGTGGTGTTACACAAAGGTTGTGTTAAAGCTAAAGGCACGGTTGATGAGGTCTTAGCCGCCACAGAAAGTACCTCCATAAAAGATGCTTTTTATAATTTAACGAAAGGAGAGGCGTCATGAATTTTCTGCATTACTGGTGCGCCATGTCAGGCATTATCGGCAGAGAACTTTGGCGCTTTATTACCCAACGCGAACGCTTTATTTCGGCATTGGTTAGGCCGTTAATTTGGTTATTCGTCTTTGCCGCCGGTTTTAGAGCCGCCTTAGGCCTTGCTATCACTCCACCCTATGAAACCTATATTTTATATGAAGTGTATATCACGCCAGGGCTAATCGGCATGATTCAGCTATTTAACGGTATGCAAAGTTCCTTATCGATGGTCTATGACCGCGAGATGGGCAGTATGCGCATCTTGATGGTCTGCCCCCTGCCCCGCTGGTTTTTATTGCTCAGTAAATTGTTGGCCGGTACCTTTGTATCGATCTTACAGGTTTATGTCTTTTTGGGGATTGCTTGGTTTTATGACATACATGCGCCCTGGCAAGGCTATCTATGGGTGATACCTACCTTGATGTTATCGGGTTTAATGCTTGGCGCACTGGGCTTATTGCTATCGTCATTTATTAAACAATTAGAGAATTTTGCAGGGGTGATGAATTTTGTTATTTTCCCTATGTTCTTTATGTCTACTGCGCTTTATCCCTTATGGAAAATGAAAGAATCCAGCGCTCTGCTGGCCACACTAGCCGAATATAATCCCTTTTCTCAAGCTGTGGAATTAATCCGCTTTGCTTTATATGGGCAATTTAATCAGCAGGCTTTTTTCTACACGCTAGGGGCTTTTATCGTATTCATGGCAGCCGCTATCGTAGGCTACAACCCATCGAAAGGCATGATGAGCAAGAAAGGTGGGGCTTAAGCGCTCTCAGACTTTATAGTCGGTGTTTCCTAGCATTAGCAGTATTTCATAAGGTGTGAGTACAATACCCTATGTAATCACTTAATCACCTCAGGAATAGCCGCAGGCCACCCCAATACTGATTCATTAGTGTTAGCGTACCGTAGATCGACATTTCGAATGTCCCTACACACGCCTTATTGCTCAGCATCCACACTATTAAAATAAGGTGGCATGTTGTTAATGTAAGCCATATACATGGCATCAGCCATAGACCACAATACATCCAATTTAAACTGTAAAATTTGCACCATACGATCTTGTTGTGCGCGGGTTTTATACCAATCTAAGGTGATTTCCAAACCATGCTCAACATCACGACGAGCTTCGGCTAGTCGCTTACGGAAATAACTATAGCCTTCTACATCGACCCAAGGATAATGTTCTGGCCAATTATCTAGACGCTGTTTATGTATCTTGGGTGCAAACATTTCTGTTAGTGAAGAACTCGCCGCTTCATGCCATTCTGCCCTGCGTGCAAAGTTAACATAAGCATCAACAGCGAAACGTACGCCGGGTAATACATGTTTAAAAGAAGTAATATCTTCTCGTGTTAAACCCACTGCTAGACCTAATTGTATCCACGCCTCTATACCACCGAGATCGCCAGGATGACCATCGTGATCTAATATACGTTGCGTCCATTTGGCGCGAGTTTCCCGATCAGGACAATTAGCTAAGATATTAGCGTCTTTAATGGGAATGCAGGCTTGATAGTAAAAGCGATTAGCCACCCAACCTTGTAATTGTGCTTTAGTCAGTTTTCCTTCATTCATCAAAGTATGGTAAGGATGATGAATGTGATAATACTTTTCCATGCCACGTAATTTTGCTTCAAACTCTACTTTAGTCCATGCTGCTTGGTCGTTATTGCTCATAGTTACTCACTGGGTAATGGGTTTATAAATCGATTTCTAGGCCGTCATAAGCGACTTCAATGCCGGCAGCATCGAGGATTTTACGTTGCTCAGAATCATCATCTAAGATGGGATTGGTATTATTGATATGGATCAATATTTTTCGAGCTTTAGCAACGCCGCTTAGCACTTCTATCATGCCACCAGGACCTGATTGGGGTAAATGCCCGATCTCACGCGCTCTTTTATGGCTGATCTGTTGCGTACACATTTCATCATCCGTCCAAAAGGTACCGTCAACTAATAAGCAATCGACTTCTTGCATGGCGGTCATGACGTGAGGCTCTATTTCACCTAAACCCGGCGAATAAAAGATTTTTTTACCGGTAGATATCTGTTCGATAATCACACCGATATTATCGCCTTCATGGGGATCATGGCGATGCGGTGAGTAAGGCGGCGCCTTACTTTTTAAAGCCTGAGTATAAAAGCGTAAATCTTCGATGGCAGGAATGGTGAAACTACTGCCATCAACAGGAACAGCATGATGATTAACGGTACAGTAATCTTTTAGCATGGTAAATAAGGGAAAGCCGGTACTCAGGTCTTGCTTAACCATTTCCGTGCAATAAACCTCTAAGGGTTTGCCTTCTCTTAGCATCAACATGCCGGTGGTATGATCGATTTGGCTGTCGATTAAGAGTATCGCTTTAATGCCGGTATCACGAATACCTTCTTTAGGCTGAATCGCGGGGAAAGCTTCCAACTGACTACGTATATCGGGAGAGGTATTAATCAACAACCAATTTTTGTTGTCGGTACTGACAGCAATAGAGGATTGGCTACGCGCTTTGCCATTCATCGTGTTATGTCGTATACGATGACAATTATGGCAATTACAATTCCACTGTGGAAAGCCGCCACCCGCACCTGAACCAAGAACTCTTACTTTCATAATAAAAACCTATAAAAATATCTGAATGATACGGCAATACTATTTTTCAGGCAAAAAAAAGGGGATCGATAAGATCCCCTTTTTTATGTAAACCATGCCAAGCTCTAAAGCCTGGAGATTGATTAACGATTGTAGATGTACATAGTGACTTCAAAACCAAAACGTAGGTCTGTATAGCTTGGTGTTTCCCATTTCATGATGAACCTCCAGTAATTATTAGAATTTGTTGCTAGCTTGATCAAGCAAGCTAGATCGAAGTATACGATGATCTATTTTTTTACGCAACATAGACATGACTCAAGCAGGGGTGTTTTTTATTTTAAGAAGGGAGTATTATCCAAATTCACTTGAAAACACTAAAACTATATTAATAATGGGGAGGACTTATGGCTGATGTTACTGGAATTTTTATTATCATGTTACTCATAGCCAGTGCGGCATTTGCACCGCTAGGCTATTTTATTTATAAATACACTAAGAAAAATGGCGAACCCTTTGGCGACATTGAGCCACATGGCGATAGCCATTCATTTGTTAATGATTTAGCTGAAAAGGCTATTCATTTTGTCAAGAGTCGACTCGGTAAGAAATAAATAATGAGATCGCTATCGCGATAATTATTGAATCGGGTTATCGCACCCGAAGGCGAGATACTTTCTTTTGCTTCGCCAAAAGAAAGTATCCAAAGAAAAGGCGACTCGATTGCCGCTGCTTCCTGCGCTCCTCAATTTTGTCGGGGGTCGGTAGAGAGGGCGTCCTGCCCTCCTACCGACGCACGGCATCCATGCCGCGCCCCTTCGGGCTAATCCCAACAAAATCTGCGGTGCTCGGCGCGGCAAACGAGGGCAAAACGAGTTATTTCACTCGGGACGAGGTTGCAACCCCCGATCAGCATCATGGCTAAAGTTCTGTAGGGTCGATAAGTGCTAGAGACTGTGAAAGTTATGTAGGGTGGATAAGCAGCGCGCATCCACCGTTTATATCGGCAAATGGTGGGCAAACGATAAAGCTGTTTGGCCACCCTACACGTCTTGGCATTTTAAAACAGCTAAAGCTGTTTTACTCCAAGTACACAGAATACTTGTGTATAACGATGAGCGCTCCGCGTGGGAACGATGCGTAGCCGGAGCGTAAAAACACTGAAATACAACCTCGCTTCCTAGCTCCGCCTGCAGGAATTTTATAAAGGGCGTATGCAATACGCCCCTACTGGCTATCACCACAAGTTGGGCATTTTAGGTTTTTTGTGAGCTTCATAGTATTCCACTCCATAGTCAAGCCATCCAATAACAACAAACGCCCGATTAATGGCTTGCCAATCGCCATAATTAACTTTAATGCTTCTAAGGCCTGAATACTGCCTACTATTCCGGTAATAGGCGCAATAACACCATTAGTGGCACAGTTTTGCAATTCCTCACCATCGCTGCTGTATAAGCAGTTATAACAAGGACTGTTATCTTTGCCTGGCGTAAACACAGACACTTGTCCTTCAAAGCGTATAGCAGCTCCAGAAACCAAAGCGGTTTGATGTTTAACGCAGGCCTTATTGATGGCAAAGCGTGTTAAAAAATTATCGCTACAATCTAACACCACATCAGCATTTAGCACTTCGATATCAAGCTGTTCTCCGGCTAAACGCTGCTTAACGGCTGTTACCTGCACATCAGGATTTAACTTATTGAGTGTTTCGCGGGTTGAAATTACTTTATCCAGCCCTATATCGGGTGTGTGATGAGCGATCTGCCTCTGTAAATTAGATAGCTCAACCACATCATCATCATAAATAACAATACTGCCGACACCTGCTGCTGCTAAATACATCGCTGCTGGAGATCCTAAACCTCCGGCGCCGATGATTAATACTTTGGCGGCAAGGATGTTTTGCTGGCCTTCAATATCGCATTGAGGCAGCATAATTTGACGGCTGTAGCGTAGTAGTTGAGTGTCATTCATAGCTTAATTATTGTTGTAGGATGTAGGTGAATAATGCCAAATAACTTGACACACTGCAAAACCTGATTATTATTAGCACTCATTACTAGCGAGTGCTAATAACCGAAAACCTTTAATTTAATCTTAGGAGATATAAATGAATATACGTCCATTGCACGACAGAGTCATAGTAAAACGTCTTGAAGAAGAAACAACAACAGCAGGCGGCATCGTGCTTCCTGGCTCTGCTGCTGAAAAACCTAGCCAAGGCATTATCTTAGCCGTCGGTTCTGGCAAAGCATTAGACAATGGTACTGTGCGCGCTTTAGAAGTTAAAGTAGGCGATAAAGTATTATTTGGCAAATACTCTGGTAACGAAGTCAAAGTTGACGGTGATGACCTCATCGTTATGCGTGAAGAAGACATCATGGGCATTTTAGGTTAAACCTAAAGCCACTTACCTCATAATCAAACAAACTACTAAGGAATAAAAATGGCAGCAAAAGACGTATTATTCGGTGATGACGCACGTGTTCGTATGGCACGTGGTGTTAATATTTTAGCAAACGCAGTAAAAGTAACATTAGGCCCTAAAGGTCGTAATGCAATCTTAGACAAAAGCTTCGGCGCTCCAACCATTACTAAAGACGGTGTATCTGTTGCCAAAGAAATCGAATTAAAAGACAAATTCGAAAATATGGGCGCGCAAATGGTTAAAGAAGTGGCTTCACATACTTCTGATGTTGCCGGTGACGGTACAACCACTGCAACTGTATTGGCTCAATCTATCGTTAACGAAGGTTTGAAAGCGGTTGCTGCTGGCATGAACCCAATGGATCTAAAACGCGGTATTGATTTAGCTGTGACTAAAGCCGTAGAAGCTATTCGCGCATCAGCTGTACCTTGTACTGATAACAAAGCCATTGCTCAAGTAGGTACGATTTCTGCTAACTCTGACGATTCAGTTGGCCAAATCATTGCTGAAGCGATGGAAAAAGTCGGCAAAGAAGGCGTTATTACGGTTGAAGAAGGTTCAGGCTTAGACAATCAATTAGACGTGGTTGAAGGCATGCAGTTTGATCGTGGCTATTTGTCACCTTACTTCATCAACAAACAAGAAAACATGAGCGTTGAATTAGATGATCCTCTGATCTTAATTTACGACAAGAAGATTTCTAACATTCGTGAAATGTTACCTATTTTGGAAGCCGTTGCTAAATCTGGCCGTCCATTATTGATCGTTGCTGAAGATGTTGAAGGCGAAGCCTTAGCTACTCTAGTTGTTAACACTATTCGTGGTATCGTGAAAGTTGCGGCTGTTAAAGCTCCAGGCTTTGGCGACCGTCGTAAAGCGATGTTAGAAGACATTGCCATCTTAACCGGTGGTACTGTTATTTCTGAAGAAGTGGGTTTGAGCCTAGAAAAAGCTGAACTTGAGCAGTTAGGTACAGCAAAAAGAATTCAAATCACTAAAGAAAACACAACCATCATTGATGGCGCTGGTTCTGAAGAACAAATCAAAAACCGCGTTGCACAAATTCGTGCTCAAGCTGATGATGCAACTTCTGACTATGACAAAGAAAAATTGCAAGAACGTTTAGCTAAATTAGCTGGCGGTGTTGCTGTTATCAAAGTTGGCGCTGCAACTGAAATTGAAATGAAAGAAAAGAAAGCTCGCGTTGAAGATGCATTGCATTCAACACGCGCAGCGGTTGAAGAAGGCGTTGTTGCTGGTGGCGGTACTGCCCTAGTTCGCGCTTTATCAGCCTTAGTTGGCTTAGAAGGTATTAATCATGACCAAACAGTCGGCGTTAATATTTTACGTCGCGCTATGGAAGAGCCTTTACGTCAAATTGTAGCTAACGCAGGTGACGAGCCTTCTGTAGTTTTCAATGAAGTACAAAAAGGTACAGGCAGCTTTGGTTACAATGCTGCAACTGGCAAATACGGCGACATGATCGAAATGGGTATCTTAGATCCTGCTAAAGTAACACGTACTGCATTACAAAATGCGGCTTCTGTTGCTGGTTTAATGCTGACTACTGAAGTTATGATTGCTGATGCGCCTAGCGATGACAAAGGTCATGGCGGCATGCCTGATATGGGCGGCATGGGCGGTATGGGTGGTATGGGCGGCATGATGTAATCATGTTGTCTTAAAGCCAGAGGGCTTTAGACACTTAGCTTTAAAAATCAGAGCCTCGATTGCCTTAAGCAATCGGGGCTTTTTTATGTCCGTATATTAATTAAATGACGCGCCGCGTGGAAAAGATAAAACTACTGTAGGGGCGTATTGCATACGCCCATTTATCGAAAGTTCAATGTCATAAAACTTATTTTATAAGGGCGTATGCAATACGCCCCTACGGCCATCACCACAATATTATCGTTCTTGCGTGGGAGTATTGTTTAGCCGTGTAGGGTGTGCAAACAGCTTTATCGTTTGCCCACCATTTATATCCCCCAAAGGCAGTTTTCAATGCCATTCAAACTCTTTTGATGTGCTGATAACTCCTCTTCATTACAGCGCACTATACTTAGCACTGGTCGATCTGTTGCTATTTTAGGCTTATTAGAATCAGCGACAACTAACTTTGCCTTAACAGGCGCATCATCGATCAATGATGACTGCCCTCCTGTCATTAGCAAGAATACTTCCGCTAAGATTTCCGCATCAAGTAAGGCGCCATGTAATTCTCTATGGCTATTATCAATACCATAGCGCTTACAAAGCGCGTCTAAGCTATTACGTTGGCCAGGATGTTTTTTTCGAGCATAAACGAGCGTGTCGAAAACTAAACAGAAATCTGCAAGCGTTTTTGTGTAACCTTCTAATAACGAAAATTCATTATTGATAAAACCAACATCAAATGGCGCGTTATGAATGACTAACTCAGCGTCTTGTATGAAGGCTATAAATTCAGCTGAGATTTGCCTAAAGAGCGGCTTATCATCTAAAAATTCATTGCTTATGCCATGCACGGCAATAGCGCCATCATCTATTGTCCTTTCAGGATTAAGATAGGCGTGAAAACGTTTACCTGTTAAGCGACGATTTATTAATTCAACACAGCCAATTTCAATAATTCGATGACCCTCTCGCGGGCTAAGTCCTGTAGTTTCAGTATCGAGGACGACTATACGGTTAGACATGTTTTTATTAGTCATAGGTTTTTAAAAAGGTTAAATTGTTAGGCTACCAACTTAAGGCGGGACAGCTTAGCTCAAACGTTCATTTAAGCACAGACAAAGGCCAAGAATTCTTAAGTTGCTAGCCGCTTAGACTTAATCTTTTGCCCTGAGCCTTTCGTCTGCGCTCAGAATGTAAAACTTTACGACAAAATCTTGCTAGATGCTAGGTATCAATTGATTGTTAATGAGGCACAAAGAAGAAAAATATAATTTATAACTTGTTAAAACATTCATTACTCTTTAAAATAGCTCGTTCATACAAAATGCGAATGTGGCGGAACTGGTAGACGCGCTGGATTTAGGTTCCAGTAGGTTATCCTGTGAGAGTTCGAGTCTCTCCATTCGCACCACACTATTCTATAAAGCTTTACGACCTATAGTTCTGCTTTCAGTTTTATCAAGCCACCAACGGCACTTATAAAAATCTTCTACATACAAACACGAGGTATAGGAATGCAAGTTTCTGTCGAAATGACATCAGAATTAAGCCGAAAAATGACTGTAAATGTGCCTGAAACTTTACTTCAGGAAAAAATAGCTCAGCGTTTAAAATCATTAGCCCGCGAAGTAAAAATTGATGGCTTTCGCCCAGGCAAAGTGCCTGCTCAGGTTGTTAAAAAAATGTATGGTGAGCAAGTTCGCGGCGAAGTTTCCGGCGACCTTATCAACAGCACCTTTCCTAAAGCCTTAGAAGAACAAAAACTAAACCCTGTTGGACGCCCGCTTATTGAAGAAATAGACGCAGACGAAGGCTTCAAATACACCGCTGTATTTGAAGTTTATCCAGAAATATCGCTAGTAGGCGTTGATCAACTTGAAGTAGTACGCCCACAAGCCAGCGTTGCTGAGAGTGACATTGATGACATGATTGAAAAGTTAAGAGCTCAAAAACAAGAGTGGTTGATTATTGATCGCGCCGCACAAATACTTGATCTTGTAACTATTGGCTTTACCGGTATAGCTGACGGCGAAAACTTTACTGATGGCCGCATAGAAGACTTTAAAGTCATCTGCGGAGAAAAAAAGATGATTCCTGGGTTTGAAGAAAATCTAATTGGCCTTAGCGCTGGTGATAATAAAATATTCTCTGTCACCTTCCCTGAAGACTACAACCATGAAAAACTCGCAGGCAAAGTCGCTGAGTTTAACGTAGACATCATTTCAGTCGAAGAACCTGTATTACCGACTATCGATGAAGCATTCATAGCGGCCTACGGTATATCTGGCGGAACAATTGAGCTATTCCGTGCTGATATCAAAAATAATATGGAAAGAGAGCTCGAACAAGCACTGCGCGGTAAATTAAAAATGGCAGTCATGAATGAATTATATGAAAAAATTCAAATAACTACACCAAATGCGCTCATCGACATTGAAGTCGAAAACCTTCTTAAACCTTATATCGAAACAGCCAAAAGACAAAAAACCACTCTTGAAGAGCTAAATCTACCTAGAGATCTTTTTGAAGATCAAGCTAAGCGTCGTGTAGCTTTAGGCTTAATATTAAGTGAAGTGGTACAGAAAAACAGCATTGAAATTGACAATGATAAAGTACTAGCGACCATCCAAAATATGGCAAAAAGTTATGAACGTCCAGACGATGTTGTTAGCTGGTATTACTCTGACGAAAAACGCTTGGATGATGTCCGCCAAATGGTTTTAGAGGATCAAGTTATTGAATGGCTAGTAACACAAGCCAAAGTAACTGATAAAACAGTCAAATTCAGTGATGTCATGGATCAGCGTTAAGGATTAGCTATGTATAATCAATATGCAATAAATCAAGCCAAAGCACTGGAAGCCGCAGGGGGATTAGTCCCCATGGTCATCGAACAAACCGCTAAAGGTGAACGCTCTTACGACATTTACTCCAGACTTTTAAAAGAACGCGTTATTTTCTTAGTCGGCCAAGTAGAAGATTATATGGCTAATTTAGTGGTCGCTCAGTTACTTTTTTTAGAATCTGAAAATCCAGATAAAGACATCCATTTATATATTAACTCTCCTGGTGGTTCAGTAACTGCAGGCATGTCTATTTATGACACCATGCAATTTATTAAACCGGATGTTAGCACACTCTGTATCGGCCAAGCTGCAAGCATGGGCGCATTATTACTCACCGGCGGCGCTAAAGACAAACGTTATTGCCTACCAAACTCAAGAATGATGATTCATCAACCTTTAGGTGGCTTTCAAGGTCAAGCATCTGATTTTGACATACATGCCAAAGAAATTTTGTCTATTAGAGACAAGCTCAATAACATCATGTCACACCATACCGGCCAACCACTAGAAAAAGTGCAACAAGATACTGATAGAGATAACTTTATGAATGCTAATGATGCCGTGAGCTATGGCCTTATTGATAAAGTATTAGCTAACAGAGCTAACACTGCTGAACTATAACGGAATGGTATTGTTTGGATATTTCGGCTAAGCTAAGCCCTAAAGAAAACTGTTGCTATGAACTGGTATTGCAGAGGATTGATTAATGAGTAATGATAAAAATAGTAAAGATGACGATAAGTTACTTTATTGTTCATTTTGTGGCAAAAGCCAACATGAAGTTAGAAAGCTGATTGCTGGGCCGTCTGTTTATGTTTGTGATGAATGTGTAGAGCTTTGTAATGATATTATCAAAGATGAACTAGATGATGAATCATCACCTTTTTCAGGCAGTTCATTACCCAAACCTAAAGATATAAAAGAAGAACTCGACGGATATGTCATCGGACAAGATCGCGCTAAAAAGATTTTAGCTGTCGCTGTTTACAATCATTACAAACGCTTACGCAACAAATCAAAAAAAGATACTATTGAAATTGCAAAAAGTAATATCTTACTGATAGGCCCTACCGGCTCAGGCAAAACATTGTTGGCCGAAACCTTAGCACGCCTCTTAGATGTGCCCTTTACTATTGCAGATGCCACTACCTTAACAGAAGCCGGTTATGTCGGTGAAGACGTAGAAAATATTATTCAGAAAATTCTACAAAAATGTGATTATGATGTAGAAAAAGCAGAAACCGGCATTGTTTACATAGATGAAATCGATAAGATTTCCAGAAAATCTGATAACCCTTCTATAACCCGTGATGTTTCAGGTGAAGGTGTTCAACAAGCCTTACTAAAACTTATCGAAGGCACTATTGCATCGGTACCGCCACAAGGTGGTCGTAAACATCCACAAGGTGAGTTTTTACAGGTCAATACCGCTAATATTCTATTCATAGTAGGCGGTGCCTTTGCTGGTTTAGATCGCGTCATTAAAGCCCGCTCAGAAAAAGGCGGCATTGGCTTTTCAGCGGAAGTTAAAACCAAAGATGAATCCAAAAACATTGGCCAACTCTTTGCCGAAGTCGAATCTGAAGATTTAATCAAATACGGATTGATTCCTGAGTTTGTAGGTCGCTTACCGATTATCGCAACCCTAGAAGAACTCGATGAAGCCGCGTTAATTAAAATTCTAACCGAACCTAAAAATGCCCTGATCAAACAATACAAACATTTGTTTGAAATGGAAGGTGCAGAACTGGAGTTCAGAGAAGATTCACTAAAAGCCATCGCCACGAAAGCCATGGAAAGAAAGACTGGTGCTCGCGGACTTAGAACCATCGTCGAAAATGTTTTACTGAACACTATGTATGAAATACCCTCAGCCGACAACATCAGTAAAGTGGTTATCGACGAAAGTGTTATTTTAGGTCAATCAGAGCCCTTATTAGTGTACGAAACTGATAAGAAATTAGCCGCTTCTGAGTAATAAGCTCAAAAAAAATGTAGCCAAGACTCTAGGTCTTGGCTACATTTATCCATCACACACCCCGCACTCTAGATACTTTAATGCTCTATAAGATCATCAATAGACTGACACTGTTTCAAGCCCTGCTTTAGCTAACTATTGATTAATGAGCGCTAGGCAAGACTCGATGAGCACTCAGCGAACATAGCCTAGTGCTTCGCAGACCTTTAGCTCAAAAGAACTGACCTTGCTAAGGACTCCTCAGACCTTGACCAGTGCTGCGCTAAGCTTACTGAGCGCTCTAGCAATCTGGCAGAGCCTTGCAACCCCTTGCTGAGTACTAAGCAGCACCTCAGCAACTGCTCAGCAAAGCTTGCCTAGCACTCAGCAAGGCTTGAGTAGCCCTCTCGACACTTGAATGAACGCTTAGCAAGATTGCCTGACCACTCAGGAAGACTCGGCTAATACTCAGCAATGTTTACAGAAGGCTCTTTGAGCATTACATAAGGCTCAAAGAGCGGTGATGCGTTATAGCCTAATGCCGGCCGGGGTTTACAACCCCGACCGAAACGTTTGCATGCTTCAATAACTTTCGAAACCTTAAACGTTAAGAACGGGGTTACAAACCCCGTTCCGCTTGTAGCCTCGATGAAGTAAAACGGAATCGAGGTTTTACAGCACTCATACTTCCTCGATTCCACTGCGTTTCATCGAGGCTACTTGCTTTGAAAGATCATCGAAGAAACATGCCTGCTTTTGGTTATATAGCGCCGTTGGGATGCTTTATATAGCTTTCGAAACGTTAAGGACGGGGTTGCAAACCCCGTCCCGCTTGAGATAAAATGTAAGTAATTTTAAATCACAATATTGATTTATATAAACAAATGACGTAATGTTTTGCGTCTATTAGTATGTCTAATTATAGTTGGACTTATCGGAGAAACTATGGCGCAATATCTAAGCCCATCTGAAATATCAAGTTGGATTCCTGTTATTGCCGCGTTGCTAGGGGCGACAGTTGTCTTCGTAGGTAACTTAATCAATCAGCAATTTACTAATAAACATAAAGTGCGCTTGGAAAGAGAAGACAGAGAACGAGGCCGACTCGAAAGCATGTATGAAATTTTGATAGCTATCAGGATAGATTACCAAGGTATGCTCGGACAGGTGATTTCCAAAGTTCATTTTGATACACCGATCAATCCCAAGGAATATTCAGACACTCCCCCCATAATCAGGCTTAACATGTTGATACACATGTACTTCCAAAGCTTAAGCGAAGCTCATAAAAAATTTGTATCTGCTCAAGGGGCCTTTGGTGAGAAATATGCAGCAAATATATCTACATCATTTGTTAAAGAATCTACCGACGCAAAGCAGAGGATATGCGGAGAGTATGCAAAACTCTTCAAGGAAATTGACAGTGAAATATCCAAGCTTCAAAAACAACTGGCTTTGATGGTTAAGGCATAAACCATCACTTTTACGTTAGAGCTATCTACCTATGACTAGAAAATCTGCGTTAGAAAAACAGTGCGAACTAATCTCGTGGCCATTCTCGTCAGTTACGGCAGTGTATTCAGAGAGCGGATCATGGTCGTTCAATGGCTCATATGGTTTGCACCCCGAAGAGGTTGTCGCTCAAACCATGTCGAATCATGATTGTATATGCAGTTGGTGCGAAGGAGGCTCTATCAATCTAATGTTGAAGGCTGCCAGCTTATCAGTACTTATACGAAGAAATACATTTCAGGATAGAAGTGATGCCATTCGTCGCTATCTTGAGGCTCAACTAACTATTCTTTCTCAATACAGCGGCGAGATTGTTGAATGCGCTCGCTCCATAACGCACGCAGACCTTATTAGAAATATAAAAGAAATTTGCGCAGATGACTTTTTGCGAGATGCATATTCTCGGGTGCGAGAGGAGTTTTTATTTAAGTTGGCTGATAAAATTAGCGTTGATTTGCGTATTCAGCTTCTAGAAAAATACATGCTTAAACCATATGAATACCGAGCAGGCTGGCCAGATTTAACTGTAATTAGCAACAAAGGAATTTCCTTTGTTGAAGTAAAGACTACGGATCGATTACATGACTCCCAGATGCGTTTTGCCAATGAGATTGCAGCCCCCCTACAGTTGAGGTGTGAAATCGTGCGCGTAATACCAGCCAAATAACGCAAGTTCACACAATTATGCGCAGAAAAGTCGTAGGCGCCGGGTCAGGTCTTGCAATCACACATTTGGCCTAACATTACGGTCAAAAGGGACGCGCCGACCTATGGTGGTTTTGAAAGTTTGGCTCTTTATCAAGGTTCGGCGGCTTCGTTTAAGCTCAGTGAGCGGCGCGCCACTTACCTCAACGTTAGGCTTCTCAAGATGACTCTGAAAATGAGGCAAACAAATGAAACAACATGTTACGATGACCATGGTTGCAGTATTAGCGTTTTTTCTGCAAGAAATGAACATAGCAATTGCTGATTCATCGCAGGCTATGCCGACCGATGCCTCTCGCGAGACGGGGTTTACAACCCCGTCTCAAACGTTTGATATTGCAATTATCTTTGAAAGATCACCGAAGAAACATGCCTGCTTTTGGTTATATAGCGCCGTTTGGTTGCTTCAGTAGCTTTCGAAACGTTAAGGACGGGGTTCCCGCTTAGACAAAAGCTAAGCCTATTGAAAGTAGTATTTAACCCATGACTCATGTTGTGAGTTATCACCTAATAGCAGAAAAACCCAAGCTACGAACCATAGCCATACATGCGACAAAGTATAATTAGGACCAGTATAAACATGTCCATGACGACCATGCCTGTGGGATAATAGCTCTCTCGGGCATGATTATCTCAATGATATTGCCTATTGGTTCTTTGGATAATTAATGAACGTTCACCTTAAAACACTCGGCTGTCGGCTTAATGAAGCCGAATTAGAAACTTGGGCACAAGCTTTTCAAAAATCTGGCCATGCTATTACTAAACAAGCCGAAACGGCTCAACTCATCGTCATTAATTCTTGTGCCGTTACCCAAGATGCTGCCAGAAAATCACGCCAACTCATACGCCGTATTCATCGTGATAATCCACAAGCAAAGTTAGTGGTTAGCGGCTGTTATGCTACTTTAAACCAAGAAGAAGCTGGAGCTTTATTAGGCGTAGACTTAGTCGTTAGCAACAAAGATAAAGATCAGCTAGTAGAAAGAACCTTAAGCGAACTTAACATGGATACCATGCCGACTATGGCTACCGATCCAGGTGAAACGTCTTTATTTACACGCGGCAGACAACGGGCTTTTATTAAGGTACAAGATGGCTGTCGCTATCGCTGCACCTTTTGTATCGTCACAGTGGCTCGTGGCGAAGAAGTCAGTCGCTCTATACAAACCGTTGTTAATGAAATTAATGAGCTGCATCAGCAAGGCATCACCGAAGCTATTTTAACCGGCGTGCATTTAGGCGGTTATGGCAGTGATTTAGATATTAATTTATCTGATCTCATCAAAGCCATCTTGGCTGAAACCGACATCCCTAGACTTAGGCTAGGTTCTTTAGAGCCTTGGGAATTACCTGAGGATTTCTTTGAATTATTTCATAATCCTAGGCTTATGCCACACCTACATTTACCGCTGCAAAGCGGTTCAGATACCGTGCTACGCAGGATGGCTAGGCGTTGTAAAACAGAAGAATTTTCTGCTATCGTTCAGCAATTACGTGCAAAAATCCCGCACTTTAATATCACTACCGATATTATCGTCGGCTTTCCTGGCGAAACAGAACAAGAATGGCAAGATAGCTATAATTTCGTCAAAAAAATCGGCTTTGGCCATATTCATATTTTTACTTATTCCCGTCGGGAAGGCACTAAAGCCGCTAATCTGCCCGAACAAATTAGCGATGACACTAAAAAACTACGCAGCAGGCAATTGCATGAATTAGCCAACACCATGAAGCTAGCGTTTTTCAAGGATAATTTAGGACTAGAGTTTCCAGTGCTCTGGGAAGGTTACAGCATCGCGCAGGACGACGGCAGTCAGCAAGTATTTGGTTATACGCCTAATTACTTACGAGTAAGCAGCATCATTGAAGCAGGTGCTTCGGTTGAAAATAAGACCCTTAAGGTAAAGTTATCAGAATTAGGCGAAGACTATATAATAGCCGACATGTCATATAACTAAACAGAGGGGCATGCGCCTCTACAGTTAACATTACGTCCATTTAGTTAAGTAATCTATGTATGGAGTAAAACAGCTTCAGCTGTTTTATTAAGCAATAGCTAAAGCTCAACACTCCAAACTTATACTGTTTTAACTTAACTTAATGGCCGCAACCATTAACCTATTTCCCATTTAATAAAATAAAACGTCATCATGGAAAAAAAATACGCTCCTCACGATATAGAACAACGCTGGTATCAAAACTGGGAAGAACAAGGTTATTTTGCAGCCAAATCAGAGGGCGAATCGTATTGTATTATGATTCCACCGCCTAATGTCACTGGCAGCCTACACATGGGCCATGCTTTCCAAGACACCATCATGGATGCCCTCACCCGCTATCATAGAATGAAAGGTTATAGCACCTTGTGGCAAGCGGGTACGGATCATGCCGGTATTGCTACACAAATGGTGGTAGAGCGTCTTTGTAATGCAGAAGGTAAAACCCGCCATGATTATGGCCGTGAAAAATTCGTAGAAAAAGTTTGGCAATGGAAGGAAGAATCAGGCGGTGCTATTACCCAGCAATTACGGCGCATGGGCTCTTCTTTGGATTGGAATAGGGAGCGTTTTACTATGGATGATGGTATGTCCGATGCCGTTCAAGAAGTCTTTATACGCTTGTATGAAGAAGGCTTGATTTATCGCGGCAAGCGCTTAGTTAACTGGGATCCTGTACTGCATACCGCTGTCTCTGACTTGGAAGTCTTATCCGAAGAAGAAAATGGTTCTATGTGGCATATTCGTTATCCTTTATCGAATGGACAGGGACATTTGATCGTTGCCACCACTCGCCCCGAAACCTTATTAGGTGATGCTGCAGTTGCGATTCATCCTGATGATGATCGCTATAAACATCTATTAGGTGAATTCGTAGAACTGCCGTTAACCGGCCGTAGAATTCCGATTATTGCCGATGATTATGTTGATCCTGAATTTGGTACGGGTTGTGTCAAAATCACACCTGCTCATGATTTTAATGATTATGAAGTCTGGACACGTCACCGCCATACCTCGGCAATGCAAGACTTACCTCATGGCGGCTTAATTAATATTTTCACTGTCGATGCTTCTATACGCAGCAATGACGAAAACGAAAACCAGCTGATTCCAGAGCACTACTGTGGACTCGATCGTTTTGCAGCACGTAAACAAATGGTTGCAGATCTCGATGCCCTAGGTTTATTAGAAAAAGTAGCCGACCATAAATTAATGGTACCGCGTGGCGATCGCACTAACAGTGTTATCGAACCCTTATTGACTGATCAATGGTACGTTAAAGTGGCGCCACTGGCAGAACCCGCCATAGCTGCGGTAGAAAATGGCGACATTAAATTTGTTCCTGACAACTGGAAAAATACTTATTTTGACTGGATGCGCAACATTCAAGACTGGTGTATTTCTAGGCAAATTTGGTGGGGACATCGTATTCCTGCTTGGTATGATGACTTAGGCAATATTTATGTGGGCGAGTCTGAACTCGCTATTCGTGAAAAACATAACTTAGCGGCTGATTATGCCCTTAAGCAAGATGAAGATGTATTAGACACTTGGTTTTCATCGGCACTCTGGCCTTTTTCAACCTTGGGTTGGCCAGAAAACACAGAAGAACTTGCCAAACATTATCCAACCAGCGTATTGGTAACAGGCTTTGATATTATTTTCTTCTGGGTCGCCCGTATGATTATGATGGGGCTTAAGTTCCAAGGCGCTGTACCCTTTAAAGAAGTTTACATACATGGCTTGGTGCGTGATGCCGAGGGCCAAAAAATGTCCAAATCTAAAGGCAATGTACTTGACCCGATTGATATTATTGACGGCATAGATCTCGAAGCGCTGGTAGCTAAACGAATTGCGGGCATGATGCAGCCCCATTTAGCTAAAAAGATTGAACAAGCTACCCGCAAAGACTTTCCTGACGGCATACAATCTTACGGTACCGATGCCTTGCGTTTTACTTTTGCCTCTTTAGCCTCAACCGGTCGCGATATTCGTTTTGATATGGCGAGAACAGAAGGTTATCGCAATTTTTGTAATAAATTGTGGAATGCCGCACGTTACGTATTGATGAATACCGAAGAGCAGGATAATGGTTTATCTGATGCAGCTTGTGCCTATACCCAAGTTGATCTCTGGATTATCTCCAGGCTCAACCAAGTAACCAGCACAACCTGCCATGCTATTGATAATTATCGTTTTGATTTAGCCGCACAAGCGCTTTATGAATTCACGTGGAATGAATACTGCGACTGGTATTTAGAGCTAGCCAAAATCTCTTTACAATCTGATGATGTGGCATTACAACGCGGTACGCGTAAAACCTTATTGACAGTTCTTGAAACTCTGTTACGCTTATCCCATCCGCTAATGCCTTTTATCACCGAAGAAATTTGGCAACGTGTTGCACCCTTGGCGGGAATTCATGCTGACACCATTATGTTACAAGCTTATCCGATAGCAGATGAATCGCTCATTAATGATAATGCAGTCACAGAAATAAATTGGCTTATGAGTTTTATTCTGGGTGTACGTCGTATTCGTGGTGAAATGAATATTGCTCCTGGAAAGCCTTTACCCGTATTACTACAAAATGGTTCAGTTAACGATCAGAATTTCTTAACTACCAATAGCGTTTACTTACATAAAATAGGTCGTTTAGCATCAATAACGTGGCTAGATAATGAACAATCCACACCAGAATCTGCCATTGCCTTAGTGGGCGAACTGAAAATTTTAATTCCTATGGCAGGACTGATAGATAAAGATGCTGAATTGGCTCGCTTGGAAAAAGAAATACAAAAAATCAACAATGATTTACCTAGAATTAAAGATAAATTAAGTAACCCAACCTTTGTCGATAAAGCACCATCTGCCGTTATCGATAAAGAGAAAGCAAAATTAGCTGAGTTATGTTCAGTGCTCAGTAACCTTGAACAACAACACGCTAAAATTCTAACTATGTGAAGAACGGGCAAAGGGCGAAAGGCAAAAAAAAATAAAATCTACACTAGCCTTTCGTCTTTCGCCTTCTTTAACTTTTAATTCTAAACTTTTGCCTATGGCCAGCCCATCTACCAACATACCTTTAAGTGATTTGATTCACTACTTGATCCAAGATGGGCTATTGAAAGAAAGCGAAGTTAAAATTCATAACTCACAAGCACAAAAAAAACAAACGCCTTTATTAAGTTATCTCGTCATTAATAATATTATTGATAGTCATCAAGTCGCCCTAAAAGCTTCAAAAGAATACAATTTACCGTACTTCGATCTTGAAGCCATTGAACTTAAAAGCCTCCCAATACCATTAACTGGCGAAAAACTCATTCGCAAACACCATATACTTCCGCTATTTAAACGAGGTGAAACATTATTTATAGCGGTTTCAGACCCCACTAATTTTCAGGCCATAGATGACATCAAGTTTCAAAGCCAACTGCATCCAGAAAATATACTGGTTGATGAAAACAAATTACTTAACGCTATAGAAACACTGTTAGAAGCTGCAGATACTTCAAGGTCTGATTTACTCGATGTAGAACTAGAGCATCTGGACATTAATAGCAATGATGATTTCATTAGAACTGAAGGCAATGCAGAAATTGACGATGCTCCAGTGGTACGCTTTGTTAACAAAATATTGCTTGATGCCATTAAAAAAGGTGCCTCCGATATTCATATGGAGCCTTATGAAAAATACTTCCGTATCCGCTGTAGATCAGATGGCATACTTTATCAAGTGGCTAGTCCACCCAATAATATAGCGACTCGGGTCATTTCCAGAATTAAAGTCATGGCCAAAATGGATATTGCCGAGCGCCGCGTTCCTCAAGATGGCCGAATTAAAATGGCTCTCTCTCAAAACCGAGCCATTGATTTTCGAGTCAACTCATGTCCAACATTATTTGGTGAAAAAATTGTTCTACGTATCTTAGATCCGAGCAGCACTCAAATTGGCATAGATAAACTAGGCTTCGAGCCTGAACAAGAACGACTTTTTCTATTAGCTATTAATAAACCTTATGGCATGGTTTTGGTAACAGGACCTACCGGCAGTGGTAAAACGGTAACGCTATACACAGGCTTAAACCTACTGAATAGTGTCGAACGCAATATTTCTACCGCAGAAGATCCCGTTGAAATAACGGTTGAAGGCATTAATCAAGTTAATATGAATGTTAAAGCTGGGTTGACCTTTGCCAATGCCTTACGGGCTTTTTTACGTCAAGATCCTGACGTCATTATGGTCGGTGAAATTCGTGACTTAGAAACTGCAGAAATTGCCGTTAAAGCAGCACAAACAGGTCATCTAGTATTATCAACACTCCATACCAATGATGCTCCACAGACCTTAAACAGGCTTATGCAAATGGGTATTGCACCCTTTAATATTGTGTCTGCAGTCATTTTAATAATAGCTCAACGTTTAGCCAGACGCTTATGTGTACACTGTAAAATTCTTACCCCGCTGCCAGATGCCACTCTCATTGCTACCGGATTTAAAGCAGAAGAATTAAGCACTCTTAAAATATATAGCGCTGTTGGCTGTGAACACTGCACCAATGGCTATAAGGGCAGAATTGGTATTTATCAGATGATGACCCTAAGTGATCATATGCGCGCCCTCATTTTAGAAGGTGGCAATGCTTTACAATTAGCAGAACTTGCTAAAGCCGAAGGTATCAATGACTTACGCGAATCGGGCTTAAATAAAATCCGTATGGGTATCACTAGCCTAGAAGAAATAGATAGAGTAACCAAGGAATAATCATGGCTAATAAAACTGAACAATTAGATTTTATCTGGGAAGGTCTTGATAAGAGCAGAAAAAAATTCAAAAGTGAAATTTCTGCAAAAAGCGAGATAATGGCACGCAGCGAATTAAAAAGACAAGGTTATCGCGTCACAAAAATAAAAATAAAATCTAAGCCATTATTTACAAGAACTCGAGAAATTACACCGGGCGACATCGCTATTTTCTCAAGGCAATTAGCCACTATGCTAAAGGCCGGTGTGCCTTTAGTACAAGCATTCGATATTATTGGCAAGGGCCACGAAAATCCGAGCATGCAACTGCTGTTGCTGAGTATAAAAGTCAATCTTGAAAGTGGCGACACCTTGGCTGAATCGCTAGAAAAGAATCCTCAGTACTTCGATGAATTATTCTGCAATTTAGTTGAAGCTGGCGAAAGCGCAGGCGTACTGGAAACTCTACTCGATAAGATCGCCACTTATAAAGAAAAAACCGAGTCTATGAAGAAGAAAATCAAAAAAGCGTTAACTTACCCGACTGCCGTGATTGTCGTCGCTTTTATTGTAACAGCCATACTTCTGCTATTTGTAGTACCCGTCTTTGAAGATCTATTTAAGAGTTTCGGCGCTGATCTTCCTATCTTTACCCGCATGATTGTTGACATGTCTAAAGCACTGAAACAAATCTGGTGGATGATTCTGGCTATTATCATAGCAGCAGTTTATAGCTTCAGTTACTTTAAGAAGCGTTCGCGAGCCTTTAATCGCTTCCTAGATAAAAGCTTATTAAAAGCCCCAATAATCGGCATTATTTTAAACAAGTCAGCGATTGCCCGATTTGCCAGAACCTTATCGACTTTATCGGCTGCGGGCGTTCCATTAGTCAGTGCCTTAAGCTCAGTTTCTGGTGCCTGTGGCAATATTATGTATAGCGAAGCTGTGTTAAAAATGCGTGAAGAAGTAGCAACAGGACAACGTTTACAATTTGCTATGTTGCAAACTATGCTATTCCCACATATGGTGCAGCAAATGATTGCTATTGGTGAAGAATCGGGCTCTATGGATGCCATGCTGGCTAAAGTCGCCGATTTTTATGAAGAAGAAGTCGATAATCTGGTCGATAATTTAAGTAGCTTAATGGAGCCTATGATTATGGTCGTTTTAGGTATACTCATCGGCGGTTTAGTTATTGCTATGTACCTGCCTATATTTAAGATGGGCGCTGCCATTAATTAATTATTGCCTGTTATGCAGTAAAGTTGCTTTACTCTCGTTTGCCGCGCTGAGCACCGCAGGTTTTGTTGGGATTAGCCCGAAGGGGCGCGGCATGGATGCCGCGCGTCGGTAGGAGGGCAGGAAGCAGCGGCAATCGAGCCGCCTTTTCTTTGGATACTTTCTAAAGGCTGCGCAAAAGAAAGTATCTCGCCTTCGGGTGCGAATACCCGATTAAAAAAAAACGTCGCGATAGCGACCTCATTATGAGCTTTTTTAAGCGGCTCAATGGCTGGGTAACATAAGTCATAACTACAATCTTCTTTAAATGAGCTCTTAACAACTATTGATTATTATGAATACCTGCGTAGAATCAGCTAACAGATTAGACGTTTATCGCATCACTGCCAGACTCAAAAAGTTACTCTAGCTTTATCACTATTATTGTTTTCCAGTCCTAGCTAACTATTTTCCAGTATCGATTGAGCAGCCTTACTGCTCTTCTTAGGAGTCATCATTATTATGTATAAGCATTTAGAAACCGCTAAAAATCCTGAAAATCTTAAACGCGTCGTTGTTGATCCAGTTTCTCGTGTCGAGGGTCACGGTAAAGTGACCTTGTTATTAGACGCAGACAATAAAATACAACAAGCTCGATTACATATCGTTGAGTTTCGAGGCTTTGAGCGTTTTATTCAAGGCCGTCCCTATTGGGAGTTACCCGTCTTAGTACAAAGATTATGCGGCATTTGTCCAGTGAGTCATCATTTAGCTGCAGCGAAAGCCATTGATCAATTAGTGGGCGTAGATCCTGAAAATCTACCCATTTCAGCGGATAAGCTAAGGCGCTTATTGCACTTTGGACAAGTATTGCAATCTCACGCCCTGCATTTCTTTCATTTATCGAGTCCCGACTTATTGTTTGGTTTTGAAAGTGATATTAGTCAACGTTCCATCATAGCCGTGCTGGCTGCTTATCCTGATTTAGCCGTACAAGGCGTTAAGTTACGCAAATACGGACAAGAGGTGATCCGTATGGTCTCAGGAAAACGTATTCATGGTACCGGTGCCATAGCCGGTGGCATGAATAAATCATTATCTAAAGCCGAACGTGACTATTTACTGGAAGACATTGATCAAATTATCGCTTGGGCAGCAGCAGCGGTAACGCTTATTAAAACAGTACATGAATCGAATCTGCCTTACTTTGATGACTTTGCCACCATAGCTACTAATTATTTGGGCTTAACTGGAGCAGATGGAGCGTTAGAGCTTTATCATGGCGGCTTACGCGCCAAGAATGCGCAAGGTGAGACCATCATCGATCATGTTGATTATTGTCAGTATAACGATTATATACACGAAGAAGTTCGCTCGTGGACTTACATGAAGTTCCCTTATCTATTATCTCTAGGTCAAGAAGATGGCTGGTATCGAGTCGGGCCTTTAGCCAGAATCAATAACTGTGACTTTATTAAGACACCGCTAGCAGAAGCGGCACGCGTCGTCTTTAAGGCACACAGCTCTGGTGCGATGGTTCATAGTACCCTAGCTTTTCATTGGGCACGTTTGATTGAGCTATTACATTGTGCTGAAGCCATTAAAGAACTGCTCCATGATCCCGACATCATGGGCTTAGATTTAATAGCCAAAGGCGAGAAATGTTATGAAGGCGTAGGCGTTATCGAAGCGCCACGCGGCACCTTATTTCATCATTATCAGGTTGATGAAAATGACATCGTCACCAAAGCTAATTTAATCGTTTCTACCACCAGTAATAATAGAGCCATGAATGAATCGGTACGCCAAGTAGCGGCTGAATATTTATCGGGCCGAGAACTCACCGAGCCTTTATTAAATAATCTGGAAGTCGCCATCCGCGCTTATGATCCTTGCTTATCTTGCGCCACTCATGCCATGGGTAAAATGCCCTTGCAGTTGGAGTTAATGGATGTCAACGGTCAATTAATTGATAAGTTAGTTAAACATAGCACTGGTCAAATCGAACGGCTGGCATGATTAAACCCATATTGGTGTTCGGCTACGGAAATCTTAGTCGCGGTGATGATGCCTTGGGGCCGTTATTATTGGACTATATTGAAAGCCATTGTGATTTAACAGAAATAGAACTATTAACTGACTTCCAGTTACAAATAGAACATGCACTAGATTTAGAACATCGCTCATTAGTCCTATTTGTCGACGCCTCTGTTGCCTGTATTAACGCCTTTGATTTTTCACAACTTTCTGCTGCTAAAGATAAAAGCTACACCACTCATGCCATGAGTCCTGCGGCAGTTTTAGCGGTGTATGTTTCCATAAAAAAACAAACACCGCCCCCTAGCTTTTTGTTGTGCATTAAAGCTGACAGTATGGAATTAGGTGAAGGTTTGGGCTTAGCGGCTGAAAATAATTTGCAGCAAGCCTGTTTGTTTATAAAACGATTATTGCAACAACCGACTCTTAATTACTGGACAGAACAAGCAGAGACAACCAACTTAAGAAAGGAACGATGCAAGACTTAACCCTTCGCCCTGAGTCCTTTGCCTGCACTCAAGAGAGTCCAGACAAAAAGTAAACGGTTAAGCTAAACTTTCCCGCCTTAAAGGCTAGCCACCAAATCTACTTGCAACGGCCAATCTCGATGATTAAAGACCTGCCCCTGTTCTCTAACCGTTGCACAAGCGCTAGGTGATATTTCTGCGAAAACCCATTGCACCTCATTAAAAACACCTGAAGACAAAATACCATTATCAGGAAAACCTCTATCCACTGGCGTATAAATAGCGGCCGCGCCCACATTAACATCCACTGCTTCTGACCACGGCGCATTACCCACTAAGGAAGCCTGAACAACATAACATTGATTTTCTAAAGCTCTGGCTTGACAACCAATTTTAACGCGATTAAAACCTGCGACAGTATCCGTACAACTTGGCACTAAAATTAATAGACAACCCGCTTCTACTTGCTTTCTGGCTAATAAAGGAAACTCGCTGTCATAACAAATATTAATAGCCATTTTTCCATACTTGGTATCAAAGCATTTTAGTTCTTTACCGCCTTTAATTAACCAGCGCTCGTTTTCAAAACGCGTCATCATCAGCTTGTCTTGATAATTTACCGTACCATCTGCCATGAATAAATAAGCGCGATTATGATAAACATTACCTTCAATTAGCACCGGAAAAGTGCCTGCTTGAATAATACAATCATATTGCCTAGCTAAGCTTAAAAACAGCACCATAAAATCATCATGCAATGATTGCATAGCGACTAACTGTTTACTTAAACACGAATAAATATCCTGTCCAAATAAAGAAGCCAGCTCCATGCTAAAGTATTCTGGAAACACTAAAATATTAGCGTCTTGTGCGCTAGCTTCTGCTACCCAGTGGGTTATTTTTTGCTGATAAGCCGACCAATCATCCAAAAAACTAATATCGTATTGAGCTGTTGCAATTTTAACGTTCATCTTTAAGCCAAAAAATCATAAGGTCCGCAACCAATTTTAAAAGAATGACGTAACGCTATAAGCCATAGCGTTTAATAAAGTTTATTTGTGTTATTTCTAAATTCTGCTTACGCCCTTAATATAGCTACTCTCTTGAGCAATATTAGCAAAAGCAAAAGCATAAGTTTACTTAGCCCTCATGATACTTACAATAGCGACAAACGCCTACAAAGTGATTTTAGTCACTTAACTTAGGCAATGAGCGCTAACAAACTAAGATGTAGCTTGTTCTTATTAATTCGCTCAATTTGATGTAAGCTTAAGTTCATCAACAACCTTCTCATTCACCTCCATGACTTATTGTTTAAACTGACGGCAGCTTTCAAACAAACAATGACAGTCTGGAGCAAGACAAGCGTAAGTCATTGATAGTCGGCAAGCGATGCCTAGCATCAATTAAGAAAAGAGCACAATTCAATTATTAATTCTATATTTCCAATAGACCATAATCAGTTGAATAACCCTTCGGAGTAGATCATAGTGAATAAAAAATTATTACCGAATTAATTTCATTAAAACGTCATATTCTCTCTTTAATATAAGTATTTGCAACTCATCAGGTAAGCCTGAAAATCCATAGCTTCGATTCAGTGAATCAGCAAATTGACGATCAATATTGGTCCACATAACCCGTTATTGTCGAATTTTAATAAAAATAACTATCATCAAAGGATTTTATGACATTAAGAATTGCGTTCATCACTGATGCTTGGCATCCACAAATAAATGGTGTAGTAACAACCATCCAAAATACTTGTACTACCCTAGAGCAATCGGGACATACTATTAAACTGATTACACCAGATCAATTTAAATCAATTCCCTGCCCTTCCTACCCATCAATTCGCTTAGCGATTGGCTGTTATGGAAAATTAAGCCGACAATTGAAAGACTTTAACCCTCAACGCATTCATATTGCCACGGAAGGGCCTTTAGGAATAGCCGCGAGGAAATACTGTTTAAAACATAATCTGGCCTTCACTACCTCATTTCATACCTTATTTGCAGAATACATTAATTTACGCTTTAGAATTCCTATCTCCTGTGGTTATGCATTTTTACGTTGGTTTCATGGCCCCGCTAAAAAGGTCATGGTGGCAACTCCTTCGGTAGAAGCAGATTTAGTAGCAAGAGGATTTAAAAATCACTTTATTCGCTGGTCTCGCGGGGTAAATCCTGATTTTTATTACCCAAGAGAAGACGATATATTATCATTAGCCCGCCCTATATCTATGTTTGTTGGTAGAGTAGCCGTAGAAAAAAACATTGAAGCTTTTTTGTCTGTGGATTTTCCAGGAACAAAAGTTGTCGTGGGAGATGGTCCGCAACTCAAAGAGCTTAAAGAAAAATTCCCTGATGCGGTTTTTGTCGGCTTTTTGTCAGGCGAACCTTTAGCCAGACATATGGCGGCGGCTGATGTGTTTGTATTCCCCAGTCGTACCGATACCTTTGGCATAGTCTTACTAGATGCCTTAGCGAGCGGTGTACCTGTTGCAGCTTATCCGGTAACTGGGCCTTTGGACGTCATTACCAGCGATAAAGTAGGTAAGCTTGATGAAGACTTGGCAGTGGCGATGACTGAAGCATTGAAATTAGATGCGCGTGATTGTCGAAATTTTGCTATGAACTATTCTTGGGCTAATTGTACCGAACAATTTTTTAATAACCTCGTCCCTGCTTTTGAAGAAATCATAGTACCGGAAAGTAGCTTAGCAACGGAGCGCTTGTAAGATCTCACTTTTAAAGCAAATAGTTCTCTATAAAACTTGTCAGTTCCAGTAATAGCTTTTTATTTTTGGAACTGAAGTTATGCTGTTATTTTTTGCACCTTACCACTCAATAGTGCAATCATTCTGATTTACACAGAATCGCACAAGGCATATCCCATGAATCGCGGTTTTTACATCATTCTTGCAGCACAATTTTTTTCATCACTCGCAGATAATGTGCTTTTGTTTGCAGCCATAGCCCAACTTAAAAACTTGGTCGCCCCCTCTTGGCAAATTCCCGTATTACAACAATTCTTCGTATTCGCTTTTATCGTTTTAGCTCCCTTTGTCGGTGCATTATCAGATGCACTGCCAAAGGGACAGGTTATGTTCATTAGTAACAGCATTAAAATAGTCGGTTGTGCTGCCATGTTATTGGGGGTGCATCCACTTTTTGCCTATGGCTTTGTCGGCATTGGAGCTGCTTTATATTCACCAGCTAAATATGGAATTTTGACTGAGTGTCTTCCAACTCACCGATTAGTATGGGCAAACGGCTGGATGGAAGGCTTAACGGTTTTAGCCATCATTTTGGGTGCCATCTTAGGAGGCTTATTGATGGGGCATCGTGTTGATGTAAATATTATCCAAGAACTAGCCAAACTTGAGTTCAATGGAGGTATTGATAGCGCACCCGAATTGGGAATCCTTGTCACTCTTGGGCTTTATTTGGTAGCAGCTTTGCTAAATTATTTTATACCCACGCTCCCCATAGAACATAGCATGACTAATCGTAATCCAGTCTTTCTGATCACAGATTTCTGGAAAAGTTTTTTGCTGCTCTGGAAAGACCCATTAGGGCAAGTATCTCTTGCGGTAACCTCATTATTTTGGGGTGCAGGTACTAGCCTACGTTTTATTATCCTTGCTTGGTCTGCGGTTGCTTTGAATTTTGATTTAGAAGAAGCTACACAATTAACAGCACTGGTCGCTGTGGGTCTTGCTATCGGTTCTGTGATCGCAGCTAAAGCTGTGCCATTAGAACATGCAGTGAAAGTATTACCCTTAGGCATAGCCATGGGCGTCGTTGTATTAGGCATGGTATTAGTTACTGATTGGCGGGTGGCGGTACTCATGTTAATCGTGATTGGTAGTTTAGCAGGCAGCTTTTTGATACCCATGAATGCCTTGCTACAGCACCGAGGCCATCAACTGATGGGTTCTGGACACTCGATTGCTGTACAAAACTTCAACGAGAATCTTAGCATTTTATTTATGCTGGGTGCCTATGCCCTAATGATTAATGCTGGACTTCATATTAATACTATTGTCATTGTGTTTGGACTATTTGTATCGATTACCATGGGCATGCTGGCTAAAAAACATGGTCACGATCAGGATTGAGTGTAGTATTAAGAACTTCTAATTCTAAGCGACTATCTTCTATTTCCAGAGAATGACATGACTAAACCCATTACACCCTTAATCGCCGCAGATGTCATTATTGAGTTAGTCGATTTCCCTGGCCGGCCTATTGTCTTAATTGAGCGTGCCTATCCACCTTATGGTTGGGCAATACCCGGCGGATTTGTCGATGTCGGTGAAATAGTCGAACACGCTGCCATGCGTGAGGCCCAAGAAGAAGTCTGTCTTAAAGTGCGCTTAATAGCCTTACTTGGGATTTATTCTGATCCTTCCCGGGACACGCGTGGACACACAGTGACCGCGGTTTATGTAGGAGAGGCGTCGGGCATTCCGAAAGCCGCAGATGATGCAAAAAACTGTCAATTATTTAGCCTGAATGAACTACCTGAGCCCTTAGCATTCGATCACGACCAAGTGCTTGCGGACTATAAGGCATACCGAGAAACAGGACAAGTTACAGCCTTGCGTGACAACATTACCCAAGCTTCAGAGAAAACTTAAACCCTAGCCAAAAAATATTTATATCCCCATGTACAAAGTTTAGTTCATCACATAAACTCTATTAAATGCTATGTGCTGCTGCTTAAGCTAGATAACAGCAAACAACAAGCCCTATTTAAATCTAAAATATCCCTGAAAATTAAACGATCAGTGCAAGAAAAACGTTGCCCAAGTTGTGCTGCAATTTTGATTTGTAGCTCTACACAAAACGGCGCGTCTTGCTGGTGTAAGGCTTATCCGCCTCTTATGAGCATTGAAGCTCAACAAGATTGTCTTTGTGAAAACTGCCTTAGCTTGGTTATACAAGAAAAAATCAGTCAGCTTATTAATAATTCCAGTCAGCAAGACCTCATTGCTACGGCCCATCAATATCGTCATGATGAAAATCTGATAGTCGGTATAGACTATTTAATAGAAAACAATAACTGGGTTTTTACTCAGTGGTATCACTTAAAACGCGGCAGTTGTTGTAGAAGTGCTTGTAAAAACTGTCCTTATTGAATATTTAGGACTCTATGAGGACTTTATGAGGACTTTATCATGACCATTAAATAAGTCTTCTGGGCATTGTTATCTTCACTTAACTTAATGGCCTTGTAGCTACTGTATTTTACAAAGTAGTCCATTATTTTTTGTATAACCGTCAGTCACTTTTCTAGCCTAAATAATCCTCTTGCAAGCCGGGAATACCAATATGCTGTATATGCAGAGCATTACTACCTTCTTCATAAGGCAGTAACTTACCTTCTTTTTTCCAGACTCTAAAGGCCAGTGCATAAGATAAAACGCGTATAGGATAATCGCGTGGCAAGCTTTGTAAATAAGGCTGAATGGTTACGAAGTCGGTAGCGCCATACTGTTGCATAATAAAGCGTAAACCACCATTAGCGGGGCCTATGTTATAAGCCAGTAAACCCAAAAACAAATCGCCGTTCATTTCGGCTAAATAATACTTCAGAGTAGCTGCCGCTAAAAAAGCATTATGGCGATGATTGTGTAAAGACATTTTATGTTCCGACAAGCGTTTACCGGCCTGCTCTATCACCATTTTAGGTACTTGAGTGATTTGAAATAAGCCATGACCACCATCACTACTATTACGCGGTAAAAAGGACGACTCGGTTGCAGCAACGCCCTGTAATAAGGCAGGATCAAGTGCAAACGCATTGGCAGCTTCATTAATAACAGTATTATAATCTTGAGCACGCTGCATCATCGTTTGTAATTGCACGGCATCATAACGTCTATAAGCGGCGTAAACCTGATGGGCAATAGTGACTCTACCTGCTTCTTGCTTACCGCCGACTAAGGTACGAAAGTGTGCTCGCACCGGTGAAAATTGTTCTTGCATAGAATACCAAGCTATCCCTAAGGCTAGGCTGAGGGATAATATCGCCGCAGGCCATAACCATTGTTTGTAATGCAACCATTTTCTAAACTTATACCAAGCTATTAGCAGACCAGCCATAACCACTATCAAGACTAAGATACCGATGGCAAAAGGCAATAAGCTGGAAAAAAAACTGGTCCCTGTAAATAAGCTGGCCGAATAGCCTAGCAACATCATAATGGCAAAAACAGCCGTCATGGCTAAACCCAGTAACTCAATACAGATCAATAACAGTCGATAAGACCATGAGATTGTTGGCTTAGGTTCTGGTTTTTTTTGAGCCTGCTTCTTTACCTGTCGCACTTTAGGCGCAGTGCTGACCTTAGTTTCGGTAGTCTTGGGAGTTTTGGTCGTCATAGGCTTATTCATGAGGTTTTATCTAGGCCGCAAGACACCTTAAGTAAACAAGCTACGGCAACAGCCGGCGCACAATCCGCTGCATTCAACCCTGTTTGTATAAGGGCACTAGGGAGTAAATCTGTAAAATCAACATAAGGTCGATCTAAACGCTGGGCCAGTTCTTTGACTAAAAAACGGCCTACGCCTGCACCTATTAAAGGCGGCTGTTTTTCTAGCTCACCGGCTTGCAGTCGACACAAACAAGCCTGTAAAATTTTTTGCAGCTGTTGCTCACGAATATTCTCTGCAAAGGCCTTCCAGCGCGGCAGATCCTCTACAACAAAGTCACTGCCTAGCAATCGTGATAAACGTCTGGCACTGGCGATCAGCGTTTTCTCGTTGCCATCGGCGGTTTCAGTTTGATCATGAGCTTCATCGAGCTCACCCGTGACGCGATAAACATCAGCCATGGTCGCAAAATATTCTGCCATGATGCCTATGCCCTGACCTTGATCGTGCGCAGTTTGCGCAACAGCCATCACCGCCGTTCTAACAATGCCGGTATACACTAATTCTTGAGAGATTAAGCGTTGATAATCGCTATAACCTTGAGCCTTAACCTGTCCATCTTTAAGCACCAAAATATCAGTAGTCGTACTGCCGATATCAACAAACAAGCCGTTGCCGATTTTTTGTGCAGCAAAGCCCGCACTAGCCAACCAATTTGCCGAAGCAATCGCTGAATAATGTGAAGCTTTAACCTGTGCTGCTGGAATAAATCCTGCTAGACCTGCATAAATATAACAGCGTTGCCCCACTAATAAAGCCTGCATAGTAGCGGTAATTTGTTTTACGCCATCGTCTCTATCTACAAATAAATCCACCAACTCGCCAGTCATGGTTATGGCATGACAATCAGCTGGCTCGCTAATATCGGTCAATATAATACTGACCGCCTGCTGTAAGTACTCTAAGCCTTTCCATAATGGACAAGGCTGCTGATAAACAGACAGCAATTTGCCTTGGGCATTGATAAAGGCGGCTTTAACATGAGCGCCGCCTATATCCCAACCGACTCTATTAACTAAGTTCATAACGACACCTGAAGACTGACGGCTTGACGACCCTGAGTTTTTAAAAGCGGCTCGCCGTGTACTAATTGCAAAACAGCCTCGACCACATTAAGCCCCAAAGCCTCATGAATACCGACATAAGAAGTGGTTAAGCGCGGATTGATTTCTAGCAGCCACGTCTGTTCTGGCGTTTCTATTAAATCAATACCCACATAACCCCATAAAGCCGGCAGTGCTTTGGCAATAGCATCAACTAAAACACTATAAGCCGCTAAATCATCGGTATGATTCACGACGAGCCCAGCTAAGTGATATTGTTGGTTACTAATTGTAAACTGCTGCTGATTAGCACACAGCAACCAAGCTCGGCCTTGTTTGAACAAGCAAGACAAGCTTATTGTTTGTCCTACTAATTGCGGCTGAATAATATAGCGACCACTACGCGCCTTCATCGCCATAAAATCTTGTTTATCGGTAAGAATATAACTGTCTATACAGCCTACACCATCTAAGGGTTTAACGACCCATGTCGAGCTATCTCCCTCATATTGCTCAACGCCGGTAAATAATCGGGTGGGTACGGTAGCAATATGATGTTGTTTAAAATGCTGATAACTCAACCATTTATCGCCGGTTATCGCCACGACCTGTGCGGGAGAGTTTAGTAGCAGTTTATTCAAGTCAGTAACCGTCTGACACAAGCCTTGTAATAGGCCATCAAACTCTGGCGCAATCGGCCAAATAGCCTCACACTGCTGCACTAAGCGAGTAAATTCATCAGTGGTATTTTGTTCTGGCGAAATAACAACGGCTTGCATACCCGAAGTATTAATTAAGGCTTTAACCCGCTCATCAAGCATCACCACGACCTCAAGTTCATGGCCTAGCTGTGCATAGCGATTCATATCATCCAATAAGGCTTGCAGCATCAAACAGCCCTCTGCCAGCAAAGCTTCAGGTAGATTCTGCTTATTAAAGCCACCGCCAGTGATATACTCAAATACTAAAATTTTCATATACACAGTTTATCATCAGAACTATGACATCGGCTTTACCCATGAAAATAATTCCCGTTATTGACCTAAAAGACGGTCTAGTCGTACATGCTCGCTTAGGTTTACGTGATCAGTACCAAGCTATTCATACCCCACTCTGTCAGTCGGCAGAGCTTTTCCAAGTAATGAGTGCTTTTCTAACTCTGGCTGATTTTGATTGCTTTTATATCGCCGACTTGAATGCCATCACAGGATTTGGTCATCATGAAGCACTCATCGCTGAACTACTTAAGACTTATCCACAAAAAACCTTTTGGATAGATAGCGGTTATCAAACGCTTAAAGATTATGCGGACAATCATCTACCGGTATTAGGCAGTGAATGTTATAGCGAAGATCAAGTGTTAGAACTTAACACCTTTAAAAAACGCTTTATTCTATCGTTGGATTATGCGGCATCAGGCGCTTTAGGTGCGACGAGTCTATTTAGCGATCAGGCTTTATGGCCAGAGACGATTATCATCATGACCTTAAATCGAGTCGGCAGTCAGCAAGGCCCTGATTTAGAAACCTTGACGGCTTTTTGTAAGCGTTATCCTGAGCAACGCTTTGTTGCTGCCGGTGGCATACGCCATAACGAGGATTTACAAAGCTTAAAACTAATCGGCATACAACAGGCCTTGCTTGCTAGTGCTTTGCATTCTGGGGATATAGTGCCATTAAGTTTATGACCCAAGCCTAGTATGTAGGCCAGCAACACTCTACTCACTTACGCTAGCAAAGTCTTATTCCGGCCTACTAGGCTGCATTTTATCGAGGCTACTTGCTTAAGCCGGGACAAATAACTTTCTGGGAACGCCGCGCCCCAGCTCGGCACGAGATAGTCAAGCCGATGACTGACTACGTCGAGCTGGGGCTCAGCGCTCCCGGAAGCAATAGGCCAGCTTTATTTATCTGTCCCGCTTTAATGGGTAGGCACCTATAAAGGCTATGACGCCCGTATTGATTTCGACGACCGAGACAATATCTTGATCGTAAGATTGTTGGGCATTAACGATGTTATCGGCTTTCATGCTGATAATGTCGTCGAACTGCGACTGGCGCTTGAGGAGGCCGTTGACGACTACCTAGCAAGTAGCCGCGATGTAACGCAGTGGAATCGAGGAAATCATTGGTTAAAAACCTCGATTCCGTGTTACTTCATCGAGGCTACTTGCTGTATCTTATTATTCTTCAGACTTTACGAGTTACGCTTTATCATTGTATTGAATATCAAAAATTGATAATATCCAGAAATATCTATATGAGGAGTTATTGCCATGCCATCCAGTTACGCCATAGGCGACCACTTTGAACAATTTATTCGTCAGCAGATCGACACCGGACGCTATGCCAGTGCAAGCGAAGTGGTGCAAGATGCTTTACGGGGCCTTGAAGGACGGGAAAAATTGCGTGAAATTGAGGAATGCCACGTAAAAATTCAAGAAGCTATCAAAAGCCCTGCTCAACCTAGCGTGACCGTGTTTTCACGTCTTGAGGAAAAATATCAAGCTATGCTTGAACCACAAATTTGATATCGTCAATGAATTGTTTCTTCTCAACTCTCGCCGAAGTTGATCTTGAAGAAATTGCCGACTATACAACCCTCAACGCGCATTAACGTTTATCCATGAAATCCGTAAACGTTGCCAAAAAATAGTTATTTTTCCAGAAGCAGCTCCTTTGCGTGAAGAGTTTGGTACAGGTATCCGCCTTATTCCTTTAGGGCGGTATCTGATTTTTTATACAGTACACACTGATGCTGTGCGCATAGAGCGCATTTTGTCGGGTTTTCGTTTATTGTCGACTGACTACTTTAACCTGTAAGTCACACGGATGTGCAAACAGCTTTATCGCTTGCTCACCCTTTGTAGATATGTGGTGGGCAGAAAATCGTTGCCCACCTGACTGATTAATTTGGGCATAAAGGTTTTTTGTTTTAACCCTTTGGCCTTGTATCTTATTTGTTAATTCGTCTAAAATGCCTGCTTTGCTTGAGATAGTAACGACGATGTCTAACAATATCAGCATTAAGCGCTGTAGCGGCCAGGAGTTGGCGCACTTTATACCCGAACTCGCTAGGCTTAGAATTGAAGTATTTCGTGACTTCCCTTATTTATATGATGGCAGTTATGAGTATGAAAAGACTTATCTGCAAACCTATATGGATACCCCAGAAACCGTCATCATCTTAGCTTTAGACGGCGACAAAGTCGTCGGTGCCTCTACTGCGCTGCCTATGCGTTATGAAACAGAATCTCTTAAACAGCCGTTTATCGAGCAAGGTTATAATCTTGATGAGGTGTTTTATTGCAGTGAGTCGGTATTAAACAAAGCTTATCGCGGCCTAGGGATAGGCGTGAAGTTTTTCGAACAACGAGAAGCCCATGCAGCTGAATTAGGCGGCTTTAACTATATAACGTTTTGTTGTGTAGAAAGACCGTTAGATCATCCACGTCGACCCGCCGATTATGTACCCTTAGATCAATTTTGGAATAAACGCGGTTATGTTAAGCATCCTGAATTAAAAACCACCTATTTATGGAAAGATTTGGATGACAGGGAAGAAACGCCTAAGCCTATGACCTTTTGGCTTAAAGCATAATTCACATGGCGCACATAAAACAGGCGATGACGTCATTCTGTCAGTGGGAAGGCGATATTTTAGTGCTGAATGTGTTAGGTAAACCCAGCTCGAAACAAAATGTTATTGGCAAAGCTAAAGGTCTGCAACTTAAAATCAGCGTAACCGCCTCACCGGAAGACGGCAAAGCGACCGATCACATGGTTCGATTTTTGGCCAAAGAATTTGGTGTAGCCATTAAAGATATCGAAGTAGTGTTTGGTCAATTTAATGTTAATAAACAATTACGCATTAAAGCGCCTAGTAAATTACCGACTGTTATTAATAAACAACTTACTGAAAACGCCGCACATTAAATTATAAAGATGCTTCTACGCTGAACATCTAACATTTGCGCCGCCGCTACTAAAGATGTCTCTACTAAATCCATAGGATTATCCGCATATTTGAAGA
Source organism: Crenothrix polyspora (assembly GCA_945902915.1). Classification (GTDB taxonomy): domain Bacteria; phylum Pseudomonadota; class Gammaproteobacteria; order Methylococcales; family Methylomonadaceae; genus Methylobacter_C. The sequence goes on along the minus strand of CAMDNJ010000005.1, from coordinate 7,106 downwards.
TGCGCCAAATGTCGATGTTATTGAAAGAACAACGGGAGTGTTTAAAGCGGATAAAATGACGTTGATGATTTAAAATATAGGCCAGTTTCGACTGGCCTTTTTTGTGTCTGAATTGTTGGCAAGTATTGCGGCTAAATTGGACGACTCCGCAACCGTTGCCGGTGACTTAAAACACTCGTAACAAAACGAAATCAATCCTGATTGTGACTTATTGGTTACTCAAATAAAAAAAGCCTAGGTGAAAACACCTAGGCTTTTATTTATTCTTTGGAGCTAGTGAGGGGATTCGAACTCCTGACCGGCTGATTACAAATCAGCTGCTCTACCAACTGAGCTACACCAGCGAATAAGCGCTTATTATACCTATTTTTTTTCCTTTGAAAACCCCTTTTTTTATTTTTTTTGCTTTCCTACAAATTTACTTTTACTTGAAGCCTTTTCATTGCGCTTATTATCAAAGCCTGTGTACTTGGTTTTAAATGCTTGAGTCTTAGCGGGTACCTCGATCGTGCCCTTAGGCTGATAAGAGGGTATTAAATGCTGCTTACCATTACCTATCAGGTCATTACGACCCATATCATTTAAGGCATCACGAAGTATCGGCCAGTTTTTAGGGTCGTGATAGCGTAAAAAGGCTTTATGTAAGCGACGCTGTTTAAAGCTTTTAGGTATCGCCATATCTTCAGCCTTACGACTGACTTTGCGCAAAGTATCTTTACCCGAGTGGTACATGGCCGTAGCAATAGACATCGGTGATGGCAAGAAAGCTTGCACCTGATCAGCTCTAAAGCCATTACGTTTTAGCCATAAAGCCAAATTAAGCATGTCGAGATCAGTCGTGCCTGGGTGGGCGGCAATAAAATACGGGATTAAATATTGTTCCTTACCCGCTTCTTTGGAATATTTATCAAACATATCCTTAAAGCGATCATAACTGCCCATGCCCGGCTTCATCATTTTTGATAGCACGCCTTGCTCGGTATGTTCTGGTGCAATTTTAAGATAACCACCGACATGATGAGTGACTAGCTCTTTAACATACTCAGGCGATTCTACCGCTAAATCATAACGTAGGCCTGAGGCGATAAAGATCTTTTTAATACCGGGTAAAGCACGAGCTCTGCGATACAGTTTTATCAGCGGAGTATGATCAGTATTCAGATTAGGACAAATACCTGGATAAACGCAAGAGGGTAAGCGACAAGAGGCTTCTATCTTAGGGTCTTTACAGGCCAAGCGATACATATTGGCGGTAGGCCCACCTAAATCAGAGATATGGCCGGTAAAGGTCGGTGAGGTATCACGGATCGCTTCAATTTCTTTAATAATAGAATCTTCTGAGCGACTTTGAATGATACGGCCTTCATGTTCAGTGATTGAACAAAAAGTACAGCCACCAAAACAACCGCGCATGATATTCACAGAATGTTGGATCATTTCAAAAGCCGGTACGTTAGCACTGCCATATTCTTTATGCGGTACCCGCGAATAAGGCAGATCAAATACACCATCCATTTCTTTAGTCGAAAGCGGAATAGGCGGCGGATTAATCCAGACTTGACGTGTGCCATGTAGCTGAATCAATGCCCTGGCATTACCGGGATTGGTCTCGCCATGCATAACACGAGAAGCATGGGCATATAAAATGGCATCGTCTTTAACGTCTTCATAAGCCGGCAAGCGAATAACGGTTTGCGCACGCTGAGTCTTTCGCAGTAATAATTTATCAAAGTGAATGACTTTTTCATCGCTTTCACTGGCTTCTGGTTTTTTATCGCAAGCGGGTTGCTCTTGATAAGGATCGACAACCACCATAGCAGCGCCGGGCTTATCAATATCGGTAGAATCTTTAACTAACCAGCCAGCGGGGACTTGTTTAACAAAATGTACGGTACCGCGTATGCCTTTTAAATCGGCAATAGCCTCACCATTAGCCAAGCGATGCGCGATTTCGACCACTTGTCGCTCAGCATTGCCATAAACCAATAAATCAGCTTTAGCATCTAGCAATACTGATTTACGTACTTTATCTGACCAATAATCATAATGGGCAATACGTCGTAAACTGGCTTCTATACCACCAATAATGATAGGTACTTCTTTAAAGGCTTCACGGCAGCGATGCGAATAAACATTAACCGCACGATCTGGACGCTTACCTGCGACGCCATTTGCGGTATAAGCATCATTAGAACGAATTTTTTTATCAGAGGTATAGCGATTGACCATGGAATCCATGTTGCCGCCGGTTACCCCAAAGAATAAGTTAGGCCTACCTAGCTTGGTAAAATCTTCAGCACTGGTCCAATCAGGTTGAGAAATGATCCCTACCCTAAAGCCTTGGGCTTCTAATAAGCGACCAATCAGCGCCATACCAAAACTAGGATGATCAATATAGGCATCACCGGTCACTAAAATTACATCGCAACTATCCCAGCCTAGCTCATCCATTTCTGCCCGACTCATAGGCAACACAGGGGCTACACCAAAGCGTTGCGCCCAGTATTTGCGATAACTAAAAAGGTTGGGGGCATCGGGCATCATTGAGGTATTCATGGCTTTATCACTAATTTGAAGGTACTGCTGTTATGTTTTTTAAGTTCTTTTAAGAAATACGGGAAATCAATTTGGTACTGTTGTTCAAGCGCTAAGGCCCAATCTCTTAAGTCTTGTAGATTATGACGTGGCGTGTAATTATTAAACGCTAAAGCAATGATATTGCCTCTGTCTTTAACTGGCAAAAATAGCGTTTGCCAATTAAAGCTATCGCCTAGCCATTTTGACACTTGTTGAAACTCTGGATTATGCGTACCTCCCCAAAGATTAATGACGAGTATGCCATCTTTTTTTAACAAGGCTTTACAAGCATCAAAGAAGGCCGCATTACAAATAGAGCTAGCCATACCTTCATGATCAAAGGCATCGATAAATAATAAGCTATAGTGATCTGGATAGGCTTCAGCGCGTTGACGTATGTACTGACCACCATCATCGATGATCACTTTTAAGCGCGCATCTAAGGGTAAACCGAAATAACTGCGAGCAATCTTAACCACACTTTTTCTATACTCTACGGCCTTTAAGCGGCAGTCGGGAAAATGCTCTAATAAATGCTTGGTTAATGAGCCACCACCTAAACCGACAATCATGGCATCATCAGTCAAGGCTGGTTTAAATAGCATCCACGCGGTCATAGATTTCACATACTCTAACTCTAGCTGCTGAGGATCGCTAAGGCGCATACTGCTTTGTCTCGGATGGGAGCCAAAATGTAGTGATCTGACGCCTTTAGTCTCGATGACTTCTATAATCCCTTCGTCATCATGACTCTCGTGGATTAACAGCCCCTCATATTTGTACATAGCTGATGTGTCAGTTTTAAATAAAGTGATTATACACGAGGCTAGCTTTTTACCGATGGTATTGATTCTTATTTACCTATAATACGAAGTAATGTTGTTTTAATCTCGTTTGCCGCGACTAGCACCGCAGGTTTTGTCGGGACTAGCCCGAAGGGGCGCGGCATGGATGCCGCGCGTCGGTAGGAGGGCAGGACGCCCTCTCTACCGCCCCCCGACAAAACCGAGGAGCGCAGGAAGCAGCGGCAACCGAGCCGCCTGTTCTTTGGATACTTTCTTTTGGCGGAGCAAAAGAAAGTATCTCGCCTTCGGGTGCGAATACCCGATTAACACATCATCGCGATAGCGAGCTCATTATTTGTTTTTTAAATCGCTGAATGGCTGAGTAACATCAGTTATTCACAGATTAACGCAACTTCCAAGACAGTGTTTCGCCGGCTTTAAGTGGCGTAATGCTATGATCAGCGTCTCCATAGGCCGATGGAACAACCCAAGACTGCTTTTCTAAAGTGACTGTAGTGGTGTTTCTAGGTAAGCGATAAAAGTCAGCCCCATAAAAACTGGCAAAGCCCTCTAGCTTATCTAAAGCATCAGCGCGTTCGAAAGCTTCAGCATAAAGCTCAATGGCGGCATGAGCACTGTAACAACCCGCACAACCGCAAGCGGTTTCTTTTAATGAACTTACATGCGGCGCACTGTCTGTACCTAAAAAGAATTTAGGGTTGCCACTGGTCGCTGCCGCCACTAAGGCCAAACGATGTTGTTCACGCTTAAGTATCGGCAAGCAATAATAATGTGGGCGTATGCCACCAGCCAGTAAGGCATTGCGATTAAATAACAGATGTTGCGGGGTAATAGTGGCGGCAATGGTATTAGCGGAAGCGCTCACAAATTGTACCGCTTCGCTAGTGGTGACGTGTTCGAACACTATACGTAATGCAGGGAAGTTTTTAACGATATCATTTAGATGCGTTTCTATAAACAGCCGCTCACGATCAAATATGTCGGAGTGCTCATCGGTGACTTCACCATGTATCAATAACGGCAGATTATATTTTTCTAACGCAGACAGTGCCGGATAAATAGCCTTAATATTGGCAACACCGGCATCCGAGTTGGTGGTCGCGCCGGCAGGATAGAGCTTATAGGCAACAACCGCGTCAGACTCTGCGGCTAATTTAATATCAGCCTCGCTAGTAGTACCGGTTAAGTACAAGGTCATCAGCGGCGTAAAATCCATGCCGACCGGCACGGCTTGTAATATTTCATCTCTATAATTTAAGGCCTGAGCCACGGTAGTGACTGGCGGCTTTAAATTAGGCATGATAATCGCACGCGCAAATTGCTTGGCGGTATGCGGCAATACTGTTTTTAAAAGTGCTCCGTTTCGAACATGGATATGCCAGTCATCGGGACGAGTAATGGTTAAAGTTTTCATTGTTGGCGCTGTGTCTGTAAAATAGCGGGTTATTTTATAGTAAGTGCTTGGAAAAGCTAAATTCAGTCCTTATTGTAGTTATTATTTTGTTATCGGAGTGGTTAATGCCAATTTACGAGTACCAATGTCAATCCTGTGGTCATGAGCACGAAGCCTTACAAAAACTCGGTGCCGATCCTATTTTGATTTGCCCAGCCTGCACTAAGCCGGAACTCATGAAAAAAATATCCGCAGCTGGGTTTAGGCTAAAAGGCACAGGTTGGTACGAAACCGATTTTAAGAGCGGCACCAAGAAAAATGTAGCCGGTGAAGCTGCTCCAAAAGTTAGCACACCTAAAGCCGACAGCAGCGCTAGCTCTAAAACTAATTAATAAAGCAGGCACAAGGCGAAAAAACACGCTTTGCCTTTAGCCTTTTTACCTTTCATCTTAACTATATTACATCACAGGGAAAATTATGCGTACCCACAAGTGCGGAGAATTAAATACACAACAGCTAGGCGAAACCGTTTCAATTTGTGGCTGGGTACACAGACGCCGTGATCATGGTGGCGTTATTTTTATCGATTTACGTGACCGTGCCGGTCTAGTACAGGTGGTTATCGATCCTGATGTCGAAGCGACCTTTGCGATTGCTGAGCAAGTACGTAGTGAATATGTACTGAGAATCACCGGCGTTGTTCGTGATCGTCCTACAGGTACAGTTAATGCCAATTTGCATTCAGGTGCCATTGAAATATTAGCGCAAGACATTGAAGTCTTAAACGAATCTGAAACACCGCCGTTTCCTATCGAAAGCGACATCGAAGTAAACGAAGAATTACGTTTACGTTATCGTTATATCGATTTACGTCGCACAGTCATGCAAGAAAAGATGAAAGTCCGTCGTGATGTCACGCGTTTATTAAGAAATTTCTTAGATGATAATGAGTTTTTTGAAATTGAAACGCCTTATTTAACCAAAGCAACACCTGAAGGCGCACGCGATTACATCGTGCCTAGCCGTACTCACGAAAATTCTTTCTTTGCCCTGCCACAATCACCACAACTTTATAAACAAATGTTGATGGTTGCGGGTATGGATCGCTATTACCAAGTCGTACGTTGTTTTCGTGATGAAGACTTACGCGCAGACAGACAGCCCGAATTTACTCAGCTGGATATAGAAACCTCGTTTATGAATGAAAACGAGATCATGATCATCATGGAAGAAATGATTCGGCAGTTATTTGCGAAAGTGATTAATGTTGACTTAGGCGCTGAATTTCCGCGCATGAGTTATCAAGAATCTGTGTCACGTTATGGTGTTGATCGCCCTGATTTACGAATTCCTCTGGAATTAGTCGATATTGGCGAAGACATGAAAGACGTAGACTTTAAAGTCTTTTCTGCACCCGCTAATGACCCTAAAGGTCGCGTGGTCGCGATGCGCGTTCCTAATGCAGGCGATTTAAGCCGTAAAGACATTGATGACTTAACTAAATTCGTGAGTATTTATGGCGCAAGAGGTTTGGCTTATATTAAAGTCAATGACTTAGCTGCTGGTCTCGATGGCTTGCAATCGCCTATCGTAAAATTTGCACCCGCAGAAGTTTGGGCCAGTGTGTTGGCTAAAACCGGCGCTCAAACCGGCGATTTGATATTCTTTGGTGCTGATAAAGCTAACATTGTTAACGAAGCCATGGGTGCCTTGCGAGTTAAGTTAGGACATGATCTTAATTTGCTAGTCGGTGCTTGGAAACCTGTCTGGATCATTGATTTCCCAATGTTTGATTGGGATGAAAAAAGTGGCCGCTTTAATGCGATTCATCATCCCTTCACTGCGCCTAGTTGCTCTGTAGAAGATTTGGTCGCTAATCCAGGCACGGCTTTATCACGCGCTTATGACTTAGTCTTAAATGGTACCGAAGTGGGTGGTGGTTCTATTCGTATTAACCGCACCGCCATGCAGCAAACGGTATTTGAAATTTTAGGTATAGGCGAAGACGAAGCGAGAGAAAAGTTCGGCTTCTTGTTAGATGCCTTAAAATACGGCGCGCCTCCCCACGGTGGTTTGGCCTTTGGTTTGGATCGTTTAGTGATGCTAATGACGGGTTCCTCATCCATTCGTGATGTCATCGCCTTCCCTAAAACACAATCGGCAGCTTGTCCGTTAGTTAGCGCTCCTGCGGTAGTGACTGATGAACAACTGAAAGAATTAGGTATCCGTTTGATTAAACCTGAAGGTAAAGAAAAAGCTAAACAAGATTAAGGCATTGTAGGGACAGGTCGCGACCTGTCCTAGGCTCTTTTAATTCCGGGAGCAAGTAG
>CAMDNJ010000004.1 GCA_945902915.1 Crenothrix polyspora | reverse complement strand
AAAAACTTGGTTATAGGGCAGTAATTGGGTTCACTGCCGCACAGGCAGCTTAGAAAGACAATGAGGATTGACTTAATACGTTGCGCTTGTTCACTGCCGCACAGGCAGCTTAGAAAATTATCATCTAATATCTTTGTTTGTTCTTGTTGTTCACTGCCGCACAGGCAGCTTAGAAAAGATAATATCTTTTAAAGTATTATTATCTAATGTTCACTGCCGCACAGGCAGCTTAGAAAGCCCGTAGGTCGGGTTACGCTATCGCTAACTGACTACGGGGCTTTTTAGTTGTCGTCATGCGGTCGCGCCCCGCGTGGGCGCGTGGATTGAAACTGAATCTAAAGTTATTGTCGGCGGTAAAGGGTGGGCAAACGATAAAGCTGTTTGCACACCCGTGTGTCCTTTAGCTTTTTTTGGTATTAGCGGGATGCAGTATTTCTTGTTAAAATTGATTATTAGCTATTTGCAAGGCAAATCGTTGGTATAGAGGCAGCTTAAAGCCATTTTTTTAAACTTAATGACTACAGTATTCACTTTCGCTTAAGTGATTGAAGCCTAAAATAGGAACCTTTTTACATGACTAAGCTTTATCAATCCTTGCAACGAGACAGTGAGCGCATTAAAGCCATTGCAGAGTGTTACCATGCCCAAAATATCAGGGTCTTTGGTTCGGTTGCCCGTGGTGAAGAGCGTAGCGATAGTGATATTGACTTTTTAGTTGATTTTTTACCTGGCTCGACTTTGGTGGATCAAATTGGTTTTATGAATGCTCTTTCGACATTACTAGGCCGTAAAGTTGATGTGGTTAGTGAGCGAGCACTTAATAAATATTTACGGCAAAGCGTCTTACAAGAAGCAATATCTTTATGAAGGATCGATTGATCTTTATTGCGGCGGCATTGGAAAGCATCGAACTGATTGAGTCGTACACTGAAGGTTACGATTTGACTCGATTTTTAAACGATAGAAAAACTCAGGATGCGGTGGTGCGTAATCTTGAAATAATAGGACAAGCCCTTAAAGATTTCGGTGTTGATGCTTTGCTGGCAACACATCCAGCCATGGCCCGAGATAGCAGGTATGCGGAATGTATTGGCGCATGAATATTTAGGTGTAGATCCTGTTATGATTTGGGACACCATTCAATCTCATTTAAATGAACTTCAGCAAGTACTTGAAGAAATTATGCTATAACTTTGGTGGCAATTTGGTTACTTATGTCATTACGGCCATACGTCGGATCAATCCGGAGGGTCGATTCTGAGCGATAGCGACAATCCACTACAAGCGAATAATCAGGCTACCAATTTAAGACGGGAAGACGTGACAAGCCGCGGTGTAGTTTGGGCTGCATGCTTTTCGCAATCCACACTACTCGGTATCAATGTTGGGTTAACGATAAAGCCGTTAGCCCAAGCTACTAATAGTCAGAGTATGATATTCAACTTAATCATCAGACTTGGCGCGTTTAATATCCCGCAACATAAAACCATAAAGTCCTTCTACTTGAGTGCGTGCCCACGGGGTTTTGCGTAAAAACTTTAGGCTAGATTTGATGCTAGGATCATTGCTAAAGCAATTGATGGGAATGTGTTCTGCCAATTCCGTCCAGCCGTAATGTGTGACTAAAGCGGTTACTATGGTCTCTAATGTTAAGCCATGCAATGGATTGTGACGTTGCGTTTGTGGTGCAATGGGTGCTTCGTTGGAAATATGAGTGCTAGGCGTTTTCATTGCTGCGTGTTGTTTGATAGATGTCGTTGAGTGGTGCGTCTATTATAGTGACCCCAGCTCAAGTCTATCAATGTTTATGAAGCTGTAACTACTGCTTTTATCATACTGCCTAAATCATCTGTATACCCTATACTGGGTGTAATATTAGAGCTTGAATCAATAAGGTTAATACACTATAAATTATAGTCTTCGCTTATATGGGGGGCTCAGGTCGCTTAACCTTACTCATTTTATGTGCTCAACTTTTTATCAATGCGCTAACTTGATGCGTTTATCAGATTTTCAAAAACACAGTATTTGTGAAAGTGCCAAACATAATTTTGGCCAAGAGACCCACGTCTGGTTATTTGGCTATGACACTATTACTTCTCAGTGAATGATTAATCGCGCCGTATACATGAGCCAAAACTCTCAGCAGTGCTGAGAGTTTTGGCTTAATTGCGACAGCAATATAAACCCTGGTATTTACATTAGCTTGACTAGCCACTATTTAATATTAGTGCTAAATTGCCAATTTACGTAGTGATACAGATGTTGAGGTTTTTTAATGCAAAGATATGAAGCTGATATCTTTCATGGGCGAATGAACAGGCGGCATTTATCCGCTCTGGTCGATTTGATTTGCTGGATCTTGAACATATTGCCGATGAGATTGAAGACGTGGGAAAGAGTGAACAACGTGAATTAGAAAGTCGGGCACATTTAATTAAATGGCAGTTTCAGCCTTCTCATAGAGGCGTAAGCTTGGAAGTCACTATAAAAACCCAACGAAAAAATATCGCTAGACGCTTACAAAAAACCCCTAGCTTAAAATCAATTATCAGTAATGATGATTTTTTTGCTTGAAATATGGGACGACGCTATTGATATCGCAACCAAGGAAACAGGCATGAGTGGTTTTCCTGAATCATGTCCTTGGGCATATACTCAAATAATAAATTCTGAATTTTGGCCAGATTAATTATGTAATCATAACAGCCCTGTAGGTCGGATTAGCGATAGCCGTAACACGACACATTCGCGTAAAATGTCGGATTACGTTACCGCTAACCCGACCTACGGGACTAAAGAATATTTAAGTTCACCAGAAGTTATAAAGCTCATTGAAACATTGCGTATTAAAGAGTTGTTATCAACCAGTCAATTGGGTGCTGAAGATGTCATGAAACTCGATGATGAATTAAAAGAAAGCTGGTGGCAGGGGCATAAAGAAGATTTCTTGGAAAAAATTCAATAACAGCCATTATTATTGATACCAATATTATTTTTCAGCATTGATTAATAAAAATTCAAAAATCGCCAGCTTTTTATTAGAGCCTAATCGATTGCTGGACGCTTACTTTGTCGCTGCTAAAAACTGTGGTGCTACGCCATTCTTAACCAGTTCATCAGTAAGGCCATTGTCGATTAAAAGCTTCTGGGTAAAGCCTGTCTCAGCTTTTAACTGAGCCTGTAAAGTTTCCAGTGTTTTAACTGACTCCTTGCCCAACTTGTTAGCTGTGCTTAAATCACTTTGCAACTTGTCGATTTGTGACTCAAAATCAATCACGGTTTGTGGGTCAATTTCTTGGCCATTCATAAGCTTCTTGTTTTTATCAAGCAACTCTTGATTTTTCGCTTGTAATCCTGACTTTGCGCTATCTACAGTCGCATCGATAAGCGCTTGAATCTCTGTTGTAATGTCCATTTTTTGCTACCCGTAAGGTTTGGAGGCCTTAGGCCGTTGATAATGGCGTAACCATTGTAGTGATAGGGTAAACGGATTTTGTGAAGTTAATAACGCGAGGAATTGCACAACGATAGGCATAAAAAAACCAGCGGTTAGGCTGGTTTGGGGTGTGTTTGGTAAAGCGGAGTTGTTTAGGCTGCTTGTTTTTTGTCGCCTAAAATACTTTCAGGGACAAAACCATCAAGCCCAATTTCTGACGGGGATATCCCGGCAACAGCGCATTGAGACAATAAGGTTGAAATAGCCTCATAATATGCCATTCTTCTTCCTGAATCGAACTCAGAGGTTGAATTTATTTGCTCTGCTGACTCTTTTAATGAATTAGCCACTTCTTCTAGTACAACCAAAGCGTCTCTATTTTTTAACATGATGTCTTTCTCCTAATATGCCTTCTAAAATATCAATTTGTTGTTTAAAATTTCTTATTTCTTTAGGCCAATAAATTGTCACAAGATAATTTAACTCGTGATCTGAAATAGGCTTATTAATATGATTTTTAGGGTTATCTATTTTTTCATTATGAATATCAACCTGAGTTGACAGTGATTTAATTGATTTCTCAATCTTACCTTTCTTCTGTTTATCCCATTGATTAAAAAATCCTTTATTTCTTCCACCACTTTTTGCTATTTCATAAGCATCATTTTTCATGTCGCCAATTATAGGCGCTCCATACTTCCCTTGCAACTCCCCAAGCGTCAACGGCTTACCCCCGCTAATCATCTGATCCATAGTAAGCTTGCCGTCTCTGAATAGCTCCGCGCGGCCCTTGCCTAGCGTCTTGTCTGCAAAGCCCGGTGTCTTTGCTTCCTTGTGCTTTAGCCAATCAGCAAAAGTCTTGTCATTAACTTGACCTTCCATCGATGCCCGTGTGCCGTCGGGTAGCTCCTGCATATCGATGCCTAGCTCTGCCCAAGTCTTAGGCACAGGCACCATTGGGCACCTGCACCTAAAATGTAACGGCGGTATGGTGTAAGGGATGCTATGACCTATGGCCTTGCCCTTAGTCGTCCAGCGCTTACCGTCACGCACACCGCAAGTAGGGCAGGTTCTACGATCTAGTTCACTACCGCACAGGTAGCTTAGAAACTTGGTCGATTAAGCATAGACGTTGCTTAGTCACCCAAGCTTTAGATGAAATGACCGTACTAATATCATTAACCAGAGATGAAGAAGTAAAAAGTAAACAGCAGTTTATTGATGACTTGATTAAGCAGGGCTATATTGTCATCAAAAGAGATTATATTTTAGGAAGATTTTATGACTTAAGTTTTGTAGCCACAGGGATGTGGCTAGGCTAGCGTCAAGTCAATATGTCGCCCTAATGCTTTGGCTGCCGCCTCTAGTTGATCGAGTCTGGAAGCATGGCTAAGATTAAATAAGCGGTCAACTTGCGGAGCTTTCCAGCCTAGCGTCTTGCAAGCTCGGCTTTACGGATGCCTTGCAGTGTCATTTCTCGATAAATCGCTAATTTAACGCCTTCGAGTAGGGACGGTCTGACAGTGGGTAGCTCAGGACGAACAGAAGGTTCTGGCAAAGGCTTGCGCGCATTAACATAAAAAGACAAGCCTGTCTCTAGTGCCTCAACAGCGTGTAACAACGCTTCCGCTTCAGTCACGCCAAAAGTAATAGCTTCTGGCTCATCAGGAAAAGTCACTAAGAAAGTGCCTTCATCTGGGATTAGAATAACGGGGTAATCAAACATAGTGATTCCTTATTTTAAATCTAGTTGACGTTTAATAGCGGCTTCAAGCCCTTTGCCTAATTCAGCGCTGCCCTGCATAAGTAGTGTGGTTTGTTTTTCATTCAAAAAAACTTTCAAGTGCGAGCCTATACCTTGTTGAAAGGTTGCGCCCTGTAGTTCTAGCCATTTTTTTCATCTGCTTTGAGTTCATGGTTAAATTGTAACAATTCTGTTGTGTTTGCCAATAAAACTAAACAACTGTGTTGTATTAATAACCCGCATAAAACAATTAATTGAAAAGGGGGGATTTGATCCCCAAAACAAACCATAATTAGCTAGTCTTTGAGCTACGTCTAATAGCTGCGTATAAAAACGCGGCTTTTTTATGCCCGGAGACAACACATGTCAAAAGTTGTCATCGGGTTGTCTGGCGTAAGTTTGAAATTGAACATGAAGACGAGTCTATAAGTTTAGGAGCAGCCGCAGAACTTATGACAAGGGCTGATGATGACATTGCTTTTGCCAAACAATCCGAGACAGCGACCAGCGCCTCGATTAGATGTTTCTTAAAGTTTGGTGGTTTATGAGCCTTGCTTAAAGTAGCTTAACTAATGCAGCGATCACGGCAACTTGTGCCAGCATTAAAGCGCCGACCCATTTAACAATGTCGACTTTAAGTTCAAGTATTTCACGGTGCCAATCGGCTTTAGTTGCCAGTTAACCCTGGGCTTTTTTAGCACAGCGATTACCGCTTCAGATTGCTGCCGAGTGAGACCACTGCTTTCAAGTTCGTTGACTAATTCGTGCGTATAAAAGTAACGGGGGTATGTGCTTATGAGAAAAATGTCTTGATGACAATCGACATAACGCCAGCGACTAAGAAGCCTAGCATCCATCTATTAAGCTTTAACTCACCATCGATGCGCTCAAATCTGGCATTTAACCTATGCTCAACGTCTCGTAATTCATTACGGAGATATTCCTTAGTGACCAGCTCTTTTAGATTAACCTCAAGCGCTTCTGATAACGCCTCTGCTTCGGCTTCTGCCTGCTTATCAGGAACGCCAGCAGACTTAAGTTTGTTGGCAAATTTTAAAGTATCAAAAGTAATGGTAGGCATGTGATTAAGCGCCAGACAGATAAGTTTATGCCTGTCAATGTAGCCGTAAGTGCTACCTACTGTCAACACGGATTAAGGTTCACTGCCGCACAGGCAGCTTAGAAATCGGTTTAACGCTAGTCAGTGCAAGTGACTAGGTTTCACTTCCTCATAGGCAGTTTATATGGATTGAAAGGGTCTTCCCTATGTCTGTCGGAGTGTTTCAGCATCTGCTTGTTCTTGTGTAACGCCGACTGCCTTTAGTTTAATAACAGCTTCTTGCCTATCAAAAGTTATGGTATTCATAACTTACATTTTCAATATGAGGTTCTGGAAATTCTATATCAGTTGATAAGACACATCGACTTTTATGATGAAAGCAGCATTTCAGTAAATGCTTTAAAAAATGCTTGGGAACTTGTAAAAGACGTTGACCCAAAAGATATGTTGTTTGTAGCGCTAACTTTGGAATTGAATGGATTATTATGGTCGGACGACAATAAAGGTGTCGCCCCCGCGTGGATCTAGACTATCAGTTCTCTAGGTTGCGGGCAGGCTTTCGTGCCTAATATTTAAATGAATGAATAGCGGTTGAGCTTGATTTAATCGCCGACATTTCATTATTGCTTACTTAAATATCGGGCAACAATAAAGATGTAGCTAGACCTAAACGATTATGGCTGGATGATTGCAATGCTTCACCATCACTTCGGCTGCGACTGATTTATGTATAATAGACCCAAAAAGCAGGGATGTTACTTGAAGTTAATCACACGATAAATAGCTATGGCACAGAATACGAGCGGACGCGGTACTAGATATAATAGCAAAAAGCCGGACAAGAAGCCGACCACACATAGAATTAGAAACTTATTTCTGCTTCTAGTGGTGGTCGCTGCGTTTATGCTGTTCAGTTATCTGGGTTATCTGGATTTTAATGTACGTAAACAGTTTGAAGGCAAGCGCTGGGCGGTTCCTGCTCGTGTTTATGCCAGCCCTGTTGAGCTTTATGCGGGTCATGCTATGACCGCTGACAAGCTTGAAGTCTTGTTAAAAATGCTACATTATCGAAATGATAGTACGCTTGCTGCGGAAGGTAGTTATTTTAAGAATGGCACACAAGTTACGTTGAAAACGCGCGACTTTGTGTTCTGGGATCAGCACCAAGCGAGTGTGGCTATGCAGTTAAGTTTTTCTGCTGCGGGCATTGTGGCTATGAAGGATATGGCAACAGCACAAGACCTAGCCATTGTCCGTATGGATCCTGTGCAAATTGGTAGCTTTTATCCTACTGTTAAAGAAGACCGAGTACTGATTAAGCTCGAAGAAGCGCCAGATGCTCTGATTAAAGGCCTGCTAGCCTCAGAAGATCGTGACTTTTATCAGCACTTCGGGATTTCTCTTAAAGGGATAGCTAGAGCGATATGGACTAACGTATTAGCCGGAGGCATGGTGCAAGGTGGTAGTACCATTACGCAACAGTTAGTAAAAAACTTTTATTTAACCAATGAGCGTAGTTTATCTCGTAAAGCCAAAGAAGCGCTCATGGCGTTTATTTTAGAATATCGTTATGGTAAAAACGAAATTCTTGAGGCTTATTTAAATGAAATTTATTTGGGGCAAAATGGCTCAAGTTCTGTGCATGGTTTTGGTTTAGCCAGTGAGTTCTACTTTGGTAGTACCTTAAAAGACTTGCCGTTGGAGCAAGTAGCCTCCTTAGTGGCATTAGTGCGTGGTCCTTCTGAATATGATCCTAGACGGTTTCCTGATCGTGCCCTACAGCGACGTGACTTAGTTCTCGATGAAATGGCTGCAGAAGGTTATATTAGTCATAGTCAGGCTGACGTAGCTAAGGCTAAAGCTTTGAACGTGATTGCCCGTACCCAGCACTCGTCTAATCGTTATCCTGGATTTCTGGATTTTGTTAAGCGGCAATTGAGCCAAGAATATCACGAGGAAGATTTAACCTCGCAAGGCTTGAGAATCTTTACTACGCTGGATACGCAAGTTCAGGATATATTAGAAAATACGGTTACCTTAAAATTAGCGCAATTGGATAAATTACCTCATGCTGATAATCTTGAAGCTGCGGTTATCGTAACGCGTCGTGATAGTGGTGAGATTGTGGCCTTAACCAGTGGCCGTGAAAATATAGTGGGTGGCTTTAATCGAGCCTTGGATGCAGTACGACCTATAGGATCATTGATTAAACCGGCTGTTTATTTGACGGCCTTAGCGTCGCCTGAAAAATACACGATTACTACTCGCGTTGAAGATTCAACTATCGTGGTGAAAGGCCAGAATGGTGTTGATTGGATACCTAAGAATTATGACCATAAAGAACATGGTAGTGTCGCCTTACATACCGCTTTAGCAAAGTCTTATAATTTGGCTACTGTGCGTATTGGTATGGATGTGGGTGTTGCAAGCGTCGTTAAAACCATAAAAGATTTAGGTGTTAATCGGTCTTTAGAGTTGTTTCCGTCATTATTATTAGGCGCCACTTCCTTAACGCCGGTAGAAGTGACACAGATGTATCAAACCTTAGCTGGAGATGGTTTTTCCACGCCCATTAAAGGCATTAGAGCGGTCGTTGATGCCGATGGAAAGCAATTGCAAAGTTATCCGCTTAACGTTAAACAAACGGTAGACCCTGCTGCAACTTATATCGTTAATACCATGATGCAAGAAGTGATGCATGAAGGTACGGGTCATGCGGCCTATGCCTCTTTTCCTAAAGATTATGGTTTGGTAGGCAAAACAGGTACGACGAATGATGCCAAAGATAGTTGGTTTGCAGGCTATACCGGCGATTATTTATCAGTGGTCTGGGTAGGAAGAGATGATAATAAGCCTATAGGGCTGACTGGAGCCAATGGCGCTTTACCTATTTGGACGGCATTAATGCAGAAGATATCAACTCAAGCGGTGACTTTGATCGCTCCTGATAATGTCAAATCATTGTGGGTTAATTCAGAAACGGGTTTGTTAACTCAGGATAGTTGTGGAAGCACCAAACAATATCCCTATATCGTAGGGTCAGAACCTACGGCTTACTCAGGTTGTGGGCAAAGCATTTTTGAACAAGATAAACCGTATTTTGATGAGATACATGAAGATGAGCCTAAACAAAGTCAATCACCTAAACTATGAACTATAAAAAACTAACCATGATTAATATGAACTATGTTCGTTTGCTTTGTTTGAGCTTTTTTATGTTGAGTCATGGCGCTTATGCGAGCGACCAGCCTATCAAAAAACTGCAAGCCTTTTTAAAGTCATCAAAATCATTGACGGCTGATTTCAAGCAAGTGCTGATTAATGAAGCAGGCAGTCCTTATCAGACCAGTTCGGGACTTTTTTATTTACAGCGGCCAGGGAAATTTCGTTGGGATTATCTAAAGCCCTTTCAACAACAAATTGTTTCTACTTCGGGTAAGGTTTGGTTTTATGATGCTGACTTGGAACAAGTCACTGTTAAAACCCTCGATGAATCGGTAGGCTCAACACCTGCTTTACTATTAAGCGGTGAAATTTCCTTGGAAGACAATTTTATTATGGAGAACCAAGGCGCAGAGGGTGATTTACTCTGGATCAGATTATTACCCAAAAACAAGGACAGTAGTTTTAAATATATCGTTATAGGTCTGAATAAAGGTGTACTGGGCGGTATGGAGTTAAGTGATAATTTCGGACAACTAACCCGTATTTATTTCTCTAATGTAGTGTTAAATCCGCCTATAAAGCCTGCGGTGTTTGAATTTAAAGCACCAGCAGGCGCTGATGTTTTTTCTGATCAGTAAGTTAGGCGAAAAGTACAAGGCGAATGACCAAAGGTTCATTTATCACTGCCCACAGTTAAGTAGTTAGTTGTTTGGAGTAAAACAGCTTCAGCTGTTTTAAAAGGCAATAGCTGAAGCTATTGCACTCCAGGACTTTCTCCAAAGCGTGACGGGGTTTATAACCCCGTTACTCACGTTTCGAAGTTATCGAAGCATCTAAACGTTTCGGTCGGGGTTGCAACCCCGGTCGGCATTGTGGATGCGCTGTGCTTACCCACCCTACAACTACAAAACTCTATACTCTTTATGTTTGATGATTTAACCAAGCCTCTGGCCGATAGAATGCGGCCAAAATCATTAGATGATTATGTCGGTCAACAGCATATGCTGATGCCCGGCAAGCCGCTTTATGAGTCTATTTTATCTGGACGCTTACATTCCATGATTTTCTGGGGGGCTCCTGGTACGGGTAAAACCACGCTAGCTAGACTCATTGCTCAACACTCTGATGCTGAGTTTATGCCTATCTCTGCGGTGTTATCGGGCGTAAAAGAAATCAGGGCGGCTGTTTCTGAGGCTAAAAAAATTCAGCAAGAACAACACAGGCATACTATTTTATTTGTCGATGAAGTTCATCGATTTAATAAATCTCAGCAAGATGCCTTTCTGCCCCATGTAGAAGATGGCACGGTTTATTTTGTCGGTGCAACCACAGAAAATCCGTCCTTTGCGCTTAATAATGCCTTATTATCACGCGCTCGTGTTTATGTCCTTAATGCCTTAACGACTGATGATTTACGTGGCGTGTTGGATAAAGCCCTAACTGACTCAAACAGAGGCCTAGGTGGCTTGGATATTGAGATCTCCGATGAGATTAAGCAGCAATTTGCTCAAGCTGCGGATGGCGATGCGAGAAGACTACTCAATTTACTGGAAATTGCCGTGGAGCTTGCGGCGGCGAAAGGTAGTCGAGTCATTAATGAAAGTTGCGCGCTTGAAGTGTTATCGGGTGGCGTTAGACGTTTTGATAATCAGGGTGAAGAATTTTATAATCAGATTTCAGCATTGCATAAATCGGTAAGAGGTAGTTCACCAGATGCGGCTCTTTATTGGTTATGCCGGATGATGGATGCGGGTTGTGATCTAGCTTATTTAGCGCGGCGTATTGTGCGCATGGCATCTGAAGATATAGGCAATGCCGATCCTAGAGCCTTACAAGTCGCAATCAATGCTTGGGAAGCCCAAGAGCGCTTGGGTAGTCCTGAAGGTCAATTATTTTTGGCTCAGGCTGTCGTTTACTTAGCTTGTGCGCCTAAAAGTAATGCGGTTTATATGGCTTATAATGCCGCTATGCGTGATGCTAAACAAAGCGGAAGTCTGGCAGTGCCTGTGCATTTAAGAAATGCCCCAACTTCGCTTATGAAGTCACTCGATTATGGTAAAGCTTATCGCTACGCGCATGATGAGCCTGAAGCCTATGCGGCAGGAGAAACTTATTTTCCTGAGCAGCTGATCGGAACCCGTTATTATCAGCCTGTCGATCGTGGTCTAGAAATAAAGATCAAAGAAAAGTTAAGGCATTTGCAGGAACTCGATAAACAACGTTAAGCTGTTCTCGGTTGGTTAGGGTAGGTCGTGTTAGCGACAGCCTAACCCGACCTACGCAAGTGCTTTGTGCCGTCTTAAGTTGATAGTCATGTAGCTTGGGCTGCGTGCTTTTCGCAACCCAATATTATCATCAATCAAAGTTGGGTTAACGATAATGCCGTTAGCCCAAGCTACCGTTATTTAGCCTTCTGCCGTTGTAGGATCAATGATGGTTTTAATTTCAGAAATACGATTGGCAGGAAACCCACCTTGTTCAGCATGAGTTTTTATCGTTGCGGCATCGGGTGCAATATAAACACAGTAGACTTTGTCATCAGTGACATAACTTTCTAACCATTGAATCTTTGGGCCTAGGTCATTAAGGACACTGCATGATTTTTGTGAAATGCCTTGTAAGTCTTGCGCGCTTAAAGAACCGGCGCCTGGGATTTCACGTTCGATAATATATTTAGGCATAATGATATTCCAATATTGTAAAAAGCAAAGGGTTGTTTTGAGCGTTTATGGTAGCATTCGATTTAAAGAGAGTACTTAATTATTTTTGAATCCGCCGTTAGTTCCTACTTCCAAATAAGGCACTACCCACTCGGACAATAGTTGAGCCTTCTGCAATGGCGGCGATCAAATCTCCACTCATGCCAAAAGACAAGGTATCTAGTTTGAAATGATCAAGTTTGCTAATGGCTTGATATAGGGTTTTATAAGGTTGGCGTTGCCGTTCAAAATCATCTTCAGGTGCAGGAATGGTCATAACACCACGCAACTTTATATTAGGTAATAAAGCAACTTGCTCGCAAAGTTTTGGTAATTCGTCTAGGCTAATACCAGATTTGCTGGGTTCATTACTCATATTAACTTGTAAACAGATATTTAAGGGTGCTAAGTTTCCTGGACGTTGCTTGCTAAGGCGCTGAGCAATGTTTAAGTTATCGACACTATGTACCCAATCAAAATGCGTGGCGATGGCTTTAGTTTTATTGGATTGTATAGGGCCAATAAAATGCCAAGTAATAGCATAAGTGCCTAGCTCACGTTGTTTAATTAAGGCTTCTTGATAATAACTTTCACCAAAATGTCGTTGCCCCGCTTGATAGGCGGCGGCAATATCAGACGAAGGCTTGGTTTTACTAACCGCTAATAATAAAACAGAGCCTGGGCTACGGTGATAGCGTATTTCTGCTTGCTTGATTTGGCTGAGTATTGCTTTTAGTCGACTGGCTATCATGTAAATTTAGAGTTTGTGGTGTTTATAGTGGTTACTATTAAACAATACTGTTTTAAAAAAGCAAGGCGTCACTCTTAGATAGGATGTGCTGAACAAAGTGAAGCGCATCACTGTCGTTCAGCACATCCTATAGGACTACTTTCTATAGGGATGTTATTTATTACACAAACCTAGTAGGAGCGTTTATGGATATTACTGAGTTATTAGCTTTTTCAGTTAAAAGTGCTGCATCGGATTTACATTTGTCAGCTGGCCTGCCGCCGATGATTCGAGTTGATGGTGATGTTAGACGTATAGATATGCCAGCATTGGATCATAAATCTGTGCACGCATTGATCTATGACATTATGAACGATAAGCAGCGTCATGATTATGAGGAATTTTTAGAAATTGATTTTTCATTTTCTCTACAAGGTGTCGCAAGGTTTCGTGTCAACGCTTTTAATCAGGAACGTGGTGCTGCCGCAGTCTTTAGAACGATTCCCTCAAAAGTTTTATCACTTGAAGAGTTAGAAGCGCCTAAGTTTTTTGAGGAAGTCACTAGAAAACCTCGAGGTTTGGTGTTAGTGACAGGCCCTACGGGTTCTGGTAAATCAACGACCTTAGCGGCTATGATTAATCATATAAATTGCAATGATTATGCCCATATACTGACTGTTGAAGATCCAATCGAATTTGTTCATGAAAGTCAAAAGTGTTTAATTAATCAACGTGAAGTTCATAGGGATACGCATGGTTTTAATGAGGCGCTGCGTTCCGCTTTACGTGAAGATCCAGATATTATTATGGTAGGTGAAATGCGTGACTTAGAAACTATCCGCCTAGCATTAACGGCAGCGGAAACCGGTCATTTGGTTTTTGGTACGTTACATACGACTTCTGCCGCTAAAGCCATAGATCGAATTATTGACGTGTTTCCGTCGGCAGAAAAAGACATGATACGTTCGATGTTATCAGAATCTTTACAGGCCGTTATTTCTCAAACGCTCATGAAGAAAATAGGCGGGGGCCGCATTGCAGCGCATGAAATTATGGTAGGTAATTCGGCGATTAGGAATTTGATCCGCGAAGCTAAAGTCGCACAGATGTATTCAGCCATACAAACAGGGCGTAGAGATGGCATGCAAACCTTGGATCAGAATTTAAAAGAATTAGTTGATAAAGGTTTGGTGAGTCCACAAATAGCTGCGACTAAAGCCGTTGATAAGACTATATTTCATTAGGAGGTTTTGTGGATATTAAAGAATTACTAGTTCTTATGGTGCAAAAAAAAGCCTCAGATTTGTTTATTACAGCAGGAAGAGTACCTACACTAAAAGTGGATGGGTGTTTAATGCCTGCTGCTGAGATGTTCTTAACGGCTGATCAAGCCTTGGCGCTGGTATTAATCGTCATGGATCAGCGGCAAAAGGATGAATTTGAAAAGACTAAGGAATGTCAGTTTGCTATTAGCGTAAATGAGTTGGGGCGATTTAGAGTCAGTGCCTTTACGCAACGCAATTGTGCGGGCATGGTATTACGACGAATTGAAAGTAATATTCCTGATTCAGATGATTTAAGTTTGCCACCTATTTTAAAAACCATGATTATGGAAAAACGTGGTTTGATTATTTTTGTAGGTGGTACAGGTACAGGAAAATCGACGTCATTAGCTTCTTTAATTAAATATAGGAATCAAAATAGTAGTGGTCATATTATTACTATTGAAGATCCGATAGAATTTCTACATCCGCATTTAGGCTGCATTGTCACTCAGCGTGAAGTGGGGATTGATACTGAATCCTATGAAGTTGCGTTAAAAAACACCCTAAGACAAGCGCCGGATGTTATTTTGATAGGTGAAATTAGAACCCGAGAAACCATGCAAAATGCCATCACTTTTGCTGAAACTGGGCATTTATGTCTGTCTACTTTACATGCAAATAATGCGGATCAAGCCTTAGATCGAATTTTACATTTTTTCCCTGATGAAATGCATAATCAGCTATTGTTAGATTTGTCGTTAAACTTGAAAGGCATTGTTGCTCAGCAACTCATTAAACGTAGTGATGGCCTAGGTCGGTATCCGGCGGTAGAAATATTAATTAATACGCCATTAATCAAAGATTATATTCGAAAAGGTGAAATTCATAAGCTTAAAGAGTTAATGAAAAATTCGCGAGAGCAGGCTATGCAAACCTTTGATCAAGCACTTTATGATTTATATTTGGCAGATAAAATAAGTTATGACGATGCTTTAAATTCAGCAGATTCAAGAAATGAAGTGCGACTAATGATAAAACTCGGTTCCGATAAAGCTAATCTTCTTGAAAATAATGGTATGCAGTTAACGGCAACCGACGATCATAGTAATGAATTTTAGTTAGAAGTGACGATATGATAAACGTTTTTTAGACGATATCCCTATAACAAAGTTGCTAGACTTTTTTGCCGGCTATACTGAACTACATTAAGTGTGTATCATCGGACATCTAATCTATAGGAGTAATTTATACTTCGCTAGAGGGCTTTGTATTTCATAATTTAACAGGAGTAAACGTATGTCTGAAACAATGAAAATTGTTCTCGCTGTTCTTGGGGTTTTTGTCGCTGGTTTCATTATGGTGGGTCTTAGTAAACAAGAGCCCTCTAATGAGCAAAAAGAAGCAGCAGCGACGATTAGAAATTATGTGGCTATACAAACCATGGCGAGTGAAAAATGCCCTGTAGCCATAAAAAAAGAAACGGGTGAGCAAGTGTTTTTCCCTAGTGAAACTAAGAGTGATAAAGATACTTATATTACTTTAATTTGGTTAGGTGAAAATGCTAATAAGGGCGGCTTTAAAAAAGCGTCTTGTACTTTACGCGCGGCCTTAGGTGGTATTTCTGACTTAGTGATTGACGATAAAGTCATCATACAAAAATGATGTAAGAAAACTGTCGATTTAGTGGGAGCGGCTTTAGTCGCTTCCACTAATAACTTGATAATCAAGTAAAAGTCACGTCATTCCGGCAGGAATGACGATTTGTGTAGATACCTATGCTTGTAAAGGCAGTACTTACTTATTCATCGAGAATTTGTTTTAAAAAAGGAATAGTGAGTTTGCGTTTAGCCGCTAATGAAGCCTGATCTATTTTTGTAAGCAACATCCATAAGGCCGGGAGATCTCTTTCATAATGGGTTATTAAAAAGTGCCCAACTTGAGACGATATTTCAAAACCCATTTTGTCAGCTTTAAAAATTAACGCCTTGATTTTGTTATCATCAGACAAAGACTGTAACTTTAAGGTTAAGCCCCAGTTAAGGCGTGTTTTAAGGTCAGGTAACTGTATGGCTAACTGGTTAGGTGAGCAGTTAGCTGACATAATTAGAATATGGTCTTGATCGCGATGCTGATTAAAAAAGTTAAAAAAAGCATTTTCCCATACGGCATTCCCCGCAATATTTTCCATATTGTCCAAACAAACGACATCAAATTCATCCAGTCCGATGAGTAGTTCAGGATCAAGTGCTTCTAAGGCTGAAAAAGAAAAGTAAAATGAACTTAAGTTTAGGCTTTGAGCCCTGTGACAGCAGGCTTGGAGTAAATGACTTTTGCCTAAGCCAGATGGCCCCCAGAGAAAAATTTGTCGTTCACCTAGGCCAGCACTGGCTTTTTGTAAGTGATTAATAACTTCTAAATTAGCACTAGGAAAAAAATCCTCAAAGCTTTGATTAGCCCTAAACTCGAACTGCAAAGGTAATTGCTTTGCCGTGGTCATTTTTGTTTGCCGGTATAGTGCACGTAGAGTGTAGCGCCGAAAAAAAGCATTAAGCTGAGTAGCGTCTCTAAACTGGTATACAAACGCTCGCTATTGTTGTTAGCGTAAGTGGCGACTGAGCCATGTATAAAATAAATCATGCTGACATAAGCCATCCATGAGCAACTTCTACGATTGTTGTTGAGAAAACCGCGCAGAGGCAATAACAACGGTGTGATAGTCACCAATAAAATTAAGGCCACCGGTAAGCCCGTAGTCGGCACTAACACGGTATTCCATAACATGAGTAAGGCGAATAAGCCGAAGTAGCCGCTTAAAGCGAGCCTGTAATAATAGATGGGCTTGATAGACATGCGCTAGTTAAGATTGATTGAGAAGAAGGGCGGTGCTTGCTAAGCGAGCACCCAGCGCACGACATAATTCTTTTTCATGAGCACTTAAAGCGTTATGTTCCATGGCCGAGTGACTAGGTCCGTAGGGTGTGCCACCTGAGGTGGTTTCACGTAAAGCCGTTTCTGTATAAGGTAAGCCTAAAAGTAACATGCCATGATGCATCAGCGGCAACATCATCGATAATAAAGTGCTTTCTTGGCCACCGTGTAAGCTACCGGTAGAGGTAAATACGCCGGCAGGTTTGCCGATTAAAGCACCAGACAGCCAGGTTTCAGTCGTGCTATCAATAAAGTATTTAAGCGCTGCGGCCATATTGCCAAAATGGGTAGGGCTACCTAAGGCTAAACCATGACATTGTTTTAAGTCGTCTAGCGTCGCATAAATTGCACCTTGAGAGGGAATGCTTTCAGCGGTTTTTTCACAAACACTGGAAACCTCTGGTACGGTTCTTAATAAGGCTTCTGCGCCACTAACAGAGGCTACGCCTCTAGCAATATGCTGAGCCATTTCAGCCGTAGTGCCGTTACGGGAGTAATAAAGAACTAGGATTTTTATCATGAGTAGTCGTTATAAAAGAGTGAGTACGGCTTCTGGTGGTCGGCCTATTGCGGCTTTGTCGCCAACAACAACGATAGGACGTTCTATTAGTATGGGGTGATCGATCATAGCCTTAATCAGTGCGTTTCTGTCTAGCTCGATATTACTTAAGCCAAGGTCTTTGTAAGGTGGTTCATTCTTACGCATTAATTCACGCGGCTGCATAGCTAGCATCAGTAATAGCTGATCTAATACTTCTGCAGTTGGCGGTGTTTTAAGGTATTCAATTACCTCAACCTCTATACCTTCGGCTTGTAATAATTGCAGAGTTAGTCGTGATTTGCCGCAACGCGGATTGTGATAACAGATTGCTTTCATGATTTACACGCCTAGGAAGCCAGCATTCTATAAAATTAATGGCTATAATATCATTTTTAAGGCGATAAGCTTAAAAACCCTAAATCCAAATCATCGGCATCGATACAATAATATAGGCATGACAGTGGCAATATCCCTCATTAACGAACATATTAAAGATCGGGCAAGGCAATATTGGCTATTAGCTCGCTTTGATCGACCTATTGGCACTTTGATTTTATTGTGGCCAGCCTTATGGGCTTTATGGGTTGCCAGTGCAGGCAAGCCTGATATAACGGTGTTCAGCGTTATTTGTTTAGGCGTCGTGCTGATGCGGGCTGCGGGCTGTGTCATTAATGATTATGCAGACAGAGATTTTGACTCTCATGTCGCACGTACAAAGCAGCGCCCTATTGCTGCGGGTCGAGTTACACCTAAAGAAGCCTTAATAATTTTTGTAGTGTTATGTTTATGCGCGTTTGCGCTAGTATGTCTGCTTAATATCTACACAATTATGTTGTCATTTGTTGCTGCGTTTTTGGCTGCTAGTTACCCTTTTATGAAGCGTTACACGCAATTGCCTCAAGCTTATTTAGGCATTGCTTTTGGTTGGGCGGTACCTATGGCCTTTTCTGCACAACTTAACAGTATTCCCGTCGTCGCATGGGTCATGTATTTGGCTGTTGTTTTGTGGGCTTTAGTCTATGACACCATGTATGCCATGGTAGATAAAGACGATGATTTGAAAATAGGCATTAAATCAACCGCTATACTTTTCGGTGACTACGATAGACATATTATGGCTATCTTGCAGCTTATTATTTTAATGTTATTAGTTACCGTTGGGCAGTTGCAGCAGTTAACCTGGCTGTATTATAGTAGTGTCCTAATCGCTGCTGGACTTTCGGTTTATCAACAAAAATTAATTTATCAACGAGATAAAGCAAAGTGCTTTAAAGCCTTTCTTAATAATAATTGGTTTGGTTTGGTGATATTTGTAGGTTTGTTGTTGGACTATGGTTTGCGTTGATGGTAATGACTAATGCTGTCTTATTTGGTTAATAAAGTGAATCGGTTAAGAGCCAATGGCGCTAGCTATATATCTAAAAGTAGTTGAAGAAGTAAGGAATTAATCTAGTATTAATCATAATATTGGATTGAGTTATCTTGGTCTTGGTAATTCATGCTTAGCTATTGAGTCATGTAACAAAGCTTTAAATATCCTCCACAACTCTAGTCTTAGTTGATTTTTTTGCTAAAGAATAATAAAAGTTTTGGCAATGTTTGAGTAATATTTGACAATTTATAGCTGCGAAGTTTAGTAGTCGTTGGCAAATACATTAATAATTCTTGCCAATTGCGTGAGGTATTGCTATAAAATTTATTTTTACAGGGTAAATTAAAACTTTTAATAACAAAAGGCAGGCCAAAATGAACAAAATAGCATTATTAGCAGTTGTAAGTATTTTAAGTGGATGTGCTGCAACAGGTGCAAATATACAATCCAATGTTTATAGAGCTGGGCAAGTTAATATGGCTCAAGCTGCACGGTCAATAAAAATCATTACGATATTACCCGCTAAGATTGAAGTTGATAATTCAGAACAAAAAAAGCAAGCTCAAGTCGGTGGTGCAATATTAGGCGCCCTTGCGGGTGGGTTAGGTGGTGGCTTTGGTGGGATTGGTGGTCTTGGTACGGCCGGTACAACTATCGCAGGAGGAGCGGTAGGTGCGGCAGCAGGCTCATTAGTCTCTGATAAAATATTAGTAGACGGCGTATCTATTGCTTATTCAGAAAATGGAAAAATGTTTACGTCTGCACAAGTCGGTAGAGCTTGTGAGTATCAAATTGGCGCCGCAATTATCATATCGACAACTCCTACTGAAACGCGTATCCAACCGAATGCAAGTTGCCCTGTGGAGAAGTAAATGAATAGACTAATTTGGCTATTTGTGTTTTTTTGCTTTACTGCCCATGCCGATCCATTAACCAATCAAATTAATGCCTTTGAAGCCGTAGAGCAGCAAAACGATGCGGCAGCGAGAGATTTAGCTAGAGTACAAGCTGATTATGCTAGGCAGCAAAATCAGCTTAAACAAGCAGAGCTTAAAGCTAATCAGCAAAGAGCCGTGGAGCAAGAAAAAAGATTAATGCAAGAAAGAGCTGCGGCAAATAGAACGGCAGAAATCAGTGCTAAAGCTGCTCAAGATAAGGCCGCTGCACAAGCCAAAGTGGCCAATGAAGAAAGGTTACATGATAAAGCTAGAGCAAAGGCTCAAGAAGATGAAGAACTTGAGTTCATAAAACAACAGTCTGCGTTAAAAATACAGCAAGAAGCCTTAGAAACTCAGCGCTTAAAGGCTAAAGTAGATTTAGAAACAGCGGTAGCTTTGGATAGGCTCAAAAGCATAGAGACAGAAACGGCACTAGCCAGAAAAAAAGAAAACACTGATATTGATGTGGTGCAGTCGGGTGCAGATGCAGAGCGTGCCGTTGGCAATGGTTTAGAAGCTAATTTATCAGGTACAGGTCATGAAGGCTTATATAAATTCTTAGTGATGGTTTTCTTAGTTATTTTAGTGTTATTAGCTGTGTTCTTAGCTTGGAAATATTATCTACATCAGAAATCGATTAAAAATGTAGATTAAGACCCGTGTAGGTTGGGCTGACGGCTGTATCGTTAACCCAACATTCAGAGCTATAATAAAGTTGGGTTGCGAAAAACATGCTGCCCAACCTACTGATTTTAATTACTTGATAGCCAATAAATACTCGTTTTCAGAATAAATATCTTCATTGCTCTCTAGTCGGTCTAGGTAAACCTTGCCTTGTAAATGATCAAACTCATGCTGAAACACGCGTGCTACAAAGTCTTCTAAGATGATGTCAATGGCGGTACCT
The DNA here is from genome assembly GCA_945902915.1 of Crenothrix polyspora. GTDB lineage: Bacteria > Pseudomonadota > Gammaproteobacteria > Methylococcales > Methylomonadaceae > Methylobacter_C. The sequence goes on along the minus strand of CAMDNJ010000004.1, from coordinate 25,965 downwards.
TGTTGATCAAGATACTTAATCTGTATCTTTTTATAACGCGGTACTCTCGCCCTAATGCCGGGTATGCTCAAACAACCTTCCCAGTCTTTTTCTTTCGTCTCTGAAAGTGCAGTAAAGCTTGGGTTAATCATGACCGTAGGCTCCATTAGTGGAGCCTGCGGGTATCTTAGAGTTGGACGCGAGGCAATAATAATGACTTGCTTAGAAATGCTGATTTGAGGGGCGGCGATACCGACCCCTTCTGTCGTTGCTAAGGACTCTTGCAGTGTTTTAATAAGCTGCTGAGTTTCAGTGCTGCTCGCATCGGCAATAGGTTCCGCTTGTAAACGCAGCACCTTGGCTCCTAATTGTGCAATTTCAATGAAGTTAGTCATTAGTTTGCTTGTAATTCCTCTAAAATCAAGGCTTGGGCTTGAGTCGGTTCATCATTACTGATATTTAATAATTGCAAATAACTGCCGTCAGGCTGTAACAGCCAAGCTTGGGTATTATCTTTTAAGTATAAATCTAAGTCATGCAAGATGCGGTTAGAAAGACGCTTGCTTTCAATAGGAAAGCAAATTTCTACACGGCGGAACATGTTGCGATTCATAAGATCAGCACTAGAAGCATAAACTTCTTGATTGCCGTCATTAGCAAAGGCATAAATACGGGCGTGTTCTAAAAAACGACCGATGATGGCGCGTACTTCTATGTTTTCAGAAATGCCGGGTATGCCGGGTCTTAGGCAACAAATACCTCTGACCATTAATTTAACTTCAACCCCCGCTTGAGATGCGCGATACAAGGCCTGTATCGATTGCTCTTCAACGATGGCATTCACTTGAATGATGATCTTGGCCGGTTTACCGTTTTTGGCGTGGACTATTTCTCGTTCAATTTTTTCAATGATGCCTTTATGTAAGGTAAAGGGTGATTGTAATAATTTGTTTAGTTTAGTCACCTTGCCCAAGCTAGTGAGCTGAGCAAATACCCGTCTAACGTCTTCGCCCAATTCCTTATTGCAAGAGAACAAACCGTAATCGGTGTAAATTTGTGCAGTTTTAGGATGATAGTTGCCAGTGCCTAGATGCACATAATGACGTAATTCGTTACCTTCTCTACGTAATACCATACACATTTTGGCATGAGTTTTATAACCGACTACACCATAAACCACATGAACGGCGGCCTCTTGCAGTTTTGAGGCTAAATCAATATTAGCTTTTTCATCAAAGCGCGCTCTTAACTCAATGACTACTGTGACTTCTTTACCAGCGCGTGCGGCTTTAATTAAAGCCGCTACAATAGGTGAATCTGCACCGGTACGGTACAACGTTTGTTTGATGGCGATTACTTCCGGTGCTGCAGCCGCTTGACGTAAAAATTCTACTACGGGTGAGAAAGATTCAAATGGATGATGCAATAAAATATCATGGCGTTTAATGGCCGCAAACATATCTTTGTTGCGAGCTAACTGTGGAGGTGTGCTCGGCTTAAAGGGGGGGAATTTAAGATCAGGTCGGTTAACGAGGCTATTAATTTCTTGAATTCGATTGAGATTGACTGGGCCATCCACTAAAAACAAACGGTCACGCTTCATTTCAAAACGATCTAATAAGAAAGTGACGGTATCATCTGGGCAGGCGGCATCAATTTCTAAGCGGACCTCATTACCATAATTACGCATGGCTAGTTCACCCTGCACAGCTAGCAATAAATCATCAATGGCATCATCATCAACAAAGAAGTCGCTGTTTCTAGTGACCCTAAATTGATGGCAACCTTTAACAGTCATGCCGTGAAATAATTCATTAACAAAGGCATGGATGATAGAGGATAAAAATACAAAGTCATAAGGGCCACTTTGAGTTTCATCAGAGGGTAATTGTATAACGCGCGGTAAAGCTCTAGGTGCTTGTAAAATGGCCCTGCCACTATTTCTACCAAAAGCATCTTTGCCGGTCAGAGAAATAATAAAATTTAAACTCTTATTGAGTATGCGTGGAAAAGGGTGGGCGGAGTCTAAGCCTACAGGCGTTAAAATTGGTAATAACTCATCGTTGAAATATTTAGTTAGCCATTTATGTTGAGCTTCATTCCAATCATGGCGGCGAATAAAGCGAATATTTTCAGCTTTAAGTTGAGGAATCAAAATATCATTTAGTACCTGATATTGCTCTTCAACTAATTTGTGGGAATCAATAGAAATTTGCTCTAATTGCTCTTTAGGTGTCAAACCATCTAAGGCGGCGGCTTTGGGGTCGATAGCGGCCATTTCGAGTACGCTGGCAACGCGTACTTCAAAAAACTCATCAAGGTTGGAGCAAGAGATACATAGATAGTTAAGGCGCTCAAGTAAGGGGACGGCTTCATTTTTTGCTTGCGCCAATACTCGCTTATTGAATTCTAGTAAACTCAAGTCACGGTTAATATAGAGTTCTGGTCGATCGAGGTCTACGCTTTCAACTACTTTGCTGCTGTCCATTTGTATCCTTAAATTATCGAATAACACCTGTAATAAAAACATGTCGGTCACTGATTTGTTCTAAGTGCAACTTTAAATCAGCTTCTACTAATTGTGTACTTATTTCTTCTAAACTAAAGGCCGCTAACAAGGAATGATAAAAATCCCGTTGTAAAATTTCAGGTTCATTCGCGGTATAGTCTTGTACCATTTTCTGAGCCAGTGCCAAATTAGCAGGGCGCAATAAATCCATGATGATGATGCGTGTGCCCGGCCGCGCATAGTTTTTTACTGTCTGCCAAAGCACTTGAGGCTCAGGTAAGTGGTGCAGTAGGCTATTAGAGAAAATTATCTCATAGTTAGATTGCGGTAATATGACGTGAGGTAACAGTCCGTGTATAAAATGCAAGCGTGGTGCTAAGTCAGGGTTTAGCGCAGCTAGTGCCGCATTGAGCATGGGCTGTGAGCCATCCACGGCATGTGTGGTACTTAAAGGAAAAGACTTAGCAAAGCGGAAGCTGATATCACCTGGGCCACAACCTAAATCCAAGGCCGTACCCGAAAAGTCAGGCTCATTTATCAAAGTGCTTAAGCGCCTCATAAAATCTTGATGAGGAGTCTCAAAATCAGCCTGAGCATAAGCTTTGACCTGATGTTCGTCGACCATAAGTTCTGGTTCTAATATGCGTTTCATCGTTTGCGCTGCCTATCGCCTTGTAAGCCGCCGGTATGAACGGCAATAATGCGCTGGCCAGTGCTAAAGTGACCTTTGCTGATTAAATCATACAGTGCGTACATCATTTTTCCAGTATAAACAGGTTCTAGCTGTATGGTTGTTTTAGCTTCAAAGGCTGACATAAAGCTCAGTAATTCAGCTGTGCTGCTGGCAAAACCACCAAAATGGTAATCTAAATTAATGTGCCAGTTGCTTTTACTTTGCTTTAATAAAGTACTGACATCCGTGTTTAAAAAGCCCGCATTTTTTAAAGCAGCAAAGCCCAGCAAGGAAACATGATCTTCAGTGGCCGCGATCAGTCCCGCTAAAGTTGCGCCTGTGCCGCAGGGTACGCAGAGATAGTCATAAGCTATTTCGATTTCTTCAACGAGTTCTGCCAAGCCGCTTAAAGCTAAAGCCTGAGCGCCGCCTTCGGGCAACCAGTATTGTTGCGGCTTTAATCCGGGTAAATCTAAACTGCCTTTATACTGCCTGAGTTGACGGTATTCAGTGCGAGAAATAAACCTAAGCTCCATGCCCCAAGCTTTTAGATCAACTAAAGTGGGCGTTAATAAGTCCGGATTATCGCCTCTGATATACGCGATAGTCTTTAAGCCTAGCGCTTTACCGACATAAGCGAGGGCATGTAAATGATTAGAATACATGCCGCCCATGCTGATAATAGTATCAGCACCTGAATACAGTGCATGATCAAGAATGAATTTAAGTTTACGCCATTTATTGCCTGATATAACAGGATGCAGTTGATCATCACGCTTCATCCATAAGTCAATGCCAAAGCGAGCGCATAAGAGCTCATCAATTTTTGTGAGTATCGACGGCGTAAAGGTTTTTTCTAGTTTAATTAGTTCAGGGTGCATTGATGTGTGAACCTTATAACTTCTTGCTTATTATTTATTATACATATACTGATATAGTAGAGCGGTATTTACTCAGGTTCCGGCTCTAAATGGTCTAGCGATCATTGATAGTAACATCCATATAAACTCCATATATGAGGTCATTGATAATGCGAATAACCCAAAATAAAATGGTTTTTAATAACTATACTCTAGCCTTAATAGCTGCTAGTAGCTTCTGTCTATTTGATGCCGCTCAAGCCGCAGAACCCCAACAAAGTTATAGTAGAGCACCTATGGCCGCTTACAACGCATTAATGGATGATGCTCTGCTAGGTAATTCATATGAAAAGCCAGTGTGGAATTTACATGACACCTTACATTTACCCGCTTGGTTAGTCATAGGTCTTGAAAATCGAACTCGTTACGAATCATTAAGTGACACCTTTAAAGCTAATCAAGCTTCACCAGCGCCTAAAGTCGGTGGTGGCGACCAACAAATCGCCTTACAAACGAACCTTTGGCTACAAGCTAAGTTGGGTAAATTCTGCTTTGCAACTGAGTTTATGGATGCCCGTGCCTTGTCGTCGGATTCTGGAGTAGCTAATACACCTAATCCACCCAATAACACCATGGTTGATACTTTAGATTTTACCCAGATCTATGCCTCATGGGCCGATCAAAATGCCTTATTTAGTGGCTTAGGTGTTGAAGTTAAAGCAGGGAGGCAAACCATGGATTTTGGTAGTAGGCGATTAGTGGCTAGGCCTATTTACCGTAATACCGTCAATAACTTTACCGGTCTACGTATTAGAATCTTAGATTATGGTCGCTGGCAATTAAATGCCTTCGGTACGATGCCGGTGCTACGATTTCCTAACTATGTCAAAACCCCCGTTAATGGCGATCCTAATCTGGTCGCAGCCAATGCTAATTTACTGGTGAATGGCGCTCAACAATGGGATCAAGAAGATACGCATACTTGGTTTTCTGGCGGTATCTTAGAAGGTTATGACGTTATTAAGAATATTAATGCCGATTTTGCATTGTATAGTCTAAATGAGAGCGATAGTAATAATAACGCCACCCGCAATCGAAATTATTTAACACCGAACATCCGTTTTTATAGCAAACCCGCTAAAGGGAGTTTTGACTTTGTAGCTGAAGGTATGGGGCAGTTCGGTACAGTGCAATACAATACCTCGGTTAACAATCAACAACAAAATCATCAAGCTTGGTCTAACCATCTTGAGGCTGGTTATAGCTTTGATTTGCCTATGTCACCACGCTTTCTGGTTGAATATGATTGGGCCAGTGGTAGTAAGGATAGTAAATCCTATAAAGCTGGCGCTACCGATGGTCGTTTTGATCCACTCTATGGTGCTTCAGATTTAGATTTTGGTTCTAGTGGAATTTATTCGGCCTTCCAACGTAGCAATATCAACTCGCCGGGTGCTAGATTCAATTTTTCACCTCGTAAAGATATTACCGTATCCTTGCAACAACGAGCCATCTGGCTGGCTTCAGCTAGTGATTGTTGGGGTGGATCTTCTTGCTCCTCAGCGACAGCGCCTAGTTTAATTGGCAATACTAAAGGAATGGGTGGCGACTATGTTGGCGACCAAATAGGTGCTTCTAGTCGTTATAATTTCAACAGCAGTTTAAATTTTGAAGCAGGTTGGTTCCATTTATTTAAAGGTCAGTTTGCTAAGACAGCCGTTTCAACAGCAACAGTGACTACAAGCCCTGGCGGTGATACCAACTATTTCTACATGACTAGCCAAGTTAGGTTTTAAAGCCATCTTATTAAAATAAATACTGTTTCATAGGCATTACCGAATAATCTATGCTCTTCGGTAATGCCTAGTTATCATTGAATACCCTTAAAAGGAAGCTCGTATGTTTAAGAATATGTCATTAGGTTTTCGTCTGTTTTTTTTATTGACGATCAGTCAAAGCAGTTTTGCGGCAACGACCTTAGTCGCAGTGGCTGCTAACTTTAGTAAGCCGATGACTGAAATAGTCTCTGGATTTGAAAAAGCCACCGGCCACAGTGCTAATTTATCGTTCGGCTCTACCGGAAAATTTGTTTCACAAATGGAAAACGGTGCTCCATTTGAGTTACTGTTGGCAGCAGACGAAAAGGGCCCTGAAAAATTGATACAAGATGGCTTTGCTGTGTCCGGTAGCCAGTTTATCTATGCAGTAGGAAAATTAGTATTATGGTCGGCAACCCCCGGTTACGTTGATAATCAAGGGAAAATTCTAAGCTCTGGTGGCTTTAAGCATCTAGCATTGGCTGATCCCAAGCTTGCACCTTATGGTGTTGCGGCTATAGAAGTATTAAATGGTCTGAAATTGCAAGATAAGTTGCAACCTCTAATAGTACAAGCTGAAAGCATAGCTCAAGCTTATCAGTTTGTAAGTACGGGTAACGCTGAGCTGGGTTTTGTCGCCTTATCGCAAGTTTTTGACAACGGCAAAGTCACTAGCGGCTCAGCTTGGATCATTCCAGAAGAATTACATGCGCCGATCAAACAAACGGCTGTGCTCTTAAAAAAAGGAGCTGAAAATCCAGCCGCGACGGCTTTACTGGCTTATTTAAAGTCTGCTCCAGCTTTGGAGATCATCAAAAAATACGGCTATGATTTAGCTCAATAAGATTATACCTACGGATGCTAAGTTCTGAAGATTTCGACACCTTGTTGCTCACTTTTAAAGTGGCGAGTATTGCCACGACTATTATGCTGTTAGTGGGCACACCCTTAGCTTGGTGGCTGAGCAGAACTCGCTCTGTTTGGAAGGGGCCTATTAATGCTATTGTCGCCCTACCGTTGGTGTTGCCGCCAACGGTATTGGGTTTTTATTTATTGGTATTGATGGGGCCGACTGGGATCATAGGCAAACTTACTAACTGGCTGGGTTTAGGCACGTTACCCTTCACCTTTTATGGCTTAGTGGTCGGCTCGGTGCTGTATTCGCTGCCGTTTGTCGTACAACCCTTGCAAGCCGCTTTTGCCATGATAGGTAAACAGTCTCTGGAAGCTGCGGCCACTTTACGCGCAAGCCCGCTAGATAGTTTTTTTAGTGTAGTGCTGCCATTAGCAAAGCCGGGTTTTATAACGGCGGCTATTTTAGGTTTTACCCATACGGTTGGTGAATTTGGCTTGGTATTGATGATAGGCGGCAATATACCCAATAAGACGCGCGTGGTGTCGGTGCAAATATATAATCATGTCGAAGCCTTGGAATATACCGATGCGCACTGGTTGGCAGGCTGTTTGTTATTGTTTTCCTTTACGGTGTTGCTGGTGCTATACACTCAAATTAAGTCTCCAACGATGGCGCAACCGTTTAAATGACCTTGATCAAAGCTCGCTTTGGACTAAATTATGGCGACTTCAGCCTAGATGTTGATTTAACCTTGCCTAGCACCGGTGTGTCGGTGTTGTTCGGTCATTCTGGTTCAGGAAAAACTACACTGCTGCGTTGTATCGCCGGATTAGAACACGCAGCGCAAGGCTATTTAGAAATAAATGGCCGTGTTTGGCAAGATAGTGAACGCAAAGTGTTCCTGCCAACTTATAAACGGCCACTAGGCTACGTGTTTCAAGAGGCTAATCTGTTCTCGCATTTAACGGTGTTAGCTAATTTGCATTATGGCTTAAAGCGGATTAAAAATAATCTAGGCTTGATCAAGCTAAATCAAACCATTGACCTATTAGGCATCGGTCATTTATTGGCGCGTATGCCGAGTACTTTATCAGGCGGCGAACGGCAACGGGTCGCTATTGCAAGAGCTTTGGCGCTTAATCCCGAAATTCTTTTAATGGATGAACCGCTGGCCTCACTCGATTTCAAACGTAAACAAGAAATCCTGCCTTATTTGAGTCGCTTACATCAGCAACTGGATATTCCGGTAGTGTATGTCACTCACTCACAACAGGAAGTGGCCCAACTGGCAGACACGTTAGTTATTTTAGAAGAAGGTCGGCTCTTGGCTGCTGGGCCGTTAGCAGAAACACAAAGTCGTCTCGACTTGCCGTTGGCGCAAGATAGGGAGGCGGCAACGGTTTGGCAAGTAAGCATAGCCGAGCATGAGCGAGCGTATCATCTGACGCGCGTTACCTTTGATGGCGGCTCGCTGAGTCTTCCTTTAATTGATGTACCGATAGCTACCGCGCTGAGAGTACAGATATACGCGCGTGATGTTAGTATTACTCTAGTAGAACCCAGTGCAACCAGTATACTCAATGTGCTGCCTGCCTTGATTAGTGAGATTACTGAAGGACGAGATAGCCAAGCCGTCGTTCAATTACTCATAGGCCAGCAATTATTGTTAGCTCATATCACCCGTAAATCCTTATCCTTGCTGGGCCTAAAGATTGGCATGTCTGTATTTGTACAGATTAAAGGCACATCTATATTAAATTAACACGTTGCAGCCAAAATTACTGCGGTCAACTATATCTACCTTTTATAGCTCGTAACTGCTGAGCGTTGTTAGGGTGAGTTAGCATGTAGCTGCCTCCAGTGCCATAGCATGGTTAACAATGGTATTTTTAGCTAGGGGATCATTTTCTTTTTTGCCCTTACCATTGCTTCCTCGATGACCCAAAGCGGATTTGTCTTTTTCGGTTTGTTAGGGCGGTATACTGGAATTTCTGTGTTTCTTTCTTGGTGATTTTTTCGAGAAACATAGATAGTATCAATTCAATAATCAGGAGCATGCCCATCATCAACGCTTTGTTTTCAGCCGTTACTTTTCCGTCAGCACAGAGTTGTTCAAAATCAATTTTTAACCGCTGCACAGCTGTTCGAACCGATGTTTTATCTAGACTTGCTATTAAAACTGATGTCCTTATCTCAATATAGGACATATTTTATCATGGCTTTTTTCGACCTCGCTCAAGCGCTCTAGGTGGGAGATAAAAGTTTTTTAGTATTCGAAAAAGCCTACTAAAGATTAGGCCTGATGGATTCTTTGTAATGCACTATATGAATTTACAAGTATATTATTCTGTATATCATTTTTGTTCGGTATTGAGAGTTTAATTTATCAATATTTATAGGTAGTTGTACGAATAGTATTTGTGTTTTCAACGTGATTAAATGAATCAGAGTTATTGACGTCGCTAATGGAATATTTTGCATCACATAATGAACTTCGAAACGCTTTTAATAAAACCGTTTTTCAATTTTTAATATGGAAATAAAAGAGCAGTTGGGACTAACACTGTTAGAGCTTACCTAGTCCTAAGCTGTTTAAAAATTATTTATCTGAAAAAAAATGAATAATAGAATTTTAAATTATGTGCTTATCGCTGATGACGATCATGACATTTGTGATCTCCTTGCTTACTTGCTTGAAAAAGCAGGCTATGAAACTCAGAAAGTATATGATGGCGATGCAGTGATAAGCTCATTAATGAAACGCGAACCCAGTTTACTATTGCTCGATAATGTCATGCCGGGTGCTAGCGGTATGGATATTTTGGCACATACACATCTTTATTACCCACAACTTCCCGTCATCATGATCACGGGAAATGGTGGTATTTTTGATGCAGTGAGTGCCATAAAAGCAGGCGCGAGAGATTACCTCACTAAGCCCTTTGACAACGCGCGGGTGCTTGAACTAGTTAATAAAGAATTGCAAATACTTAAGCAGATGATGAGTAACTACGTTAACTGCGAACCCAAGCAGGATACCAGTCGTCGTATTGCTGCTGAGATGGGTAATAGTACAGAGATTCAAATGTTGATCAAAAGCATTTTGAACGTCGCGCCTACGAATTTTTCCGTTATTATTCAAGGACAGTCTGGCACAGGTAAAGAGTTGGTTGCTAAAAATATTCATCTAGCCAGTCAGCGTAGTTCCAACATTTTCACCCCCATTGACTGCGGAGCCATTCCCGACACACTGATAGAAAACGAATTATTTGGGCACGAAAAGGGCTCATATACTGGGGCTGATCAGCGGAAAGTGGGGAGAATTGAAGCGACGGAAGGTGGTACGTTATTTTTGGACGAAATTGTCAATCTGTCTTTATCTTCGCAATCAAAGTTATTGCGGGTGTTACAAGAGCGAGTGATTTACAGGGTGGGTAGTATCAAACCTATCCCTGTGAATATACGCATTTTGGTAGCCAGTAATGAGGATCTGTTGGATGCGGTTATAAAAGGTAGGTTTCGCGAAGATTTATATTTTAGGCTAAATGAATTTACTATACGCATTCCCTCATTGCACAATCGACCGGCTGATATTCTCTTTTTAGCACATCGTTATATATTGGAAACCAGCTTAGAACTGGGCAAGTCAATACCACCGCTTTCCAGTTCAGCAATCAATGAACTGCTACAGTATAGTTGGCCCGGGAATGTTCGAGAACTGCGTGCTGTCATGCGTCGTGCAGTCTTACTTGCAGAAATTGAGATAGGTGTTTCTGAGTTGAACTTACCCGTTTCCACCAACACTAAGCAACTTAGTGATCAATTAGACAAGGCACAAAAAACGTCTTGCGAAGTCTTTAGCGATAATTGTCTAGAGTGCTTAGAAAGTAGGCTACCCGAAGGTATGACATTAAAAGAAATGGAAGTCTTTGTATCTAATATGATCATTAAGCAGATGATGATAAGAACAGGTAATAATAAATCAGAAACCTCTCGGCGTTTATCAATTGACTATAAAACGCTACTTTCCAAAATTAAGAAATTTCCTACATAGGTGTTGTCATGAACAATAAGGTTGATAAGGTAAGCGGAAACATCGAAGGTATACTTCGTGGTTTAGGGGATTTAGTCGGTAAGCTGGGCGAATTAGCTGAAAAAGGCGAGCAAATGAAGCGCAGCGGTGCTTTTGATGTCGATACTGGTGGCGGTAAAAACGCTAAAGCTGTATACGGCTTTTCTGTAAAAATGGGCTTAAATGAAAATAACGAACCAAAAGTTGAGTCTTTCGGTAATGTTCATCGTGATGAACAAACCGGCGTTACCAGTGTTCAGGAAATTTCCGAACCGCTCATCGATGTCATAGAAGAAACCGATCATATTTTGGTCTTGGCTGAAATGCCAGGTATTTCTGCTGCTGATCTGAGTGTCGAACTGAATGGAGACGTACTTACACTCAATGCCGCTAGGGGCAGTAAGAAATATCATAAGGAAGTCGTTTTGCCTCGTTCCTTTGAAAGTAAGGGGATGGAGCATAGTTGTAGAAACGGTATTTTAGAGATCAAACTCAATGACTAATGAGCTTAAGCTGAAAGTGGTTGAAGCACTGCCTAAAGATACGGGTCGGGCTTATGCGCGCTTGGATCCAAGTGACATGACTAAACTAGGGTTGTCGGTTGGTGATACCGTTCAATTAACCAGCAAAAAAGGCTTCGGCATCGCAAAAATAATGCCTACCTATCCTGATATGCGTGGCAAAGGCGTTGTTCAATTAGATGGATTAACACGACGCAATGCTGGCCTCAGCTTAGATGAGAAGGCGTTGATACAAGCGATCGCGTGTAAACGTGCGACACGCATTACTCTAATTCCCACTTCCATTACGCCATCGACGCGTGATTTAGAGTACATCGGCAGTTTGCTAGACGGTTTGCCGATTCAAAAAGGTGATTTGCTAAGGGCACATTTGTTTGGTAGTAACTCCGCAGAATTCAAGGTTGACAGCACAGTTCCGGTGGGTGCCGTTTTGATTGATCCAACTACGATACTGGTAATGGGGAAAAAGACGGGTGACACACATACAAATACCCAGCGCCTATCGTATGAAGATGTCGGCGGACTTAAAGGTCAAGTTCGACGTATACGGGAAATGATTGAGCTGCCCTTGCGTTATCCAGAGGTCTTCGATCGATTGGGTATTGATGCTCCCAAAGGTGTGCTTTTAACCGGACCGCCAGGCTGCGGAAAAACTCTCATTGCACGCATTATTGCTCAAGAAACGGATGCGCAATTCTTTTCAGTGAGTGGTCCAGAGATTGTGCATAAATTTTATGGGGAAAGTGAAGCACATTTACGCAAGATTTTCGAAGAAGCTAGTCTTAAAGGCCCGAGTATTATCTTTCTTGATGAGATTGATTCCATTGCCCCTCGTCGTGACAAAGTCGTGGGCGATGTCGAGAAGCGCATAGTGGCACAATTACTGGCCTTAATGGATGGTCTTAAAGGCCGTGGCAAAATCATTGTCATTGCTGCTACCAATTTACCTAACGCGCTTGATCCAGCATTACGTCGCCCAGGGCGTTTTGATCGTGAAATAAGTATACCTATTCCAGATCGTGAAGGACGACGAGAAATTATCGAAATTCATAGTACTGGCATGCCATTGGATGTTGATGTTGAATTGAATTTGCTGGCAGATATCACTCACGGTTTTGTCGGCGCAGATTTAGAAGCACTTTGTCGTGAGGCTGCGATGAGCGCCCTTCGACGCTTATTGCCTGAAATTGATTTTAGTGCTGCTGATTTTCCTTACGAACGTCTCGCCAAATTAACCGTTACTATGGATGATTTTCGTGCGGCCTTGTGTGAAGTATCTCCCTCGGCCATTCGTGAGTTATTTGTCGATATCCCTGATGTTCGCTGGGAGGATGTCGGCGGATTAGATCATATTCGCCGTCGCTTAATAGAGTCGATTGAATGGCCGATAAAATACCCAGGTTTATTTACAAAAGCTGGCGTTAAACCTCCTAAAGGTCTATTGCTGGTTGGTCCACCTGGGGTAGGTAAAACACTGATCGCCAAAGCTGTTGCCAATGAAAGTGGCGTTAATGTCATTTCCGTTAAAGGGCCGGCTTTAATGTCTCGCTATGTCGGCGATTCCGAGCAGGGTGTTCGTGAACTATTTCTCAAGGCTCGACAGGCATCACCTTGTATTATTTTCCTTGATGAGGTTGACTCAGTTGTTCCCGCTCGTGGCGAAGGCTCCACCGATTCTCATGTTGCCGAGCGTGTGTTAAGTCAGTTCCTGTCAGAAATGGATGGCTTAGAAGAATTGAATGGTGTTTTTGTGATGGGTGCAACCAACCGCGTTGATTTGATCGATCCCGCCATGCTTCGGCCTGGACGTTTTGACGACATCATCGAATTAGGACTACCCGATGACGACGCCAAATTGAAAATTCTGCAAGTGCATTTACGGAATAAATCATTGGCAGAAAACGTTAATGTCGAAGCTATAGCCGAACGTTGCTTTAATGCCAGTGGTGCTGAACTTGCTGCCGTCTGTAATCGTGCCGCCTTGGTCGCATTACGACGAACTATAGAGCAACATAGTCGAGAAGATGAATCCAACTCAAAGGTATTGATTGAGAAAGACGACTTTGATGTGGTCGTAGCCGAGATGTTTGGTGATGAGAGTTATGAATGACGACTGAACCCGACTTAACACAAGCCATTTATCTCTATGGCTTTATTCCAGCCAATAGAATTGCACCATCTATGCTGGGTGTTGATAATCTGCATTTCCTAGAATTGCATGCTTGCAATGGATTAGTCGCTGTCGTCAGCTTGGTACTTTTGGCTGATTTTGAGGGTCTTGACAATGAAGAGAATGCACAATATCTCGCATGGATAACACCGCGTGCTTATCGACATTCAATGGTTATCGACAAATTCATGGAGCAAGGCGCTATTTATCCCTTGTCATTCGGGACACTATTTTCTAGTATTGATACCCTAGAACAGGCCATGATGGAACGCTCGGATGTAGTATCAGCATCACTTCAGCATATCTCCGGCTGCCAAGAATGGTCACTTGAAGTGACACTGGATCGCAATCAAGCCGTTGACGGTTTATTGGCAGAAGGCTTGAGATCTGGAGATATAAGCCTACCAGAAGCCAGTGGTCGGCGACATCTTGAAGAGCAAAAATTACGGCGCAAGCTACAGGCTGAGTTGAACGAATGGATGGATGGCGTCCTAGTAGCAATCCATGAAAGCATTAAGCCTCTGATGCGCGACTCCTGCCAAAGAAAACTCACCGACAACAAATTGATGCATTGGGCTTTTTTAATTCCCGAAGTAGCAGTAGTCCTATTCCAGCAGCGCATTGATCAAATTGCTACAAATTATCAGCCTTATGGCTTTAGCTTTCGGGTAACTGGACCTTGGGCAGCTTACAGCTTTGCCCGCTGACTAGCGATGAGTTTATTACTTTTTGGAATTATTACAGGGCAGTCTACGATCACTTTAGATGCAGATCTCAGGCTAATTCAGTCTGAAAGACTAGCGGCTTTGGTAACAACCAATGATGCGGAATTAAGCAGGGAATCGGCTGCGGTGATGGAGTATGGTGACAAAATCATGCGGATACACCAACAAACCACATTGATTCCTATGCGCTATGGCAGCCTACTAGCCGATGAAGATGATGTTATCAAGCACCTGAAAGATTACGCAGATCATTACCATGCGCTCTTGCTTAAGTTGTCTGACTGTGAGGAAGTGGGTATCCGAATAACCTTAAAAAACCGTGGAGATGAAACTGTTGCTCCGCAATCTAGCGGTCAAGCTTATTTATTGGCTCGTAAGAGTATTTATTCAGTATCGGAGTTAGCAACGCAACAAGAAACCTTAATTAACAACGCTTTAGCGGGTCTTTATCGAGAGCAACGAGCGATGCTCAGCGTATTTAACGGTCAGCGTACTTATCTACTGAGTTATTTGGTACCGCGTGCAACGCTAGAATCATTTAAATCGGAGTATTCCAAGTTAACCATAAGCGCAGGTGAGCAGGTGATACTTAGTGGGCCTTGGCCCCCGTATAATTTTGTTGATTAATATTCAAGGCGGAGCTTTTTATGTCAGACAACCAAAATATCAAAGACGCTAATATTCACTTTGAACTGCTTTACAATACTCTGTTGGATGCCATCCCTTCATCGGTACTGATGGTCGACGATAAGCTGTATGTGGTTTCGGCAAACCAAAATTATTTATTGAAAAGTCAGCGCAACCGCGCAAATACTTTCAATCGACCTCTCGCAGAAGTATTCCCGTCGGTTATTCTGGAAAATACCGGACTTGAGGAACGTATTCGAACGGTGCTACGCACTCGAATGGCGATCAGCGCCCAGAAGATGACTTACCGCGCACCTGGAGTGCCGATTCGAATCTATTATTATTCGATATTACCTGTCCCCTTCAAACAAGTCATGTTGATCATGGAGGATGTGACCGAGCAGATACGCCTGTCTGAAGAAGTCCGTCGAGTTGAGCGTCACCTCGCTTCAGTCGTCGAAAGCGCCAGTGATATCGTGTTATCAACAGATATGGACGGGCGTGTTCTAACCTGGAATTCAGCGGCAGAAAAGCTATCGGGCTTAAGTTCTAGCGAAGTTCAAGGGCAGTTTTTCTATCAATTTTGTGAGGTAGGTCAAAAGCAAACGGTTGAAGAAACGCTTCGCTATATAAACCGCAAAAACGAATCCTTCACAACAGAATTTGGTCTATTAACGCCGTATGTCAGTAACAATGTTGGTATTCTTATCTCTTGGGTATTTTCACCGATGAAGGATGACTATGGGCAGACGGTCGGTGCTGTGATTGTTGGTCGTGATTTGGCAGAGAGACGCAAACTAGAGTTGCAGTTACGTCAGTCGCAAAAACTTAGTGCCTTAGGCATTATGGCAGGGGGTATAGCTCATGAAATTCGTAATCCGCTGGCTGTCTGTTCATCAGCAGCTCAATTTCTATTATCAGATGATGTGGACTGGGATTTTCGAATGCAATGTTCCATGAAGATTCAGGCCAATATTCAAAAAGCCTCGGCGATCATTGAAAACCTACTGCGTTTCGCCCGCTCATCGCTGGACACAGAGATGACCGAAGTTAACTTATGTGCCGTTTTAAAAGACACCGCTGAACTAGTGGAGAATCAGGCTAAAGTGCAGAAGATTAAAGTCAAATTATTGGTGCACCAAGAAATTATTTGGGTAACTGGGGTAGCGGGGTTATTGCAGCAAGTGTTCATGAATCTTTTTCTCAATGCCATTAATGCGATGCCCTCCGGTGGTTCGTTGACGATCACAGCAAAAATCTTAGATGACCGTGTCGTGGTGCAGGTTGTCGACACGGGTGTTGGTATTCCGTTAGGTGATCTTGATAATATATTCGACCCGTTCCATACCTCCTCACCGGTGGGGCAAGGAACAGGCCTTGGCTTATCGATTTGCTATAGCATCATTCAGCAACATCTAGGCTCTATTCGGGCGGAGAGTCAACTAGGCGAAGGCGCTACGATTATTGTTACCCTGCCACTGCTAATAGGCTCATGAAAAACGCCATACTTATTGTCGATGATGAAGTCGATATGTGTTGGGCGATGGAGCATATATTGAAATCACAAGGCCAACCCATTGTAACAGCCACCAGTGGTGCTGAGGCTTGTGCCAGATTGTCAGAAGGGTATTACTCCTTGGTTTTTCTCGACGCTAAGATTCCTGATATGGATGGCTTAGATATAGCTCGCTTCGCCATAAAACTGCCTAACTATAAGCCACAGATCGTTATGATCTCTGGTTATCATTATGCCAATGATCCTATTGTTCTCCATGCCATTGAAGACGGGCTGATTGTCAAATTTCTAGCGAAACCATTCACCAATGATGAAATTTTGTCGCTGTTCCATGAGTATTGGAAAAATATGGACTTAAAACAGACCTAAATGACTACCTAGATTGTTTTCTAGGGGCTATCCTAATTTGAATATAAGAAGCTACTCAAATATTCCCTTGATCTTCGTTCAAGCTCCGACACTGATAGGTTTACCTAAAGGTTCTATTACCACTATATCCGACGATAAATGTGGCTTTATATTGTGCATCAGGCCTAAAAAAAGAATTGCCATCTCATCGTCAGCTAAGCTTTCATTAATGCGCTGACCAATAAAACTATCGCGTTGATTCAATAAAGCTTGAGCTTTTTCTGCTGATTCTTGGCTGCGATCAGCAGACTGTAATAAATTTGTCATGAGTGATTTTTCTTGTAATAGTAAATCTAATGATTCCGTACCCATTAACGTTGCACCTTTTTTTTGTAGCGTTTCTAGTAAAGCATAGTTCTTACTGCCAGAGGTTGAGACCTCTGAAACTATCCGATCTATTGCATTACAAACTGGCAAACTATCCTGATATAACTTTAACTGTTGGAAATTTAGATTCATGCCATCAATGACGGTAACAATCATTGACCAAAAGTGCTCAACGGCATCAAGATATTGAAGTGTTTGATCTTCATTACGTAAACTTTCAGCCGCTTTGCCTAAGCTACCTAAATCCGCAGGATTATGAATTATTGGGAAAAGAATAAGTGCTCTCATATTGTACAAATTTTATGTAATCGTTTCTTGGGTATTAATTGGGTTCGCTTGCAACTGTGCCTCTAAACGCTGCAAGCGTTGTTCTAAATCCATATTAGGTGCTGGTAAAGCGGCCGCTGTTCCTCTAGCTCGAGAATCAAACGCTGGATTTCCGCTCCACCAGTCCAAGCCCATCTCTACGGCTTTATCAACAGAGCAGATAAGCAAGCGTATCTCTAAAGTTAATAGCTCGACTTCAACCAATCTAATGCGGATGTCGCCACTAATAACAACACCCTTATCCAGCAGCCTTTCTAGCAGATCCGCTATGGTTGTTGAGTCAGTTGATTTTGTTACCTTATTACTCATCTCATCATTCCTTACGGTAAACTTATTTTAATTGGACGCTTTAAGGGCCGTAAATCTAAATCATCATACTGCTTTACAAACACCTGAAATCCCAGGTGCTATTTATTGGCGCTAGAAATGCCATTGATGTTTTCTATTACTATGGATACACGAATTAAGTATTTTCCATAATTTTATCTATATGCTCCAGCAAGTCCAGAGCAACACGTAATGATCCCTCTTTTTCATAGCGCTGGGCTATACACAATAAGCTGTCCTGTGCAACTTTGCGCTCTTCGGAACTAGGGTATTCTTCTATAATTCTGGTAAATATATCAGTGGCTTGTCGTAACTCATTTTTATCCAGATGCAATTGTCCTATTCGTAGCAGAAATTGACAAGTAGATGACTTGAACGCACTAGTAACCGGTTGTATCTGCGGTGCTTGAATAGCTACTGACTCTTCTATGTCAGGTAATGAAGTATTCATGGGTAACGTCCTCATAGTAGTCGGCCTAATGGGCCTAGGTTAATGTTTAAATCATCTTCTTTGAGATCAAAAACCTCTCGTAACCGATCCAACTCTTCAGCTTGACGCATCAAGGTTAGGCCTAAACGCTCGACTTCCTCATCGGTGAGCGATCCGGAATCCATACGTCTTATTGCTTGGCGCTCGAGCAGTTCATGCAACAGTTTGACCAGCGTTAATACGAGTTGAGCTAAACCATTGCGAACTCTGTCACCATCAATCTCTAGCTTTCGCTGATTATTTGCCGTTGGTATATTGAACTTTGGTAATAAATTATGAGCCATTTTATTAATCTCTGTTACGCAATCGTTGTCCCGTCTCTACCGAGGCGATCAATGCTTGCAGGCTTAAATAAACTAAATCAATATCAGCGACAGAGATAGTTACGTCGGCAACCACTACAGCACCTTTATTTAAAATGCGATCCAGTGCTTCGCACAAAGAAACCTCTTGTTTATATTTTTGCTCTGACATTGCTTACACCTTAATTGATTTTTGATAAAGAGCTTGTCCCAATGATGTCAGCCTGTTTAAGCCTGTAGGGTCCGTTTGTCGAAATATTCTAGCCTGTGGCTGATCGCTGAAAACTTCCCGTGCACGAGTTATCTGTATTGCTTCCCGTTGTGACCGAGAACGACAAAAAACACATTCATTGATTGGAGTCATTTGATTCATCAATAAACCCCTCGATAAAATACCTATTTTTTGTAATGAATTTATCATATCAATAGTTTTATCTATAGCTAATTGGGTTGGAATAGTGACAACATATAATCCAGTCTTTTCAGGATTCCGTAACAAACTTTGCAATTTTTTTAGCCCCCGTGAAAGCTTCACCAAGCGTTCTGTCAAATGCGGAAGACGCATAACCTTCCGATATTTTAGTAACAGACTAAAAAACAACTTTAGCCAGTCTCGAATCAACTCAGGCATTTCCAGTAAACGCAACAAATGTCCGATTGGCGCTGCATCTACGATGATGGTGTCATAAATACCGTTATCAATATGATCCATGATTTCAGTCAGCGCCATAATCTCATCCAATCCCGGAGGCGCTAAATCGAGTAAATGCTCCATAACTTCACGATCAAAGGTGATATCAAGGTTGGGTAATGCCGCTTTAAGGAAAGAATCGAGCTCCTCAGTAAATTCATGTCGAATGCAGCCAAAATCAGCTTCTGCATTGATTTCTTGCGCATCGAGGTTAGGCATTACCGGAGTGGGTATTGCTTTTATACGAACCCCCAAGCAATCACTCACTGAATGTGCTGGGTCGGTCGAAAACAATAAAAGACGCTGGTTCGAATATTCATTGTGCATCCGTAAGGCTGTCGCACAAGCCATGGTAGTTTTGCCTACACCACCCTTGCCAGCAAATATGATCAGCCGCAATGTTTTTGAAGGGGGTGCTAAAGGTTCTATCACCAAAAATGAAGTCTGATGCTTTATTGCGCTAAAGGAAGACTCATCTACATTATTAATATTAAGCTCAACGACAACAACACTCTGCCAGATGTCATAAAGAAAAATACCTCGCGGCTCTACAACCAGCACTGGTAAGCCCCAAAATATTGAATTAGTCAGGGAGGCAAACGCTTGTTTCAGTACTTGCATTTGCCTAGTACGTTCGTAACTACACCACTCACAATCATTTTTGGGTTGAAGTTGATTAACCACTATATCGCTGTGAGGGATGTGCTTTTGATCTAATGCGATAATAAGATCAATACTTTCTTCCACGATCATAGCTTCCGCTTGAATTACTAGAACAAAGCGACAACGTTGGGTGTCCATCAGTAGATTTTGTATAGCCATCAAATCATCATTCATTCCCTGCAAAAACTCATCGAGATGATCTAATTGATGATTATGGGCAAACCGTCTACGCATGTAGCGATGTTTCGCTAACAGCGTATCTAACGCCACTAACCATCGACGAATCAGCTCAGGCATCTCCAATAATCGCAGGGTATGCCCAGTTGGTGCAGTGTCTACAATGATACGATCGTATTGATTTTGCTGAACCCACGCTGCAATTTCAAGATAAGCCGCCAGTTCATCCATGCCTGGTAGTGCGGTATCCATCATTCCTTGAATGTCTTCTTGATCTAGGAAAGTGCCTCTTTCAGCAATTTGCTTTAATAGGCCGTCATATTTAGCCTTGAATTGCTGTAGGGAGATTGCGGCATCAAGTTCACGCACCTCTAGGTTTTCAGGAAAATTCATATTATCGAGAATATTTTTTACAGAATGCGCTGGATCCGTTGAAATCAACAAGAACTTCTGATGAGCTAGATTCTGTGCCAGTACCAATGCCGTTGCCGTAGCGCAGGTCGTTTTACCCACGCCACCTTTACCTCCAAAAAAAACCAATTTTAGCGGCGATGTTCGTAAGAATTCTGGTGATAATGTCGACTTCATTCCTCCTCCTCATTCTCGTCTTCGTCATCTTCGTCAATATCGCCAATCATGACATCGTCTTCGTCTAGCGCATCCAATTTATCAAGTAGGTCGCTTTCCTGATGGTCAAATTCCTCTTCAGTTATTTGTCCTGTTTCGAGTTGCATATATAGTTCAGTCAAGCTTTCGCGAATTCGATCGGCCTCTCCAGACAGCTCTTCTTCTGCCAATTTATGAATTTCTTTGAAAATCCAATTAATTCCCTTTATAGGAGAGAAGAGTATGTCATCGACGAGTAACATCGATTAATCTACGTCTGCTTCTAAATCATCGTTCATGTCTAATGCTGGCGCTACATCTTCACTCATTGACATTTTTTTGTTTTTTGTGGATGTGTGTAAATCCAAATTAATGAAGTTATGTGGTGCCCACGGCCCGGTGTAATCAAAAAGATAGGAGTTATCAAACGCCTTTGAGGCTTCAAATACACCTTTAGGAAACTCATCAAGTCGACTCCTCTCTACCAAGCAAGCCAAATTGATGACATCCTTTTCACGCTTAACTGGATTTTCTACAATATCCTCGCAAAAGTCGAATAGAATATCTTTTACTTTTTCCGCTGCTTCTTCACGGTCTGCTGTCCGCAAGGATTCATAGAGATTACCCAATTGAATTTTTTCTTCTCGGCGAGCACTGCTGCCTGAATATTGACTCCAGATGTCATCACGACCTTTAGCCAAGACTGGATGCAAAGCTACAAAATGCTCATAAATATTGGTGACATCCCAAGAGACTCGTAAGCCCATTTCCACCCGACCATTTAGTCTTTCGAAATGCTCATTGATACTCTCAATATTCGTCGCCAGCAATTTCTGTATGGAGCCAGCATCGCGGGCCAGCACACCAAAACGCATCGGCAATACAGTTCTGTCGGTTGTTAGCGACTTCAGTACCCTTTGATGAGCACTGATATTACTTCTTTCAGGGCGCAAACGAAGACTTAGAGTATCGCTTACAATGGCACGTATACCACTCTGGTCTATTGCATAAACGGGGGCAGATTCCAAGCCGCGCACATTGAAATTAGGTTTAGTGCCATCAGCGGCACACAGAGCGTACAGTATTTTTCCTCGGTGATCTTTTCTAACGACACTCACGATAAGCTCCCTTTATTTTTAGCATATTGCGATCTATCTAGGCGCTTACATTCTTCAAGGTATACACGCCCTAAATCGGTAAAAAGCGATGACTTTCCGGTAGCATTGATACAAGATCGAAAGCTCAGCGCCATGCGCATGGTACGGATATATTTAGAGGTACGTATTTTAGGTACAGTGATCATAATGTTTACCTCAATATTTGATACGCAGCCCAGAGGGCTCTTTCTTTTTTAATGAATCAGCTTTACCATTATCTGTTAGCGTTGCACATGCAGCCGCTGCACTGGCAAGCAGCGCATCCTTTTCCCTATCAATTTCTGCTATTCGAGCATTTAAGATTGTAATTCGGTTATTAGCGGCATCTCGTTCTTGAGCACGTCTAGAACGCTCCAGTTCCAATGCCCCAACCTGAAAATAATCACGGTGTGTCTCATGATCGCCTCTCACTCGCCCAGAGTGAGTTTTTATATCCAAGACCGACCGAGGTGGACGTGTACTAATAGCCACGACGCCTTACTCCGCTACTTTGATCTTAGTGGGAAATTTCTTAGCCGATACCGCCGCGCCTATTGGTGGGCAGATTTGACGAATAACGTCATCGATCATTTCGTGGAAGACCGATTGTCCAGCGCGTTGTATTTTTGCAGTTTCCATACTCAATACATCATAACAAATGTTATGAAATAACTTGTCGCCCATACGCGGCTTTAATCCTTGTAGGCTGAGAATACGAGCAATGGCTATGCCTGCGCGCAACCCATGCTTAGTCTGAATGTCGTTACCACGCAACTCATTAACAATATCGACTATGTAAGCGGCTTCTTGTAAATCAAGTTCAGAACGAGCATGCACTATCTTTAATTCGGTATCACGATCAGGATGACCAACATTAATGGTTATCATTCGATCCATTAGCGCATCTTGGGTCTTATGAGTCCCCGCATATTCTTCTGGATTAGAGGTGAAAATAGCGCGAAAATTAGGATGTACATCAAGATATCCTTCACCCGCACCGCGTAAACCTGGCAAATTCAATATGCCCTCGGATAAAACGGACAGTAGCACGTTATTGGTTTCAGCCTTTGATCGATTGAATTCATCATAGATCAGCAAGTCTCCGTTTCGACAAGCAGTAGTTAATCGGTTATCAACCCAAGTACGACTCATCTGTTCTTCAGTTTTAAGAACTGAGTGTATGTAATTATCGACTACACTGCTCTTACGATAACCGATGTCTTTCCCTGTTAAATCAGAGCTCACAAATTCTTCATTGCCTTGTAGCAAGGTTACTGGGCGACCCCATTGTGTGGCGAGATGAAAAGCCAAAGTGGTTTTGCCTGTGCCGGATGGCCCAGCAAAATGAACTGGGTAACCGACTTTCAAGTAAACTAAAGCACGATCCATAATCTCTTTGACATAGGAGGTCACTACAAATTGATCGCTCGCTTCAGGCACGATTAGATCGTCTTCGACGGCGTAATTTGTACTGGAAAGGGTATTTTTCTTAATCATGTTTTCTCCTGTGCCATTCGGCAAATAACCTTGTTATTCAAGGCATAAAGGTCGTCATAGGTGCCCCTTAGTGGATGATAGAGCTTAAATATTAACCAAACACTGTCATCTCAAAGGGGCGTTGTATACCTAGCATTTTACAAAACTCTATTAAATCGGTTTATTAGCACCGAGCAGTACTAAAGACCTGTATCACTCTAACATCAGCTTTCGGTTTTATTACTGTGTAACTTAAATTCACTTGTACAGCACAAAACCAATTAATTTGTGACTTCTTGATTGCTCTATCAATAACATTGACTGTTATTTACCTCAACAATTCTGTGAGGTAATCTGCTGTCAATCGACAGCAGATTCAGGCCATTAAATAAGCCATTTCGGTGTCTATATGCTCATCGTTTTTTGGGTTTTGATTTTTCTATCGAATGAAGAAGACCATTCGCCGCAACCTTAAAGACATCTGAAATCCCAGTATGCGACTCTGACTGTACAACCTCTACCCCTATTGTGGGCTCAAAATGCGGCTCACTGACGGCTACGTTCGCGGTGGAAACTTCGTCAAAACGAGGCGTGGCTAAATTGCGTATGCTTTTTTTTTTACAGAAGCACTAAAAAACTCAGCGTGAGCATTCGCCCGATCTTGTGCAAATTCATTAATCAAGGTGGCAACACTGGCAGCATTCTCAACTATAAAACTTGCCCTTACACTAGCAGTATGTTGGGTCATTCTTTTGTGATCAGCGCCAAACTGCGTCAGCATACCTGCAGTTTGCTTAGCCAAACCAGAAACGAAAGCGGCACGATCCATGCGGTCTTGTTGCCCCATTGCTACACGTGAAGTATGAAAGCCTTTGATCAAGCGATTAACGCTGTTGTTATTTCCAGCCACGAATGCCGCTCGATCACTAGCTTCAAGAGAGCCATTAGTAACACGAATCAATTTAAAATTTGCAAGTTGAGCACTCACACTCGAAGCGCGTGATCTTATACCTTCTCGACGGGAATTATGATGGTTGTCAATTTCTCTCCGTAATCTAGCCATATCATTTGTTAAGCGTCCCATAGGAGCCTCCTTAGTGTTTTTACTTTAGTTTTTTCCCTCAAACCCAATGGTTTAAGGATTAGACAACAACGCAACCGTTGGAATCAACCAACGGTTGAGCCACATTTTTCTTTTATTTACGCTGGAGTTGCAGCGCTGGCGGTAAGACCAATCGCTTCAGCGTACTTCAGATAGGTTTCTACAGAAGCAATAACTACGCGTGCTTCAATAGACAGCAGTTCAATACCTACTAATGAAACCTTAATCCAAGCATCTACAACGATACCTTTGTCAAGGATACGATCGACAACTTCAGCTAAGCTAGAAGAATCAGTTGATTTTTGTACTTTTGCCATGATAACTCTCCAAAAAACATTGTTAATTAAATATTTATACGACCACTAGCAGTTGAGCTTAACCAACTGCTGAACCACTCTTTGTTCTTTTACTTATGCTGGAGTTGCAGCGCTGGCGGTAAGACCAATCGCTTCAGCGTACTTCAGATAGGTTTCTACAGAAGCAATAACTACGCGTGCTTCAATAGACAACAGTTCGATACCTACTAATGAAACTTTAATCCAAGCATCTACAACGATACCTTTATCAAGAATACGGTCAACAACTTCAGCTAAGCTAGAAGAATCAGTTGATTTTTGTACTTTTGCCATGATAGCTCTCCAAAAAAAATGAAAAAATTCAGCGTCAGCCAAATCGCGTAACTTGTGCTACGCACTTCAAACAAAAGCAATACATATACCAAATTAATCACTTGCGTCATTATCGGCTATAGATATACTTTAATTTGCTATATTGAAGCTAAGTAAGTAAGTAAGTAAGTAAGTAATTAAATTAATTCAATTTTATATACATCACGTGAGAAATATAAATAAAGGTTTTTTACTTGCATTCATAAAGTGATATTGCTTTAGCTTATTCTTAATAGGTAAGTTTACGCTCAATTTATTGAGGGTAAACTTACCTATTAAGGGTAACTTTACCTAATGAAGTTTTTCATATTGTCTAAACGAACAAATCCTTGATTAAATGTAAGTCCCGTATTTTTTTTAAAGGGGGCTACATTCCTAGTCAGTCCATTTGACCCATCAAAACTTAAATTCAATGTTATAGAGTTCTTCGGTGAGAAATTGATAGATTCTGTTTTTTATTGTGGCGAAGAAGTTTCATTAGAATTGAAGGGTAATATGACAGAAGAGCATTTAATGGATATTTTCAAAGGGGCGTGTTTTATAAGTAATTTCTTGTAAAACATATAAAGCCTTTAAATCCCTAGTCGGGTTAGAGGGCTTTTTTGTTTTTTGATGTGCCTGCGAATTTATAAATCACATTTAGCACAATGGGGCTACAAATTATCTTCCAAGTTTTTTGACGTTCGGTGTGTTGGTCTTTAATGGCTTATGTAGGCTCAAGTTCTATTTTTACTTTCTTACCTAAAGCTTTAGCTACGCTAATCAAGGTCGAAAGGGTTAAGCTGGTATCTTCTGTAGTGGTCAAGTTTTTTAAGACACAGAGATAGGTTGTTTCATAGCCATATTGGCTTCATAGTTATTGGGCGAAACATATCCCAATGTAGAATGTAATCGCTGACTATTATAGAAATTAATTATATAGTCGTTGATATTACGCATC
>CAMDNJ010000003.1 GCA_945902915.1 Crenothrix polyspora | reverse complement strand
ATAGTCGATGGGGCTTAAATCGTTAAATATTAGTTACTGCGTTAATTTAACGACAACAACCAATAACTGCGCTCTGGGTATTTAAGATCATAAACAGGCAGTTCTTTAAAGCCTTGTTTACTATAAAGCTTGCGCATACCATGGGCTTGCAGGTCTGTTCGCCCCAGTCGATAATCAAACCTTTGCCTTCGTAACTCCGAAAGCAATGTCGCAGACAGCTGTTCTGCTACCCCCAGCCTACGATATGTTGCTTTAACCCCCAAAGCACTCACATAAAAGGTTCGCTGCTGATTATTAGCCAGAATATCCAATTCGTGGCCACCGGAAATATTTAAAAAACTTTGATCGCGAGGATCATCAGATTCTAAAACCAGTTCCTGACCCAGCATATAAGCGATAACATGACCTTCTTGCTTATGCTTTGCAATAACCAGCATGGCATTTTTTCTCATCATTTCAACGCCTAGCCCAAACATAATTCTTGTTGCTGAAAAACGCTCGTTCCAAGGCGGTTCACTGAATACGTCGCAAATCAACTCTGCTAGTTCAAAGATCATAAGCCCGCGTTGATCTGCCTTTAAATCAGCGAGTGTTATGACTTGAACCTCAAAAAAATCAGCCATAGTTAATCAGATTTTTTGGCAGATAATCGGTACCAAATAAAACCTATAATCAATATGATGGGAAACAAAATGACCGATATCTCTGCCGGTGAACAGCCGCGCCTACAGTTAAATAACATCAAAAAAAAGAACGTAATTAAAACACCTAAGGTCGTTAATATTTTCATGTCACAATATCCTATAAAACTTTATGCCCATACACTAGGGTAATGAAGTTATACAAGGATTTCCCATAAAAGCAACTTGCCCTAGTTGAGCGAAAGGCAGAAAACAACTGAATCTACGATAATGCTAGTCACTATAAAAAAAATAGTTATTCCTATTCTTTGCCTGTTACACATGACAGCTATTTTATGGTGGACTTTGCCTCAGAGTTTTGAAGCTATAATTTCTGAAGATATTAATCAATCGACTGGTGAAGCTAGGTTTTTAAATTGGCTTAGTTTTGCTAAAAACAGTTGGTCAACAAAGCTATTAAACCATTACATTGATGCAACCGGCTCCCAACAATACTGGGACTTTTTTGCGTCAAAAAATCCAAACTTTCATCAATACTTATCGGTTTGTACTAGTATAGCCACAGACAATAAGTCTGGCGAAATAAGCTGTAAAGGGCCTATTTTATTTAGCAACTTAAAGAATAACTTTGAGACTTTTGCCCTTTTTAGTCATAGCAGTCGTTACTATCGCTTAACAGAAACATTGATCAATTTAAACAATCCCCAATTATTAAAGGCTTTTACGCATTATTACCAAGCTCATCAAGCTCACGACTTTACTTATAATGTTTCAGTCTTATTACTAGCTCATCAATTTGAACTTTATCCTGACCTTAAAGATTTACCTAAATCAGGTTACCGTATAGATAAAATACTTGGGGAGTATCATTAATGCAGTTTTACTGGAACAATTTTTGGTTTAAGTTAATTGACGCCAGACAATTTGCGGCCTTAAGGATTTTATTCGGTGGCTTATCCTGCCTTTATTTCTTAGAACTTTTACCTTATGTAGAAAGCCAGTTTAGTCGTTTAGGATGGTTAGGAGATATTCAACAAATCGCTGGTCAAAATGGGGGCAGTTGGTCGATATTTTTTATCCATGTCAATTGTAATCCATCTATATTAGCTTATACCCTTGTTAGCTTAGGAATATTAGCCTCCTTTCTTATGATGTTAGGGTGGCAGAGTCGTTGTGCTACTTTTATATCTTGGCTAATATGGGTGTCTTTGTGGAATCGAAACCCATTATTTATGGATGGGGATGATGCGATACTTAAGATGATGTGTTTTTATTTACTGCTATCACCTTGCGCAAACTGCTGGTCGGTTGATGCCTATTTACAAAAAAAACCACAACACGTTAAGGTATGGCCATTACGTTTAATACAATTTCAAATTGCCTTAATTTATTTTATATCGGGCTGGGTTAAATTTCATAATGAAGCCTGGGAAGATGGCACTGTTATTCAATATATTTTAATTAATCCAGAATATTCACGATGGAATGGTTGGTTACTTATTGATTATCCATTAATTAAGGCAGTATTAGCTGGACTTGCTTGGTTTATTAGAGACTGGGAGTTAGTGTTTCCATTATTACTGCTCAACCTCTATACACGCAGATTGAGCCTTATAATAGGCATATTATTTCATTTAGGTTTATTACTAACTATGCATTTACGCTGGTTTCCGCTGATTATGCTTTCATTGTATCCCGCATTACTATCAAATAACTTTTTCATGGGCATCGATAATAAATTACAAAAGTTCAAGCTGACTTTTAGTTAAATCGTCTACCAAATTTAAGACGGGACACTTGCTTAATCATTCACTTTTAGACAGGGTTCTCCTAAACGCAGACGAAGGACGAAGGATTAAGCCTAGTACCTGTCACGCCTTAAGTTGCTAGCCTCCTAGTCTTAGTCTTTCGCCCTGAGCCTTTCGTCTGCGCTGAAACTGTCCCGCTTTAAGTTGGTAGCCATTAAATCAATAGGCTCTAAAGGAAGAATTTAATAAATTAGTCTGTTATTTTTACTAACCAACCACCTGATCCTTTACAATTACTTTGAGCCTCAATAACAATTTTTGCATAAGTGCCTTTTAATTCAGCTGGTAGCGTTCCATGGACAGACACACTGGAGCCGGTAATTTTTGATCCAACTTCAATAGTAGCCGGTACTCCTTTAACAGTGACTTTAATGGTTTCTGGATGGGTATTTCCAGAAGCTCTAAAAGAGAAACTGGAACCTGGCTGAACCTCAGTTTTATCTTCTGGAAGAAAATCAGTAAATCGGGGTTTAGTACAGGTATTTACACTACCACTCCGGCTGTTATCACCCCCACCGTAAGCCTCTGCATGAGTAGCGACCAGCATTAAAATAAGTATGACCAAACCATTATTTCGTGTCATTTTAAAACTCCATTGTATTATTGTTATTCAAACAAAGTATCTGAATTAAACTGATTGTCAAATGGGATAAAAGCTTGGCGTGCTAGTAATCTAAGTATGTTTTCAATTAATTCATTATCCACGACTGCTGATATAACAATGCATATTTCGTCCTAAAAGAGATTTCACTACACTATAAAATAAATCAAAAAATATCTGGAGCTCGGTATTGACAGCTTCTTACCTTATGTTAAGTTAAAAATATGTAGTTTTTAAGCCTTACCTAAAGAAAATGAGCTTTTAAACTGTGCTCAATCCTTTTTGTTAAACGATATCGGGCAAAGACTTTACAGTGTTGAGTTCTTATAAATTTTCGTTTCAACACCGACATTGATAGTTTTAATTTAAATGAAATTAAAGACAGGTCGTCTTTGCTAGGTTAATGAAATGAAAGTAACAATTCAGAGCCAAAAATTGGGTTTCATCAATATTTCTTAACATTAATAAGGTCGGAGTAGTTGATGTCTTGGCAAAACGTGTTTACTAAAGTACTTGCTTGGTTTGATAACAACAATGTAAAAGTAACCGATAATGCGGGTGAAGTTATCGATTGGATGCGGGTTATTCCTTTTATCCTTATGCATTTAGTCTGCTTGCTGGTGTTTGTAGTAGGCTGGAGTCCTATCGCCTTATGGGTGGCCTTGGCTTCGTATTTACTGCGCATGTTTGCCATCACTGCTTTTTATCATCGCTATTTTTCTCACAAGGCCTTTAAAACTAGCCGTTTAGCCCAGTTCCTATTCGGGGTACTAGGTGCAACAGCAACTCAGCGTGGACCTATCTGGTGGGCGTCTCACCATCGCCGACATCATATTTATTCCGACAAAGATAAAGATATTCATAGTCCTAGGCATGGTTTTTTATGGAGTCATATGGGCTGGTTTTTATGCCTTAAAAATTTTACTACCCAAGAACATTGTGTGCGAGATCTGATGAAATTCCCTGAATTAGTCTTGCTAGATCGTTTTGATAGTCTTGTGCCGATTATTTATGCTTTTTTGCTGCTGTTCTTAGGTCAGTATCTAGAACAGGCCTATCCAGAATTGCATACCAATGGCTCGCAAATGTTGATATGGGGTTACTTTGTGTCATCTATCGCTTTGATACATTGCACACTGTTTGTTAATTCGCTGTCCCATGTGTTTGGTAAGCAACGTTATGAGACAGGGGATGATAGTCGCAATAACTGGTTTATCGCTCTGCTTACACTGGGGGAAGGTTGGCATAATAATCATCATCATTATCCAAATTCTGCTCGTCAAGGATTTTTTTGGTGGGAAATCGATATAAGCTACTATTTGCTTCGCCTAATGTCTGTATTTGGCATCATCTGGGATTTAAAAACGGTTCCAGCTAATCGCTTGTACTCAAATCTTATCCAAAAGGCAGCGCAACCATGAACATAGCGATAGTCGGTAGCGGTATTTCTGGGCTTTATGCTGCGCATTATTTGAGTAAACATCATCAGATTACGGTGTATGAGGCGAACAGTATTCTAGGCGGTCATACCGATACCCATAACATTGTTCTGGGTAACCAAGTTTATGCGGTTGATACTGGCTTTATTGTTTTCAACGAACATAATTATCAGTATTTCTGCCAGTTTCTCAGTGATTTGAAGGTGGCCTCGCAAGCTTCCGAGATGACGTTTAGTGTCGCCGATGCTATATCTGGACTTGAATACAATGCCACCACCTTGGATAAACTATTCTGCCAACGCCGAAATATATTCCGGCCGCGCTTTTATCGCATGGTCAAAGATATTTTGCGCTTTTACCGTGAAGCGCCTGCGCTTTTAGAGAGCAACGATGATGTTTTGACACTAGGTGACTATTTACAGCAACAACATTATAGTCAAACCTTTATCGATGATCATATCCTGCCGATGGCTAGCGCTCTATGGTCGGGGCCTCCGCAAGTGCTAAAAGATTTTCCGGCCCGCTATTTTGTCGCATTTATGGCCAATCACCAGATGTTAAAAACCGACAACAGACCAGAGTGGCGTACCGTTTGCGGTGGTTCTTCCACTTATATTGAAGCATTCAAGCGAGATTTTAAGGGCGAATTGCGCCTCGATTGTCCCGTGCTGGCGATCAGCCGAGATAAAACAGGGGTAACGGTAAAGACCCATCAGGGTGAAGAGCACTATGAGCATCTGATTATGGCCTGCCATAGTGATCAAGCCCTACGTTTATTGCAGGATGCAAGCGCTCAGGAAACTGAAATTTTAGGTGCTATGACCTTTCAAGAAAACGATGTGGTTCTACATACGGATGCCAGCTTAATGCCTAAGCACCCTAAAGCTTGGGCAAGTTGGAATGCGCTAAAATTAAGTGATACACAAGCTCGCTGCACCGTCACTTATTATATGAATATGCTGCAAAAGTTGAATGCACCAGAACCTTTACTCGTCACGTTAAATTGCACGGATCGAATTGACCCAACCAAGATATTGCAGCAAAGACACTATCATCATCCGCTTTACACGCCCGCTAGTCTGGCCGCGCAAAAACGTCGTGATGAAATCAATGGCGTCAATAATACTTGGTATACCGGTGCCTATTGGGGTTGGGGTTTTCATGAAGACGGCGCTAAAAGTGCCCAAGAAGTCGTTAAGTTGTTGAGCGATAGAACATGACTGCCTTAAATAGTCGTTTATTCCAAGGCTGGATACGTCATCGTCGTTATTTACCCAAAAAACATAGCTTCCAGTATCCCCTCTTTATGAGTTGGATTGACCTAGCCGAACTAGCTGAAGTAATGGCGATAAGCCCCTACTGGTCTTTGAACCGTTTTAACCTAGTCAGCTTTTATCGCAGCGATTATTTGGGCGATGCTGGTCAAGATTTATCAGACACGGTGAGTCAGCTTATTAAGGAGCATACCGGAGCTAGCTTTAAGGGTCGGATTTGTCTATTAAGCCATTTGCGCTTTCTGGGTTTTTGTTTTAATCCAGTTAGTTTTTATTTCTGTTATCCCGATGGATCAGATACGCCTCGTTACATATTTGCGGACATTAATAACACACCATGGAATGAACGCTACTGCTATGTACTAGACACAGAGCAAAGTCCTGTACAAAAAGATAAATGGACATTTGAATTCGACAAAGCCTTTCATGTGTCTCCCTTTATGCCAATGCAGCAACATTACCACTGGCAGTTCAGTTTCCATGACGATAACCTCACCATTCACATGACCATACAACAGGATCATGAAAACTGTTTTGATGCCACCTTGCAGCTTAAAGCACAGGATTTAAGTCGTTCCGTTATGCGCACTGTGCCCTTGCGTTATCCTTTTATGACGCTATCAGTGCTCATTTCAATTTATTGGCAGGCTTTACGTTTGTGGCTGAAAGGCATGCCCTTCTACGGTCACCCTGACAAACAACCCGAATAAAATACTGGAGAGCTTTATGAATGCAGTCGTTGCCTCTTTAAATAAAAACCCGACACGAATTGATCTGCTGTTGCGCAAAGGTTTTCTAGATAAGCTTGCCCATCTTGAAAATGCGGTCTTAACTATTTCCGATGCCTTGGGCGAATATGAGCTTGGTTCTGAGGGCACTGATGGCCTGAGTGCCAAAATCGATGTGCTGGATATGAGCTTCTATCGTCAAATCGCTCTGGTTGGATCCATTGGTGCAGCGGAGTCCTATATGGATCAAGCTTGGCAGGCAGATGACTTGTGTAGTGTGATTCAGATACTCGTGCGCAATCGTGATTTGCTCGACAGTATGGAAGGTGGCCTAGCAACATTGGCTAATCAGTTACTCAAACTATGGCACAGGACTAATCGCAATTCTCAACAAGGTAGCAAAAAAAATATCGCTGCACATTATGATCTGGGTAATGATTTATTTGCCCTATTTCTGGATCAACATGGCATGTATTCCTCAGCCACTTTTTACCAAGCTGATCAAAGTCTGGAACAGGCTTCGACCGCTAAACTTGAGCGTATTTGTAAAAAGTTAGATTTACAGCCTGAAGATCATATCCTAGAAATCGGCACAGGCTGGGGTGGTTTTGCCATATATGCCGCTAAAAACTATGGCTGTCGCATTACCACGACAACTATTTCAAAAGAACAATATCAGGCCGCCCAACAACGAGTTGCCGATGCGGGCGTCTCGGAACTAGTAACAGTGTTAATGGAGGATTACCGTGATTTACAAGGCCGTTATGACAAACTGGTTTCAATTGAAATGATTGAAGCTGTGGGGCATCATTATTTAGATACTTATTTAAAACAATGTGCGGCATTGTTAAAACCTAATGGTTTGGCCCTGATTCAGGCGATCACTATAGAAGACCGATATTATCAGCAAGCTTTACATAATGTTGATTTTATCAAACGCTATATTTTTCCAGGTAGTTTTATTCCCTGCGTAAGTGTAATTATTGCTAGCGCTACACGTAGCACTGATTTGCGGCTAATTAATCTTGAGGATCAAGGCGAAAGCTATGCCCTGACCTTAAACCATTGGCGCAAACGTTTTATGGCGGCGTTAGAACAAGTCCGAGCGCAGGGTTACAACGAAGAGTTCATCCGCATGTGGGAGTTTTATTTATGTTATTGCGAAGGCGGCTTTAAGGAAAAATCGATCTCCAATGTGCAATTGTTACTGGCCAAACCCAGCAATCGTCGTCAACAGTGGTTACCCATTTATGAATCGTAATAACTTGTTCAATATGCTCTGGATGCAGGTCTTATGGTTTGGCGCTATTATTGGCGCCCCACAGGGACAGCTTTGGTTAGCTCTACTAGTGTTGATGTGCTTTGTATGTTGGGAGTTTCGGCCTGCTAGCCGTGTTTATGGTGACTTCCAGCTAATGCTAGTCGCTGTATTATTGGGACTCATACTTGACACGACTTGGATAAAGCTAGGCTGGCTTCAGTATACAGGGGCGTGGGCTTTATCTGAGCTTGCACCATTATGGATACTAATTTTATGGGTAGGTCTAGCCTTAACAATCAATCATTCCTTAGCCTGGCTGCAATCGCGACTTATGCTTGCAGCAATGTTAGGCGCCGTTTTTAGTCCCTTATCGTATCTGGCGGCAGCACGTTTGGGAGCCGTGACTATTGCTAGCGAAGCAGAGGGCTTATTTATAGCTTTGAGCTTAAGCTGGGCAATCGCCCTGCCCTTATTGCTGTGGTTAGCGAAGCATTTAAAACATCTTAAAAAAGAGAAGAAAGTCCATGTATAGCTTAATAGTCATTGCGGCTTTTAGTGTCTTCGCCATGTTACTGGCTTGGTATTGGCAAAAACGACATGCCAACGCTGGAATTGTTGATGTCATCTGGGCATACGGCATGATGTTAGCAGGGCCTTGGTATGCTTTTACCGGCACAGCACCTTTGTTTTTAAAGTTGAGTTTGGGCCTATTGACCTTTAGCTGGTTTTTGCGTTTGGGTCATTATTTACAGCGGCGAGTCTTCAAAGAAACCGAAGATGGGCGCTATAACGCCATGCGTAAAGCTATGAAAGACAGAGCCCAGCTGGGATTTTTGTTGTTTTTTCTAGTACAGGCCGGATTTATCTGGATCTTGTCATTACCCTTCTGGGCAGTTGCTCAAAATACAAAGCCAGAGGCCTATTTTGTAATAGCAGCCTTGCTACTTTCGGCCTTGGCACTTTACGGTGAAACCAAGGCAGATCAACAATTAGCTGAGTTTAGAAACAATCCAGATAATAAAGGCTTAAGCTGCCGTAATGGCTGGTGGCGTTATTCTAGACATCCTAATTATTTTTTCGAGTGGCTGCATTGGTTTGCTTATCCACTCATGGGCTGGGGCGGAGCATACCAATACTGGTTATGGCTCGCACCTGTAGTGATGTTTTGTTTTTTATACTGGTTTACCGGCATTCCATTTACTGAACAACAGGCCTTACACAATCGGGGTGAGGATTACCGTTTATACCAGAAGTCCACCAGTATATTTTTCCCATGGTGGCCTAAGCCATGAGTGGGTGAACCTCAACATAACCCAACACCCCACTATAGCCATAGCTAGGCGGAAATTTGTTAAGATTTTACAAATCGTCTTCATCCGTAGTTATTATAAATACAAATCAAATAAGAGATCCATCATGAAGTCTATTACTCTTGCAGAACATAATTTATTACCTGATAGTTTGATACGCTTCGGTATCAGGAAACTGTTAAAACAACGTTTGCAGGATGAGTCTAGTCATGGCAAAGAACAACGTTATGAACTGTTGCTGGAAAACCTTCGCCAAAGCCCGATTGCCATTGAAACCGTTGCCGCTAATGTTCAGCATTACGAAGTCCCTGCAGCATTTTATAAATATGCCTTGGGCAAACACCTTAAATACTCCTCATGTTACTGGGATGCGCAAACCGAAAACATTGATCAAGCAGAAGCTCGGATGTTAGCTCTTACAGCTGAACGCGCTGAATTGCTTGATGGACAACAGATACTCGAACTAGGTTGCGGTTGGGGCTCTTTAACGTTATGGATGGCTGAGCATTTTCCAACTAGCCACATTACCGCCGTGTCCAATTCCAATAGCCAACGTGAATATATTCAACTACAGGCAAAGCAACGCGGCTTTGGAAATATCGAAGTGATTACCTGTGATGTTAATCAACTCACTTTGGACAAACACTTTGATCGCATAGTCTCTGTAGAAATGTTCGAACACATGCGTAATTATGACAGCCTGTTAAGTAAAATTTCAAGTTGGCTAAATCTTGACGGCAAGCTATTTGTGCACATTTTTTGTCATCATAACTTGGCTTATCCCTTTGAAACCGAAGGTGATGATAACTGGATGGGGCGCTATTTTTTTACCGGTGGACTTATGCCTGCACGAGATACCTTGCTGCATTTTCAAAAAGATTTACAGCTACAATATCAATGGGACTTATGCGGTAGTCATTATCAAAAAACGGCTGAAGCTTGGTTAAATAATATGGATCAACATCGTAAGGAAATTCGCGCGGTATTCAAAACGACCTATGGTAACAAACAAGCCGCTATTTGGCAGCAACGCTGGCGTATCTTTTTTATGTCCTGTGCAGAGTTGTTTGGTTATAACGAAGGTAATGAATGGCAGGTAGCTCATTATCTTTTTATAAAGACTAGCTGAATAATGTTTAAGAAGTTTAAATCAAAATTCTGTTTAACTTGTTTTAGTGACTAACATTACGCAGTAACATCGTTTTACTCTCGTTTGCCGCGCCGAGCACCGCAGGTTTTGTTGGGATTAGCCCGTAGGGGCGCGGCATTGATGCCGCGCGTCTTTAGGAGGGCAGGACGCCCTCTCACCTCCCCCCGACAAAACCGAGGAGCGCAGGTTGTGCTCCAATCGAGCCGCCTTTTCTTTGGATACTTTCTAAAGGCTGCGCAAAAGAAAGTATCTCGCCTTCGGGTGCGAATACCCGATTAACAAATCGTCGCGATAGCGACCTCATTATTTGTTTTTTAACGCTGAATGGCTACGTACCATTAGTTAGTAATTAATCTGGAGACTAAAAATGAACAATAAAAAAATCAGTATATTAGCTGGACTATTGACCACGCTAATCAGTGCTTGCACTAGCCATAACTTGCCACCTATCAAACCAGTATCGTCTGTTAATTTGAATCAATTCATGGGCGACTGGTATGTGATTGCTTGTATACCAACAGTCATTGAAACAGAGGCCTACAATGCTATTGAATCTTACCAGCTCGAAAAAGATGGTAGTATTAATACAACGTTTGTTTTCCGCAAAGGTAGCTTCGATGGCCCTGAAAAGCGTTACAACCCCCGTGGTTTTGTCGTTGAAAACACCGGCAACTCAGTCTGGGGCATGCAATTTCTTTGGCCGTTTAAATCTGAATATATCATTGCCCATCTTGACCAGGATTATAACAACACTATTATTGCAAGAAATGCCCGAGACTATGTTTGGATAATGGCACGAACACCAATAATTAATGATAGCCAATATCAGGAACTAACAAAAAAAGTCGCTAATCTTGGCTATGACCTAAGCAAATTACGTAAAGTACCGCATCAAGCACATTAAAACTAACGGGTATAACTTGTTTCTAGTATTCTAGTACTAATGACTTTAAAGTGGCGGTAATCGACTTAGAGAGTTTATGAGACTAAAGGGC
Source organism: Crenothrix polyspora (assembly GCA_945902915.1). Classification (GTDB taxonomy): domain Bacteria; phylum Pseudomonadota; class Gammaproteobacteria; order Methylococcales; family Methylomonadaceae; genus Methylobacter_C. The sequence continues at coordinate 42,263 of CAMDNJ010000003.1, read as the reverse complement.
TAGATTTTATCCTGCTCAAAAAAATTTTTTAAAATACTTTTTGTCCTTATCGTGCACTTGAAAACTAATATTCCAACCTAAGAGAAACAGCCCTAATGTTCGTACTACCTTCCCTATGGAACCTGATTATATCCACGTTAGTCTTTATCCTTGTAGCCAAGTATCTCCGTATTTACCTTGAAGGCAAAGGCTTGGCTAAGGGCATGGCACGCGGCACTCTAATTTTTGCTGTGGCTTACTTATTATCTTGGGGTTCAGCAGAGATGGTGGATTGGACAGAAGTTAAAATAGGCGTATCTCAACCCGCCACACAAAACCCTGATTATCTACAAAAAATGCTGGGTATAGTTGCTAAGCCTTTGATCTCAGAAACTAAGGAGTAAGGTTCTAAATAAAACCAGCCATCTAATCGTAGGTTTTAGCGATTAGCGAATCACTTTCAATAACGCCAAGAACTTTTGATAAATCGTTCAAAAACTGTGATTATGAAAAAAACGGTAATATGTTTTGGAGAAGTGTTGTTTGACATTTTTCCCTCTTACAAAAAAATAGGGGGTGCGCCTTTAAACGTGGCGTTGAGATTAGCTTCATTAGGGATTAATGCACAAATAATTAGTAAAATTGGCAATGATGCTTTAGGAAATGAATTATTAAGCTTTATTCAAGCCAATCATGTTTCCACAGATACTATTCAAATAGATGACATCTTGACTACAGGAGAAGTTTTAGTCCAATTAGATGAACAAGGCTCGGCTTCTTATACCATCAATTACCCAGTCGCTTGGGATGACATAAAAGCTACTACTACAGCAATAAACGCGCTAAAAAATTCCGATGCCTTAGTGTTTGGAAGTTTGGCTTGTAGGGATGAACGGTCTTATAACAGCTTGCAAGAACTGCTTAAAAAAGCATCCTATAAAATCTTTGATGTTAATCTGCGCGCACCTTTTTATAGCCAAGCATTGCTTATCAATCTAATGCAACAATCTGACTTTATTAAGTTTAACGATGATGAATTGTATGAAATTAGCGGCTATTTAAACTCCCCTTTTCAATCGTTGGAAGAAAACATCCTTTTCATTGCTGGGCAAATTGATGCAAAAAGCATTTGTGTTACAAAAGGCAGGCTTGGGGCGGTTTTGTATTACAATGAGCAACTTTATTTTAATAGTGGTTATAAAGTTAATGTTGCCGATACGGTTGGTGCCGGCGACTCTTTTCTTGCTGGATTATTGAGTCAATTATTAGTCAATGAGCAGCCACAAAAAGCCCTAGATTTTGCTTGTGCCTTAGCTGCAATAGTTGCTAGTCATGAAGGGGCTAACCCCTTCATTTCATCCGATTCAATTACCAAACTCATGCATTTATGAATCCCGATACCATCAAAACCTTTTTACTTTATAGTATCGCCTACATAAACGATGGTTTCATTTTTCGAATGAAACCTTTCATACACTTCATTATGCGGGCATGGCCGTCTACAAAGTCGGCATCATACTGCTGAATATCAGCCCTCTTGTCGCACTCTGGCTAATCTTCTAAAGCTCAAATCTTAATCACCTGAACATTTTACTCATGTCCAATTGGAACGAATATATACAATTATCAGCGGGACTAATGTCTGTCGTTAATCCCATTGGCGCTATACCGACTTTTATGGCGTTAACGGCTGCACGATCACGTACAGACAAAAAACGTACTGCACTAGTTTGTGCCTGCGCTGTGTTCATGGTGCTGCAGATTTCATTGCTTGCTGGTGAACCCATCTTGAATTTTTTTAACATTGGTCTTCCAGCATTTCGTGTGGCAGGTGGCATACTGATATTGTTAATGGGGCTGAGAATGTTACATGCTACCCCTGACAGAGCTAGACATACACCGGAGGAACAGGCAGAATCTTCTGAAAAAGAATCAGTTGCCGTAGTGCCATTAGCTATTCCATTATTAAGTGGCCCAGGCGCCATTAGTACCACCATTGTTTATGGTCACATGGGACATACTTGGCAGCATTTTTTATTAATGAGCGCTGTGATTTTTTCAGTCTCATTCATTGTATGGGTAGCTTTGCTGGTTGCTCCAAAAATTGCCGGCTTCATGGGCCAGACCGGCATTAATGTGGTGACTAGAGTGATGGGCTTACTACTCGCCGCAATTGCTGTAGAATTTATTGCTAATGGCTTGTCAGTCCTGTTTCCTATGCTGGCAGGTATAGCATAAGCTAAGCTTATCGTATTAGCCTCAATCTAAACAATTTTGCAAAAAATCATGGCATCTTCATCAAACCTATAGATGGCACATAAACGATGATAACCATCTGCAATAATCACCAGTCCATTAAGTTCATCTCTCACTAGTAATAAAGGTGACAACGCCATGTTTTTTTTAATCTTTTTAGTATCTTTCTGTACATGAGAATTACTCACGCCTAATAACGATAACTTTGAAGCACGAAAAATATCCTTGGCTTTAAATTGCACAATGGCAGAGGCTTTAAGAGCGATGACAAGTTGATCGACTTTGTCAGGATTATAAATGATACTTAAATAAGATACTGCGGCTGGGTAATCATGGATTTCAACGTCAGGCAGCCAATTAATTTCTTTTTTCTTTGATTTTGACATTACTTTATTATTTATAATCGGCTATATATCTAAATAAGGGATATCGTATAACTATTAAGACTCAGCACACGATTTGGATAGCACATAGTAACTCAGCTTTTGTGCGCTATACTGACTCACATTAAAATTCATTTATAAGAAATCTACTATGAAAATTTCTAGCTCTGCAAGCAACGATAGCGTTTTTCTTAATAGATCATTAGAAGCGACCATTCGTATTGGCTTATTACTCATCATTTCCATTTGGTGTTTCAAGATTGTAGAGCCATTTATCAGTACTATAATTTGGGGGGCTATTATCGCTGTTGCAGCGTACCCCTTGTATCTGCGACTCAAAATTGCATTAGGTGAACGCAACAAACTTACGGCCTTCTTGTTTACGCTGACCTTCCTGATTATATTAATTGCACCCTCTGCTCTACTCACAGAGACCTTAATTGAAGGCTTAAAAATGCTGGCAGAGAAAATCAAAGACGGCTCATTATCAATCCCCAAGCCTCCTGAAAATCTAAATAAAGTCATCCTGATCGGCGAACCTCTAACCAAATTCTGGTTACTGGCTTCAGAGAACTTTACCAGTGCTTTACAAGAACTCACACCCACACTGAAAATCATAGGCAGTTGGTTATTATCAGCTGCGACTAGCGCAAGCATGGCTATTTTACATTTTGTCATTGCCATTATTATCGCTGGTTTCTTGTTAGCTAATTCAGAAGGCAGTAATCGAGCATTACGGGCCATTACTCATAGATTAACTCATGAAAAAGGCGGCGAGTTTGCTGATCTTTTAGAAAATACCGTGCGTAGTGTTGCAAACGGCATTTTAGGCGTAGCCTTCCTTCAAAGTATCTTAGCGGGGCTGGCTTTTATGTTGGCTGGCGTTCCTTTAGCAGGTCTTTGGGCGTTGCTGTGTCTCATTTTAGCTATTGCTCAGATCGGTGTTGCACCTATCATCGTGCCTATTATTATTTATCTATTTTATACGGCTCAAACCACTACCGCTGTGGCGCTATTAGTCTTCTATGTCTTCCTTGCCTTAATAGATCATATACTCAAACCTATCCTATTAAGCCGTGGTGTAAAAACCCCTATGGCTATTATTTTTATGGGTGCCATTGGTGGACTACTAAGTTACGGCGTAATTGGTCTGTTCATAGGTGCTGTCATTTTAGCACTGGGTTATGAGCTGTTTTTGTTATGGCTTAATACCGAAGCTAGAGCTGAATAATCTGTACTCCTGCCCTTAATTCATTGCTAATTCAGTTTATAGCTTAGCAATGAATTTACATTTAACATTCTGACGCCTACTTTTAAAAGCTGTAATCTGGTATTGTGTCAGCTAATAGTTTTATTCGGTGTGTAAGCTATGTTTTACGCACCAAAATCCATGTTCTCTTATTCTATATAAAATATTATGCTTATTCAGTGGTACCCCGGTCACATGCACAAGGCCAGCAAAGAAATCAAAGAAACCTTACATCAAGTTGATTTGATGATTGAAGTGATCGATGCACGCATCCCCTTTAGCAGTCAAAACCCCATGCTTAGCCAGATACGTGGCAACAAACCTTGTATCAAAGTACTCAGTAAAAGCGATCTTGCTGACCCCATCATTACCGACCTATGGCAATCATATTTAGAACAAGAACAAAACGTAAAAACCATAGCGGTTACTGTAGACCAGCCTGACAAGATTCGCCAACTGACAGACTTATGTCACAAAATGGTACCTAACAAGGGCTCAGGTGATAAACCCATACATACCTTAATAATGGGTATACCCAATGTAGGCAAATCTACGCTGATTAATATCTTAGCTGGCAGAATGATTGCTAAAACCGGTAATGAACCGGCTATCACCAAAATGCAGCAACGCATCGATATTGGCAACGGCATTATTTTAGTCGATACACCGGGACTGTTATGGCCGAATGTGGAAAATAAAAACAGTGGCTTTAGATTAGCAACCACCGGCGCTATTAAAGATACCGCCATAAGTCATGACCATATTGCTTATTTTGCCGCTGAATACCTGTTAACGCATTATCCTGAAGCCGTTAAAACACGTTATGAGTTAAAGCAATTGCCAGAAACAGAGCATCAATTGTTAGAAGCCATAGGGCGTAGTCGAGGTTGTTTACGCTCAGGTAACCGCATAGATATGGACAGAGTCTCTAAAATATTTTTAACCGAATTACGTGCAGGCATGATCTGTAGACTCAGCCTTGAAACCCCACCAATGATGGAAGAAGAACTGATAGAAGTCGGCATTATTCGTGAACAAAAAGCCGCTAAGAAATTAGCACGTAAACAAAAGGTATTGGGATCTAATTGAGGGTTGATGGTAGGTAGCTATAGCGTAAACCGATTACACAATTTAGAAAGTTTGCATTTTTAATGAAAGACAGCTTATATTCATATACGATATACTTTTTCCAGTTATTTAATTTACTAACTATGCTATGCCAACCATTTTAAGAATCGGATGTTTTCGTTTCCACTTTTATTCCAATGAAGGTAATGAGCCCGCGCATATACATGTGCGCTGTGCCGATGGGGAATGTAAATTTTGGTTAGAGCCGGTTCTTTTAGCAAGTAATCGAGGGATTTCTCCTCATGACTTGCGTGAGATAGACCGGCATGTATTTGAAAACAAGAAACTACTTTTGGATAATTATAATGAATACCACAATTTATAATTCAGAATCTGTTGCTATTAAAGCATGGGCAGAAAAAAGGGTCATTTACATTGAACTTACTGACGGTAGAATTTTTGGCTTCCCTGCTGATCGATTTATTTTGTTAAGTCAAGCAACTGATGAGAAACTCAAAGACGTACAAATTGAAGTCGGTGGCTATGCGCTAAGATGGGATGAATTGGATGAAGATTTAACGGTCAATGGCATAGTCGCTGGGCGATTTCAGTTACCTTTGCCTCGCGCTGCATAATCGTTTTTCTTTACCCATTAAAAAGTGTAGTGGTCTAATAAAAACAGACACCCAGATAGGTTGATATACTTAATCAATCAAAATGGGAAATCATCATGAATAAAGAACGTCGAATATTTGATACCACGTTTATATTAGAAGTCGTTAAACTTATTAAAGAGCAAGGCTTAAGTGTTAGCCAGGTTTGTACTGACCTGAGTATTGGTGAAACTGCGGTACGTCGCTGGGTAAAACAGGTGGAAGCCGAGCAACTTGGCATTAGTGGTATTGGTAAGCCACTAACAGTTGAACAACAACGCATCAGGCAGCTTGAGTTAGAAAATCGTCAATTAAAATCAGATAACGATTCGTGAATTTAACGCTGAAGTGCAATTCTAGTAATCATGCCGCCTGCCGATTATCATAGCCAAAAAATACAGCAAGTAGCCTCGATGAAACGCAGTGGAATCGAGGAAATCGGAGTGCTGTAAAACCTCGATTCCGCCTTGCTACATCGAGGCTACAAGCTAGTAATTTAGGGTATGCAAACAGCTTTATCGTTTGCCAACCATTTCCCGATTGAGCGGTGGGCAGTGAGCGTTGCCCACCCTACACACTACTCTTTTATATACTATTGGCCGTAACAGGCTGAACACTGACCTCAGCTTTTGCTGCGGCTTTGTTTTGTTGCGATATGTAAGTGCCAACTAGTATTACAGCCAAGACTACTAGATAAACCACCGAGGCCACACGTCTGGCTTTTTTACTTTGTTCATAATGATTCATGATGAGTCCGTCCTATCTGCTTAGTTAATAGACAGCATGTTATCCAGCGCCTTTTTAGCCAATAGCGCTTCTGCTTTTGGCACAGAAATCTGGTTAATCACATGGCCTGCGGCAAGATTTTCTAGTACCCAGGCTAAATGCTGTGGATCGGTTCTAAACATAGTTGAACACATGCATAGCGTCGGCGACATAAAGTGGACATTTTTGCCTTCTGCTTTACATTCTTCATGCAAGCGATTAACTAGATTCAATTCTGTGGCAACCAACCAACGAGTATTAGCTGTAGCTGCCCGTACCGTGGTTAATATGTATTCGGTAGAGCCTACATAATCGGCTTTTTCACAGACTTCAAAGCAAGCTTCTGGGTGTGAAATGACTTTAGTTTCTGGGAAACGCTCTAAGAAGTTATCGATTTGTTCGGGCTTAAACACTTGATGCACTGAACAATAACCATTCCAAAGTATGATTTTGGCCTTGCGTATTTGCTCTTGGGTTAGGCCGCCCATGGGTTTATTAAAATCCCAGGTTACCATGTCTTCTAGCGGAATACCCATACGATAACCGGTATTACGCCCTAAATGTTGATCGGGGAAAAACAGCACTTTTTCACGTTTAGCAAAACTCCACTCCAGTATTTTCTGAGCATTCGATGAGGTGCAAACGATACCGTCATGCTCGCCGCAAAAGGCTTTTAAATCTGCGGCAGAATTAATGTAAGTGACCGGGGTAACTTCGTTATCTACATCAATCACTTGCGCCAATTCTTGCCAACACTTTCTCACTTTGAGCAAATTGGCCATATCAGCCATTGAACAACCGGCCGCTAAATCTGGCAAGATCGCTATTTGTTCTGGGCGTGACAAGATGTCAGCGACTTCAGCCATAAAATGCACGCCACAAAACACGATGTATTCGGCATCAGATTGTGCCGCGTCCCTAGATAACTTTAAGGAATCACCGGAAAAATCGGCATGTTTAAACACTTCATCGCGTTGATAATGGTGTCCTAGCACCACACAGCGACTACCCAGCTTGGCTTTGGCGGCAATAATGCGGGCATCGCATTCTTCGTCATCGAGTAAGGCATAATCTTGAATAAGGAATGTCATTTTTAAAGCTCTTGGTAAAGGGTGTTAATTAATAATGCGGTGGGGTTTCATCTACGCTTTCGCCACTACTACCTTCTGTAGATAAACTCTTAATACGATCATTGAGTAAGCTACAGGTCGCTGCCAAGCGATCAATTTGTTGCTGTTGCTGGCCTACGATGGTATTTAAGGTCTGCAATAAATCTTCCTGATAAGCGGTTTTTATTTCCAGCTCTATGATTCTATCTTCATTCATTTAAATCACCTTTGTCGTAAGGTGTCGGGTTACGGCTAGCGCCTAACCCGACCTACGTAAGTTTGGCTGTAGGTCGGGTTAGCGACAGCGTAACCCGACATTGTTACTCATTTAACTAAGTCGTTAATAATAATATGCTGAGTGTTTTTATCGGTTAACAACACTTGATTGATCGCGCCTATCAAATCACCCGCTTGTGACATGGCATTGCCAGACTTAGAAACTCGAGCTAACAGTTTAACTTCGCTAAAGTTTGATAATTTCATAGTCGGCATCATCGCCATCGTATCATTCAAGCTGACCGTTATGGGCAGATCAGACACTTGTTTACGAACGATAGCTAAGGGCATTTTAGGGCCTGACAAGGCTTGGGCATAAACAAAAACCGTATCCGTAGCAGCCGCAGATTTTATCAATTCTGGCGCTAAACTGACTTGCACAGTGATTGCCGCGCTAGAAACAACGGCGACAGGTTCGGCTTCTTGCTGAGCTGCATCTGGGACTTCACTTGCTAATTTAGCTAGCAAGCCTTGTATTTCTTGCTGATATTCAGAGTTCGGTGGCAAAAGGCCTTCTAGTTTTTTCCATAATTTGATTGCCATGGCCGCATCGCCTTGTTGGGCTTTAGCCATGCCACCTAACCATAAGGCTTTCATATTATCCGGTTCTAAAGCCAGGGCTTTAAAAATCAGTTCTGAAGGTTTACCTGTGAGGTTTCTATCATTAACATAACCCAGGGCATCTGCATAAAGCAGCAATATTTCGGGTTGATCACCGAGTAATTGATAGGCATGAGCAAAGGCATCTAGTGCTTGAGCATGTTGCTCCATAACATCATAGGAACGGCCTAACATTAACCAACCTTGGGCATCATCTGGTTTATTTTTTAACTTTTCAGCTAAACCATTCACCATTTTATTAATTTCAGCTAACTTAATGGCATCGGTATCAATCGCCATTTCAGCACTATGACTGACGGCTTGATAATTACCCAGCGACCAATACAATGGTCCCGCTAGTAAAGGCAATGCGATAACAAGCACATAGATCATCCAACGGCTTTGTGTAGATACTGAGTTTACCTTAGATTGAATATCTAAATCATCACTTAATGCTTGCTCAAGATCTGCTAACTGTTCATCATATTGCGCCTGACTAATCCCGCCTGAGCGCAAGTTACCTTTAAGTTCGGCCAGTCTTTGCTGAGCAATTTGCACGTTGCGCTGATCGAGATCAACGCTTAGGTCTGACTGTTTACGCCATAAAGGCGGCAGGATAAACACAAACGCAATAGCTATCAGTACAACGACTAACAGCAAAAATACACTATTCAAGAGAGCTCACCTTTTTCTAATAAACTGCGAATTTTTTTCTGCTTTTCTATATCGGTTTCCAAGGCATCCACTTGCACCTGTGCTGTTGCCCTTTTACGTCGAATAACGAAAAAGATCGTCATTAAACCCATTAATAGAAATAGCACTGGCGCTATCCACAATAGGCTGGTTTTTCCCGCAAAGGGCGGCTTGTATAAGACAAAATCACCGTATCGATCAGTCATAAAACGGATAATTTCTTGCTCAGACTTACCTTGTTGCAACATTTCATAGACTTGCCGCCGCAAATCGCCTGCCAGTTCAGCATTAGAGTCGGCGATGGTTTGATTTTGACAAACTAAGCAGCGCAATTCCTTAGTCAAGGTTTCATAACTTTCTTGCTGTTTAGGATCAGACAATTGACGCGAATCAACCGCATGGCTGTTGATAGAGGTCATCAACAAAAATAGTAACAATAAAGGCTTCATTAAGACTCGGCTTCTAGCTTGGCAATCAAAGGAAGGAAGATTTTTTGCACATCATCTGCGGAAACAGGCCCCGTATGTTTATAACGAATCAGGCCTTTTTTATCGATGACAAAAGTTTCAGGTACACCATAAACGCCGTAATCGATTCCTATACGACCATCGGTATCCATAATGCTGACGTTATAGGGATTGCCCAAGGTTTTCAGCCAAGTTTTGGCATCTTCTGGTTCGTCTTTATAATTCAAGCCAATAATAACCACTGCGTATTGCTTAGCAAACTGATTTAATATGGGATGCTCGGCACGGCAAGACACGCACCACGATGCCCAGACATTAAACAGCCAAACCTGACCTTTTAAATCAGCATGCGTTAATGTCTGTTCTGGCGCATTAAGCTTAGGTGCAGAAAATTCCGGTGCGGGTTTATTAATAAACGGCGACGGAATATCGTTGGGATTAAGCTTTAAGCCTAAGCCCAGAAACACCGCCAAGATTATAAATAAGAGTAAGGGGATTATGTATTTAAGCATGATGTTGGTGTCTTATGGCTCAATAGAATATACGGCATTAAACGGTTTTCGCAATTCTATAGCGACGATCACAAGCTGCGCACAAACCACCCACAGCCATGAATAAGGCACCCATCCATATCCAACGGATAAAAGATTTATAGTAAATCCTTAAACTCCACGCACCTTGATTACCTAAAGGATCTCCGATTGCGACGAATAAATCCCTAAACAAACCTGCATCTATCGCCGCTTCAGTCATGGGCATTTTTTGCACTTGATATATGCGTTTTTGCGGTTCTAGTTTAGCTACCTGCTCACCATTATGGCTGACCGTCACAAAAGCTTGTTCAGCCACATAGTTAGGACCTTGAGTTTGTTTAACACCATGAAATTCAAAAATATAACCTGACATATCTAAGCTGTCATTCGGCTCCATACGCACATCTTTTTCTACACTATAAACACTGGTTAAGGTAATGCCGGTGACAAATACGGCAATGCCTAAATGCGCGATAGTCATACCATAAAATCCTGCGGGTATGGTTTGCAAGCGCTGCCAAGTAAAACCTTGAGTGCCTAAGCGATCAATAAAAGATAAGGCGGTAATAGTGGTCGTCCACAAAGCTAAAGTCAAACCTAAGGCCGCTGCCCATGAATAAAAAGGCAGAAGTAAGGGCAGTAATAAACCACTAGCTACACAAGCAGCAATAATCCAACGTACACGGAGTGCTAATTCGCCGATGGAATCTTTTTTCCAACGTAATAACATGCCCAAGCCCACAGCAAATGCAAGCGGTGCCATTAAAGGTATAAACACGGCATTAAAATACGGAGGCCCAACTGAAATCTTACCTAAGCCTAGTGCGTCAATCACTAAAGGATATAAAGTGCCGAGTAAGATACTGGCCGCAGTCACCACTAGTAACACATTGTTCAGTAAAATCGCCGATTCTCTAGAAACCATTTCAAAAGTCGCACTGCTTTTAACGGCTGGGGCTCTGACTGCATAGAGTAATAAAGAGCCACCGACAACTACTGCCAGAAAGATTAAAATAAATAGACCTCTAGCCGGATCACTAGCAAAAGCATGTACTGAGGTTAATACCCCAGAACGTACTAAAAAAGTACCAAGCAAGCTTAAGGAAAAGGCGAAAATCGCTAACAAAACCGTCCACGTTTTAAATACGCCGCGCTTTTCCGTTGCTGCCAAAGAATGAATCAGTGCAGTGCCAACCAACCAAGGCATGAAGGAAGCATTCTCTACGGGATCCCAAAACCACCAGCCGCCCCAACCTAATTCGTAATAAGCCCACCAGCTACCCAAGGCAATACCACAGGTTAAAAACATCCATGCCATACTAGTCCACGGCCTAGACCATCTTGCCCATGCGGCATCCAAGCGACCTTCTAATAAAGCAGCAATTGCAAAAGCAAACGCCACAGAAAAACCCACATAACCCATGTAGAGCATAGGAGGATGGATAGCTAGCCCTGGATCTTGTAGCAAAGGATTTAAGTCTCGACCTTCTAAGGGCGCAGGAAATAAACGTTCAAAGGGATTAGAGGTAAACAATAAAAATAAAATGAAACCAATAGAAACCAGCCCCATGACCCCTAAGACACGCGCTAATGTCGCAGCAGGAATGCTTTTGCTAAACTGAGCGACCAACGCCGTCCATATTGTTAGCACTAAGCCCCATAATAATAACGAGCCTTCATGTGCGCCCCATACACCGGAAATCAAATACAGCGTAGGCAAAGAAGTATTAGAGTTAGTCGCAATATATTTAACAGAAAAATCATGCGTCAAACAGCTATAGGTTAAACAACCATAGGCCAAAGCCATGAATAGCAATTGTGCAAATGCCGCAGGTCTGGCTAATGCAATCCAACCTAATTGATTACGAAAAGCACCGATGATAGGCAAAGTGCCTAAAACTAAGGCCATGCACAAGGCGAGTATTAATGAAAAGTGTCCGAGTTCTGGGATCATTGTATTTGACTCATGTGATAGTTTTTTGCCCTTTAATACCAATTAATAGTTGCTAAGCTAATATCTTAATGATGAGAAGACACAGTTTAATGCCGTTTTACTGATATATTCTCTCATTATATTTTAACCAACCGGCGACATGATGACCTTTAGGATCATGATGCGTCCAGTGTACTAAGCCACCTTTTTCGCTCCATACATACTCGCCGTTAAAAGCAATACTGTCACCTAGTCGGATAAAGTTAATTTTTCCTGCAAGATCAATGTTATGGGCAAGCAGGATACTCTGCCCAGAATTTAATACCACAATCATTTTCTGATGTCTGATTCCATCGCTATCATCCGGCAATAGCTTTGATATTTTACCTTCGCCCTCAACCTGAATATCACTTTTCCGATGCTCAAATGCATCTTGCAAAATAAAATCATGACTACTGCTACTTATAACCTGTTGTGTTGAATCATTCAATTGATTAGGGAGATACTGAGCAATCGCAACATACAAAAAGCAACCAAAAAGCAAAAGAGGAATCAACTTAGCTAGCAGCCTATTTTGATTACTTTTTTGTGGGTGATTATAAGTTTTTGGTGGCTTTACCCCGGCAACGTTTTCAATTTCAGCCTTAACCGCTTTGATCTTTCCATCATCAGCCACATGTAGCTGATAATAAATCATATCACCAACAACTGGGCGACGAGGGCTGTTACTGAGTGCTGAGATATGAATGAAAACATCGACTTGACTATGTTCTGGCCGGATAAAACCAAAACCTTTATCTTCCTTCCATCGCTCTAAGCGTCCTCTATAAATGACACTCATTACTTGGCTAAAACGGGTTCAGTTTGATTTTTTAAGCTTGCCTTAACTTCTGGCGGCATATAGTTTTCATCATGTTTAGCTAACACTTCCTCGGCAATGAACACACCTTGCTCATTTAGTTTGCCATGAGCAACAATGCCCTGCCCTTCTCTAAATAAATCCGGCAAGATTCCCGTATATTCAACGGTTACTTCTTTGCTGAAATCAGTCAATTTAAAACGCACCATCATGCCATCACCGGGCCTTTCAACACTGCCTTTAATGACCATGCCACCTAATCTAAATAAAGCAGATTTAGGAGCTTTACCTTCTACGACATCGGTTGTAGAAAAAAAGTACATTAAATTTTCATTAAAGGACTTTAAGGCGAAAGCAGTGGCAATACTCGCACCGATTACCATCAAAGCAATTAATATTAAACGCTGTTTTCTTGCTGGTTTCATAGGGGGTTTTTTTGCTTCTTTAAGGCTTTAACAAAAAATTGTTTACGCTGCATTATTGGAATAATAATGTTCGCTAGCAATACACAAAAAGTAACACCATAAGACGTCCAAACATAAAAGCCATAGCCACCCATGGAAAGAAATTGGTCTAAACTCATCAACGTAACTCCAAAACTTTAGCTTTAACCCATTGAGCATTACGCTCACGCTGTAATAATTCTATACGTATTCTTTGTATCAAAGCGATCAAATAATAAAACTTGAAGGATAAGGCCATTAATAACAAAGGGAACAACATGCTGACATGAATAGACGGCTTATCTATTTTGGTTACAGTAGGACCTTGATGTAAGGTATTCCACCATTCTACGGAATAATGAATAATCGGGATATTAACCACCCCCACCAAAGCCAATATAGCCACGGCTTTAGAAGCAACGCGTTTATCATCTATCGCGCCATAAAGACCGATAACCCCAAGATACAAAAACAACAAAATCAATTCAGAGGTTAAGCGTGCATCCCAAACCCACCAAGTTCCCCACATGGGTTTTCCCCATAATGAACCGGTAAATAAAGCAATGAAGGTAAAGCTAGCACCGATAGGCGCACTACTAATAGCAACAATCTCGGCTAATTTAATACGCCAAACTAAACCAATTGCGCCAGAAATTGCCATCACCATATAAATAAACAAGGACATCCATGCACTGGGCACATGGATGTAAATAATACGATAACTATCACCTTGTTGATAATCAGCAGGCGCTAAATATAAACCTCCGTAGAGTCCGAATCCTGTCAACAACACGAAGATAATAATGAGCCAGGGCATGACTTTATCAGTAAACGCGTAAAAATGAGGTGGCGAAGCCATGCGATGAAAAAATCTTACAACAGCATTTGGAATTAAAAACATAGGTCTATTTAAGTTAAAGTTTCAGTGCTGCATTTAGCAGTGTCACGATAGAGCTAGACAAGGTGTGACTCTGTGCATAATCTATGGATATTTTACGAGATATTATTAATTAACACTCATTTTTAATGCGGCCGCTGTCGGCCAAGGTGCCAAAACTACAGACAAACATAAAATTGAGATCAAGATATTAATCTGAGCATCAACCGGTAAGCCACTGCCCGCCATTTCTACGGCATTGCCCGCAAAAATAAGCACGGGCACATACAATGGTAAAACTAACAATGATAAGATCATACCGCCTCGGCGCAGTCCTACTGTTAAAGACACGCCTATGGCACCGATTAAACTTAATACCGGTGTTCCTAATAAGAGTGTTAATAACAAAACGCCTATTGATTGCGTAGGCATGCCTAATAAAACAGCAAGTAGCGGTGCGACTATCAATAACGGTAAACCAGTGACCAGCCAGTGAGCAATAATTTTAGCTAACACTAAAACAGAAGCAGGATATGGGCTTAATAAAATTTGCTCTAATGAGCCGTCATCAAAATCTGAGCGAAATAGACTATCCAAAGACAACATAGCAGCCAACAAGGCCGATACCCAAATTATACCGGGGGCAATCGCTTGTAATAAATGTGGTTGAGCGCCGATACCTAAGGGAAAAAGCGTGATGACTAGTATAAAAAACAATAAGGGATTAGCGATTTCTGAGCGCCTACGCACGGCTAACAATAAATCACGCCTAATAATGGCTATAAATGCGTAAAACAAAGCCATTAAGATAACAACATGCGTTGCACATCTACACTCGGCAAAGCGATATCATGGTGCGATGTTAAAACAACCATGCCGCCCTTATTACAATGCTCAGTCATCAAGCTTTCAATCAATGTAATGCCTTGTATATCAAGAGAAGTAAAAGGCTCGTCGAGTATCCACAAGCTATTGTGCGTAATTAATAAGCGCGCTAAGGATAAGCGTCTTTGTTGACCTGCAGATAAGGTCTGAACTAGCGCATCATCAAAGTCTGCTAACTGAACCTTAGCTAAGGCCTGTGTTATAGAATATTTACCAACTTGACCGAGTGCTAAGGATACTTTCAAATTTTCTAGCGCCGTCAACTCTTTCTTAACGCCATTTAAATGACCGACATAAGCCATTTCTTCGTAATATAGACTGTCGTTTATTGCGTTGCCGCACCATAAGACTTGACCCGCGTCAGGCTCTCTAAAGCCGCATAAGATACGCAACAATGAGGTTTTTCCGCTGCCGTTCTCACCTTCTAGCAATAATACTTGCCCTGAACTCAACTCGAAACACAGTTCTTCAAACAAGACGCGATCATCACGAACACAACATAAGTTTCGGCCTTGTAACCGACATGTTGAGTTATTTGGCATTACTTAGCTGCAGGATATCGTTGGCGCACGGCTTCATAAAGCAATACACCCGTGGCAACCGACAAATTAAGGCTTTCAACTTGGCCTAGCATAGGTATCGCAACCAATATATCGCACTGTTCTTTGGTCAAACGTCTTAAACCTTTGCCTTCAGTACCGACTACCAAGGCCATAGGCACAGTAAAGTCAGTTGTATGTAGTGTTTGTAATGTATCGCCGGCTGCGCCTATGATCCATAAGCCCTCGCCTTTTAACCAACGCAAGGTACGCGCTAAATTGGTCACTTGATAAACAGGAACAGTTTCTGCGGCGCCGCTAGCGACTTTGCAGACCGTCGGTGTAATGCCAGTGGCATTATCTTTGGTAACAATCACGCCATGTACGCCTGTCGCATCAGCCGTTCTAAGGCATGCACCCAGATTATGTGGATCTTGCACATTATCCAAGACTAAAAATAAGGCGGGCACTGTTAGGTTTTCGACTACGGTTTTTAAATCGCTTTCCGATAATTCGCCAGGCATTTCAACTTCAATGACAATGCCTTGATGATTATTATTATCCGCCAATTTATCGAGTCGTTTTCTATCGACTTTTTCAGGAACGATACCTAAGGCTAATAAATCATCAACTGCTTGAGATAGACGCTTATCTTGGCGTCCACTGTCAACCCAAGCTTGATGAATCTTTTTAGGTGAATAATCGAGTGCGGCTTGTACTGAATGTAGACCAAATAATTTGCTTGATTTCATGTGTTATGAATTTTGGAGGTTTTTTGTAAGTCGGGTTAGCGTTAGCACCCGACCTACATGTTTTATCTAACTGTGAGCAATGACCCAGAGCGTGGAAGAGACTGCATTGTTCGACCTTAAATTGACAAGCTCTTACTTTTTCTTTCTGCGTCGCTTTTTTGGCTTATCTGAGGCTAGTTCTTTAGTTGCAGCATCGCCCTTTTGAATGAGCTCAAAATCCATTTTTTTCTCATCTAAATCAACACGCACAACACGAATCTTAACACCATCACCCAAGCGGAAATTCGTACCGCTGCGCTCACCTTTTAATTGATGGCTGGTAGGATCAAAGTGGTAATAATCTTGACCCAAATTACTGATATGCACTAAGCCTTCGACATAAATATCAGCCAATTCGACAAAAAAACCAAAGGAGGTGACAGCGGAAATAATACCGGGGAATTCTTCGCCGATCTTATCCATCATGTATTCACATTTTAGCCAGCTGGTCACATCACGAGTCGCATCATCAGCACGTCGTTCATTAGCCGAACAATGTTCGCCTAGTAAAATCATATCAGGCACGCCGTAGACAAAGTTCTCTATCTTTTTATCTAATAAACAATGGCGGATAGCACGATGTACCAATAGATCAGGATAGCGACGTATCGGTGAGGTAAAATGCGCATACGCATCTAAAGCCAAACCGAAATGACCTTTAAGGTCTGGACTATAGACCGCTTGAGACATAGAGCGTAGCAAAACCGTCTGAATTAAATGCGCATCTGGGCGATCTTTAACACTATCGACTAAGTGCATATAATCTAATGGCGTAGGATTAACACCGCCACCAAACTTTAAGCCTAACTCACCTAGAAAGGTTTTTAGATTTAATAGCTTATCTGCACTAGGCCCTTCATGAATGCGTAATAACTTGGGGATTTTCTTAGCATTCAAATAGCGTGCTGCTGCACTATTGGCAGTAATCATAAACTCTTCAATAAGCTTATGGGCATCGTTACGAACTACGGGTATTATTTTCTCAATCTTACGATCTTCTGCAAAGACTATGCGAGTTTCTTGGGTGTCAAAATCCATAGCGCCACGAAGTTCACGTTGAAGTCTCATAGCTTTGTAAAGCTTATAGAGTTCACGTAAATGTGGCATTAACTTCGTATGTTTTTCTGCTAAAGCCTCGTCACCATCAACCAACATCTGTGCGACTTCAGTATAGGTTAAGCGTGCATGAGAGCACATAACAGCGTCATAAAACTTAGAGCGAACCACCTTGCCTTCATCATCTATGATGAGTTCACAGACCATACATAAACGATCGACATGAGGATTAAGCGAGCACAATCCATTCGATAATATTTCCGGCAACATGGGTATGACTTGCTCTGGAAAGTAAACTGAAGTACTACGATTTTTAGCTTCTTTATCTAATTCACTATTAACTTGTACATAATGTGAAACATCAGCAATCGCTACTAATAGTTTCCAACCCTTAGGGGTTCTTTTACAGTACACGGCATCATCAAAATCACGCGCATCTTCTCCATCGATAGTCACCAACGGTAACATACGGATATCTACACGACCTTCTTTTGCAGACTCTGGCACTTCAGCACTTAATGATTTGATCGCCTCTAATAATTCTTCTGGCCAAACATTAGGTAATTCATAAGAACGAATGGCCATTTCAATTTCCATGCCGGGGGCTAGATGATCCCCTAACACTTCAATAACTCGACCTATAGGTTGACGTAACTTAGTGGGTTGTTCGACAATTTCGGCAATAACAATTTGCCCCTGTTTTGCATCACCCGCTTCACCATTCAAAACCAACAGTGTTTGAGCGATATTTTTATTGTCAGGCACAACATAGGTGAAGCCGTCTTCTTTATAAAGACGCCCAACAATTTGATGGGTATTTCTTTCTAAAATCTCAACGACGGCACCTTCACGGCGACCTTTCTTATCGATCCCGGCAATACGCACCATCGCCCTATCATTATGTAATAAGGGATTCATTTCACGGGGCGACAAATACAAATCATCAGAACCGTCATCGGGTCTGACAAAACCAAAACCATCTGCGTGTCCGATAATTCGACCGACAATTAAATCTTTATTATTAACCAGACAATATCTCTGTCCACGGTTGAATAATAGTTGTCCATCGCGTTCCATCGCTCTTAAGCGACGACGCAGTGCCTCAAGGCTGTCATCATCTTCAAGCTGGAAAAAACTGGCAAACTCTACGCGCGACAAAGGCTTTCCAGCCTGCTCCAGATGATGGAGTATTAATTCACGACTAGGAATGGGGTTTTCATACTTTTCAGCTTCACGCTGTGCGTATGGGTCTTGTGTTGAATTTAAATCAACGTCTTTATTAGACTTCGATGACATTTATTTAATAGATACAGGTTGAATAAGACAATTAAGTAATAAAATTAGCACATGATACATGCTTAACTTAAGGATTAGAACGGAAAATAAACAATCTATGCATTATTACTCGAAAAAACTTTTATCTGAGCAGTTAATTCAATTGTCATTTATGTTTAATTGATTGACAAAAAATTATACCCTAAGTATATTCTCCGGTCACATCGCTTTTAAAAGCATCATTGCCGGGATGGTGGAATTGGTAGACACGCTAGCTTCAGGTGCTAGTGGGCGCAAGCTCGTGGCCGTTCGAGTCGGCTTCTCGGTACCATGTATTTGATATGATAAGTCATTATTCGATTTTTTATTATTAAGCATAGCTCAATATCGCAACAAATATCATAAGTCTTTATTCAACTCAATTTCGTGTAGTCAAAACTTCTTTAATACTTTTAGTGTACATATTTTGCACACTGGCACTGCAAAGTCAGCCCTTTTATCCAGAGCCCCCCCCTTCAAGCCACAAGATTGCTATCAGGGTGATTTAAGGCATAAATTGTCAGTTAGCAATTATGCTGTTAATAATTTCGCTATCTTTTAGAATAGATGAATTTATTTGCCTGATAAAAACCCCATAGCTGAACAATCAGCGAGCACAAGCCCAGTAACTCAGAAAACTATTCTTGAATCATGCGATGACTATTACACCAAGCATAGTGGTAATAAGAAAAAGTTTTGCCTTGAAGCCTGTGAAGCTAAAAGAGCACAGTGGTTGCCAACTCTTCTTCATGCGAACAATGAAGCTTTGGTTAAAGATTGCCGCGAACATTGATTAAGAAATTCCTTTTTATATTAACGACTATTCCATTTAATCTTTGTGCTTCTTTCCAAAAGAATAACCCATAAAAGTCGTAGCTATAAATAAAACCAACACTATCCAAGGAAAAACCGTATCTGCAACACTCATCGCATTCACCTACTTAATGACATTACACAAAAGCATATATTGAATTGACTTGTTAGCCTTTAATTTCCAAGAACCAGCTAAAATTAGGCTTCAAGTGTCTGTCACTATAGATATTTATTGTTACTTAATTATTACCATATATTCCATAATAGCAAACATTAGTCAGCTTTGAATTTTATGAAAAAACATTCATTTATTTTTTTATCAAAGCAACAGGCGTAACATATGGTTTTTAGATTTAATAATAGCCTATCATCATGCGCACCTCATTTAACCTAACTAGAATTATTATCATCCCTATTTTATTGATTATTACAGTAATTGCCGTACTGGTATTCTCAGTATTCTTCACCATATTATTAATCCCCCTTACCATTATTGGCTTTAAATTTTGGCGCGGCTTTAAACTTGCTAAAAGTAGAAAGCATAACGACTTTATTGATGCGCAATACACAGTGCTTGAGAAAACTGATAAAGACTCTTGAAAGTTAAACTGTATTTTTAGGTGACTAAATCAAATACTCAGCAACAAATTCTGCAAAATCATCTTGCTCGCTTTTTTTGATTGAACTTTGTAGTTCCTTACTAGAAATATCTTCAATATTGTCCAAGCACTCTTCACGATAAGATTCTCTAAAATACTTCGCCCACTCATCTTTGCTTTTACAAAGCTCTTCAAAACTACCCATAAATTGCAGACGTAATTCGAGCTCTGCTAAAATCACATTCAAATGATTCAACAAATCTTCTGAATCATCATTGTTTTCAAAGAGCTCAGTCATTTCATTTTTAACGGCTAGGATATCACTTGCCTGACCATCAGTTAACGCATCAATCAAATCATTACGTATAGCATGCTGTAGATCAATATTCGATTCGTACCAAAAGAAACTACCACCATTGCTCTGTTTGTGATCATCTTCAATATAAAAGCCAAATGGAAATTCGAGGGGATTTCTTCCTTGAGCCTCTTCTAAGGAATTAAGTAAATTAGCTTCAGTGTTCATAGGTTATTCGCCTTAATATAAGTTAGGTTGGACACATAATTTTGTATACGACATAGTAATAAATATAAAGCCAATCGAGATCACTTTAATTAAGCAACTCCCAAACTGGCTTGATATGACTGGGTAAAGTCGGTAATCGGCCTAACTCAACCCAAGGATTTTCGGGATTATGAAAATCAGAGCCTACAGAACCTGCCAAATTAAACCGTTTGGCGTAATCAGTTACTCGCCTTAATTCATCTGGGTTCATTCGACTGGTAATAACTTCTAAGCCTTGCCCACCTGCTTCTTTGAAAGTGGTTAACAAGCGATTCATCCAATTAGCAGTAAGTTTATAGCGCATAGGATGCGCTAAAACAGCCACACCGCCAGATTCAGTTATCCAGTTGATGGCAACTTCTAAATCGGCCCATGTAGTCGATACATAAGCCGACTTGCCTTGTCCTAAATAACGATCAAAGGCTTCTTGCTGAGTCGAGACATGGTTTTGTGATAATAAAAAATCAGCAAAATGGCTACGAGTTATCATCCCATCCCCCGCAGCTTTCATAACGGCCTGCAAGGCGCCAGGTATGCGCTTTTGTTCTAATTTGAAAGCGATCTTTTCAGCACGCTCTATGCGTGTGCTTTGTAATAATTGCGTGGCATTAGCCAAAGGCGCATAGTGTGGATCTATACCCAGACCCACAATGTGAAAACATTTGTTTTGCCAATTAGTTGAAAGCTCTATACCTGGAATTAAGCGCAAACCAACTAAGCTGGCTTGCTGCTGAGCCTCAAAGAGACCGGCAGTAGTATCGTGATCTGTTAATGCAAGTGCGGTTACACCAAAATCTGCGGCACGTTGCACCACCTCTGTTGGCGTTAACGCACCATCTGACGCAGTTGAGTGACAGTGTAAATCATAACTTTCAATCATATTTTAGAAGGGCAAAGATAAAGAATTGGTGGCCTTTGACACTTAGGTTATTAAGACAATAACCCCAGAGTTTGTGGGTGCAAGTTTTTGCAATCCAAGGAATTCGTGCCATAAAATGCAAAGAAAAATGTAACCATTCAATTCAACTTATATTGTAATTGTGCGGTAAGGTATTATTTTTAAGCTTTAAGATTGTAACATCTGAAACGCGTTAATCTAAGTATTCAGTAGATAACACAAAAACTCATAACTCAGGCAGCCAAGTATTCCGATAAAAACAAGCAACCTAAACTATGCAACTTATACTTAATTGAAGTCTTGCTTCCTCTTAGTTCGTTTAGTAGGTGCTTTGGAGCTATTGATACGTAAAATATTATCAGGGGCAGCGAGTTTAAAGGCCCATGTTTAAACAGCATTATGCAAATTATGCTGTTTAAACATTCAGTGGAAATACAGCACGCAATTAATAGAATTGGTGCAAATAAACCAATGAGTTGTATCTAAGAATTGAAGCTACTAAGTTATTTATTAGTGTTAAAGCTAGTTTATTTTTTTACGATACCATTCCATGCCGCAAGCCAAGTTTGTATTAGATACGTATCTGCTTTCTTTTCTAATACACCCGCTAAAACTCCTTGTAAGGTTGCATTAACTATTCCAAAGAAATAGATGTAACCGAGCATAGGATCGATATTTCTTATTTCTCCAGAGGCAATGCCAGCCTCTATAATCTTATAAATTTTAGCAAATGACGCTGTTTCTTGTAGCGGCTTTTCTTCTGGCAAAAATTCATTAAACTTCATATTCAGTAAAAAGCGCATTACATCAGGAGCATCTTCAGTTAATCTAAATAATAAATCAACAGTGCCGCGTAACTGCTCAGATGGCTTATCATTTTTTAGCCATATCTCATCAATGGATTCATTAAGATTGTCGAATATATCCGCATATAATTGCGCTGCAATGACCTGTTTATTAGTAAAGTGCTGATAGATTTCACTGGTATTTTTAATATTGGCCGTCTTGGCAATATCAGTTAACGAGGTATTAAAATAACCTTTTTGTGCGAACAGCTTAAGAGCCGCTATTAATATTTCACTAGATGTCGTAGTTTGGCTTGTAACATTAAAAATTTCTATTTCTTGATCCATATTTTATGTATTGCAGCGGGTCAATCTGCTGCTTATCTGGGTGTTAAAAAAATCAAGCACTTAATAATAACCATAAATATTGACTATTAAACTTGAAGTTGCAATATCAATATTTCAATCCATAGCTGTAAGAGCTGCTCTGAGATAATGAGTCATTGACCATAAAGTTAATACAGCAGCTATATACAGCAAACCATAACCTATCATATTGATGGGCACGCCCCATATATCCTCACGGTAAAGTAAAAACCCAATGGCAAGCATTTGCGCAGATGTTTTCCATTTGCCTAATTGAGAGACTTTTACTTTAGTTCTCTGGCCAATTTCTGCCATCCATTCTCTAAGTGATGCTATGGTCAATTCTCTTCCGATAATAATAGCGGCTGGAATAGCTAAATAAGGTGAGCCCTGCTGCTGAACGATGAAAACCAAGACGATGGTTACCATGAGTTTGTCCGCAACTGGATCTAAAAACGCACCAAATGGCGTTTCTAACTGCATTTTTCTGGCGAGATAGCCATCTAACCAATCTGTAAACCCAGCCAACAAGAAAATCAGTGTGCAGACTAAATTAGAGTATTGCCAAGGCGAATAAAACACAACTGCTAAGAGCGGAATTAATGCAATTCTTAGCAAGGTAAGATTAGTCGGTAAATTAAATTGAATCGTCATCTTGATGATGAAATAGCTCGTAAATTCGTTGTGCCAACTGTCGACTAATGCCGTCTACACTGCAAAGTGCATCCACGCCTGCGCATGAAATACTTTGCAATCCCCCAAACTGTTTTAATAAAAGCTGTCGCCTCTTTGCACCTAAACCTGAAACCGTTTCCAGGACCGATTGCTTGGCTACCTTGCCACGACGCTGACGGTGCCCTGTAATTGCAAATCGATGCGCCTCATCACGGATATGTTGAATTAACAACAATCCACTGGCCCCAGCATTTATGTTGATCGGTTGCTCTTGGTCGACCAGAATCAACTTCTCCATACCGGGCTTTCTATCAGGCCCCTTTGAAACGCCGACTATCATAACATTATTTATGTCTAATTCTGCTAATGCCTTTTGTGCTTCTGATACCTGACCTTTGCCACCATCAATAAAAAGTATGTCTGGAGCCTGATGCTCACCTTGCTTTAAACGCTTAAAGCGTCGATATACGGCTTGATGTATTGCGGCATAATCATCGCCGCCGGTAATACCGGTAATATTAAAGCGTCGATAAGCAGATTTTACGGGCCCTTCCCTGTCGAAAACCACACAGGAAGCAACCGTCTGTGCACCTTGAGTATGGCTGATATCAAAACACTCCAATCGCATGGGCAAATCTTTACAAGCCAGCTCTTCTTGCAAATTCAAAAACTTTGCATAAAAACCTTGCTTATCGGCAAGCTTACCTGCCAATGAATTTTCAGCATTAGTCATGGCCATTTGCAGCCATTTTAAACGCTCGCCTCTGACCTTGGCAGAAATAATCACCGTATGCTGAATCTTTGCGCTTAATACTTCGCATAATAAAGCCGATTCTTCTAATTCATGACTAACAATCAACTCATAAGGCGCAGGTTTATCCAGATAATATTGAGGAATAAATGCCTGGATCACCGAAGCTGGATCATGTGCATCGGTCATTTTTGGAAAATACGCTTTATTACCCAAATGCTGTCCGTTGCGTATAAAAAAGACTTGTACACAAGCTACATTGGCCTTAGTAGCGCTGGCAATAATATCGACATCACCCTTTTCACCACTCACAAAATGTTTTTGCAGTACTGCGCGTAAAGTAGCGATTTGATCTCGATAAATAGCGGCTTGTTCAAAATCAAGCCTCAATGAAGCTTGCTCCATATTACAGATTAACTGATCAATCAGCAGACTTCCCTTACCTTCCAAAAACATGATCGTACTTGCTACATCTTGGGCATAACGTTGTTTATCAATAAGACCTACACAAGGCCCACTACAACGTTCAATTTGGTATTGCAAACAAGGCCGAGTTCTATTGCTATAAGTCGTATCGTCGCATTGTCGAATAGGAAATAACCGCTGCAATAGCTTTAGACTTTCTTTGACGGCTCCGGTACTGGGATAAGGACCAAAATAGCGCCCCTTTTTGTTTTTTGCACCCCGATGTAAGGTGATTTGAGGAAAATCTTGTTCGCTAGATAAATAGACATAAGGAAAAGAACGATCATCACGTAAACAGATATTATAACGTGGCTTATGGCGCTTTATTTGCTGACACTCTAGTAATAGCGCTTCGCCTTCAGTGTGAGTCACAGTGACTTCAATAGCCGCCACTTTAGTGACCATCACTTGCTGCTTAGTTGATACGGTTTGTTTTTTAAAATAGCTAGAAACGCGATTTTTAAGATTCTTAGCCTTACCGATATAAATAATCTCACCCTGAACATTAAATAGGGTGTAAATACCGGGACGAGTTGTTAAGTTTTTTAAAAAGGCTGCGCTATCAAAAATATGTTCGCGGCTTTCGGTAGGCACGTATCATCCTAAAATTATCTTTCAATAGTTAAGCAAAGACTAAAGCTTAAACCATGTTACGCGTTTACCCAAATTGAGATTAGCCAATAAACCGCACTGCAATAAGGTATCGACAGCCTTTTCATGCTTTAAGCTACGGTCTTTAACTTGATACAAGCGACCCTTATGCGTTTGTTTTTGCCCAAAAGCTTCGCCCTGCTCTAGCCTATTTAGTAACTCTGCATAAAGATGCGTGCTGCTACGCACGGCACGCCAAAACAAGGTTAGCTCATCATCATTGGTTTTTATTTCAGGTGAAACATGCGCGATGATATTACCTGTATCAATACCGGCATTAATATAATGCACGGTGCAGCCCACTTTTTCTGGCTCCTGATTATAAAGCGCCCAAAAGGTACAATCCGCGCCTCTATATTCAGGAGACAAACCGCCATGTAAATTAATAATGCCTAAACGACCTTTTTCTAATAGCTCACCTTTAAGTAAAGACGTACCAAACACCACAATTAAATCAGGTTGATAATGATCTATCAGCTCAATAACCTGAGAATGATTAATGTGCGGAACTTCTACCCTAAGCTCTGGATGACTTAACTGCGGTGTTTCATTAGCAAAAAAGAACTCAGCTTCTTTATTCCCCCAATAGCGTTTACGATCACGTAACCAGCGGTTAATTTTTCGCCATAAGCTTTTCGGCTTTAATAATAGCTTAATTATTTTCATAAAGGGGTCGTCATGACCACCTTCCTGAATAATAGCTAAGGGCTTACACGCTTTAGCGACTTGATTTGCAAAATATAAATGTCTAGGCGCTTGCCCGCAAAGAATGATAACTGTAAGTTGTGGCATATTTAGGTTTTTTGTTTATTCAGGAATATTAATGTGAGCTATGTTGAGCATTAACGCATCTGCAAAGAACTTCGCGGCCCAATTAGGGTATTCAAACATCGAATACCGACCCCAAATAGGCGCCGATCCCGCAATAGCGCCTCGTTGATACACAGCTTTTGAGCTCAGACGATGATTGGATTTTATATAATCAAGGCCAAGAGCAACAGGTAGTTTAAATTCATCAATACCTTGAGTATGAATAAGTCGTTGCCAGATAATACTCATTTGCGCCAAACCTGTCAGGCAGCAATAATGAGTTTTTGGCTCCCAGTTGTCGGCATAAATACCGGCTAACCAACCATCGGCCCGCTGTTGTGCTGCTTGTGCGTTTGCAGCTTTAATAGCCGCATTGATCATTTCTTCATTATCAAGCAATAAACCACTCTCTAAGATGCCACGAATAGCATAAGCAATATTATGCGTAAAGGGCAGACCCTTTTCTGTAAAAGCATTGGTTTTAAACCATCCTGAAGCCGTCTGTTGAGTCAAAGCCCAATGGATATTTTTAATCGCAGCCTCCACCAACTTTTTTTCATTAGCGATTAGACCTGTACGTAACAAGGCCCAAGCTGAACGCGTATTATAAGTATGAGGCGTATCATTATGTACCGAACGTCGCCAGCAACCATCGTCATCTTGCTGCAACACCATCCAGTGTCCTGCCCTAACTGCCGCTATAAGACATTCATCACGATCAAACGCCAAATAGCCGGCAATCATTCCATGCATAATTTGACCCGTATTAAAAATAACCGGTTTACTACCCGCCTCACCAAAATGACCTGGAAATGAACCCGTCTCATTTTGTATGGATAACTCCCAATCAACAATACGCTCTGCTCTTAAGGTTAATGTTGGATCAGCTAAAACTTTTGCAGCAGCCAACAAGGTTTCTATAATATAACCGCTGGTTTCAGGATAGCTAGGTAGCCAACCATCTTCAAAACTCCAGCCAGCAGAGACCCCACCTTCATCGGCATAGCCAATACGCTGATCTTGGGCATGGCATAACCATGCGATGACGGATTGCAGATGCACTTCATCAGCTAGTTTGGGTTGTTTGGACAGGCCAGTTACATCATCTACTATCAATGCGAGATGTGCAGGTCGCCAAGACTTATAACGTAAAGGTAAATTAATGAGTCGGGTTAATAACATAAGAATAGTTGCATATAAGAAGTTGATAACTGACATTACACAGTAACGTCGATTTGCTCTCGTTTGCCGCGCCAAGCACCGCAGGTTTTGTTGGGATTAGCCCGAAGGGGCGCGGCATGGATGCCGCGCGTCGGTAGGAGGGCAGGACGCCCTCTCACCTCCCCCCGACAAAACCGAGGAGCGCAGATCGAGCTGCAATCGAGCCGCCTTTTCTTTGGATACTTTCTAAAGGCTGCGCAAAAGAAAGTATCTCGCCTTCGGGTGCGAATACCCGATTCAAAAAATTGTCGCGATAGCGACCTCATTATTTGATTTTTAAACCGCTGAATGGTCAAGTAACACGTCATAATTATCCAACCCCTTAAATAGGTATAGCTACCTTTGAAACAACTTGGCGCATTTTTCCTGAAGCTTCAGGTAAAATTTCCTTAACGAGCTGTATATGGGTGTTACAAGCACTACCAAAGCGAGCTTTGAATTTATCAGCGATAATCTCTAAGCCCTCAGATTTCCAATGTTCATTGCAAACCACTAAAATTTCAAAATCATAAAGCGTCTGCTGCGTAATCTTAAACTGCTCTATGCCTGGCGTTTCACGCAACACATAAATAGCCGCCAAGGCATGAATAATCGAGCCATTTTGATGTATTAAAAAATCGGTTTCACGTCCAAGCACCTCGTCTATCACATGTAGACCTCTACCCTCTTTATCAAGATCTACGGCTAACCTAACCATATCACCCGTGCGATAACGTATGAAGGATTGAGCTTCTGAACAAAGACCCGTCATGACCGCTTCGCCCATTTCTCCGGCCTTAACTGGCTGACCACTGTCATCCAACACCTCAAGTAAAATACTCTCGCTCATTAATAGCATTTGCTGATGACTATTTTCATGGGCTGTAAAACCTATATCTCGACTGCCATATTCATTGGCAACGGGCACCTTAAAAACTTCCGTGATTAAGTGGCGTTGTTCGGGATATAAAGGCTCACCCGTGGTACAAACGACTTTCAGTGCAGGCAAATGTAGATTACGCTGGTTTCGTTTAGCATACTCAGCCAATAAGGCAACGCTACTGGCATAGCCGTAAATACAGCTAGGATTAAAGCGCTGTATCATTTTCAAATACGACTCCATGGTAGTGGGCGACATAGCAAAAGCATTTAAAACCAGTTGATTAATGAGCCGATCTCGTAACGTCTTAATTTTATCGGTATTATTAAGCTCTACAGGCGCTCCCCATAAATAAACCTCCTTATCGCCGACATTAACCTGCCACCAGCGTCTAGCGCGTATACGTCCTGCGGCATCAGAGGCTTGACGATTCCTGCCATATCTAAAAATCAACGGTGCACCACTAGAACCACCGGTGGTATAGCTAAAAGAACCACCGGGCACTTCATGCCAAGCCATGGCCTGACCATTATTTTGTGCATCAACCTTATTCATAGTCGGTAGTTTTCTTAATTCCTCAAAACTTAGTGCGTCAAGATTCATACCCGAACTGGCAATGCGTTCAGCATGCCATGGACTATGGAGCTGGGCGGACTTTAATAAGGTTTGCAACTTTTGTAATTGCAAGGCTTCAAGCTCAAACCTAGAAAGCCATTGGGTTTTTTCCAGACTCTCCAAATAAGGAAACGTAGGCCTATTCAACAAAGATTCTTGTAATGGATAAATAAGTTGTCGTGATAAAAATGGCGTCATAATGGCTACGATGATCTAGTGCAATAGTTGATGATATAGCGCTTGTACATGCTCAGTATGCTGAGCAATCGCAAACGTCTCTAAGGCATGTACACGCGCATCATGCCCTAACTGTAAGCCAAGTCGCGGATGATCATATAAACGCTCAATCTCACCCGCCAAAGCCTGTGCATCATTAGGCCTAAACAACAAGCCTGTTTTAAGATGCTCGATCATTTCCGCAGCGCCACCATGATCTGGGCCAATTAACGGTCTAGCCATCGCCATGGCTTCGATAACAACGGTACCTAAAGGCTCAGGACTAATAGACGCTGACACCACCACATCCAAACCGTTATACACTTGTGCCATCGCCGTCACATGACCGGTAAAACCTATCAGTTCATCTAACTGGTATTGGCTAACTCGCTTTCGTAACAAGGCTTCATAAGCCACACATTCATCGGGTGTTCCACCTACAATAAGCATTTTCAAATTTGGAATCTTGTCGCGTAACAGCACAGCCGCATCCAAAAATAGCTCCTGACCTTTCCAAGGTATTAACAAACCCACTAAACCAACCACATAAGCATCGTCAGGAATAGCAAAACGCCGCCTAAACTCATGGCCATCAGCCTCTAGGTCTAAGTGCTCCAAGGCAATACCATCATAAATAACACTGATTTTGTTTGCAGGCACATCTAATAGCTCTTGCATACTTTTTGCAATCCACTGAGACACAGAAATAAAATGCGTAGGCCAGCGATAAGCGTTAGCCATCATCCTTGAACCCTTTTGTTCACCTCTAACATGGCTAACAATGGGAATGTGCAACAACATACCGACCAATAAAGCCGCTCGATTGCAGAGCGGCTCATTATTAGCATGAATTAAATCGGCCTTGAATCGCCACGCTGTCCATAACAACTGTAGAAAAAAAGGCAGAAAATTAAACACATCATCCAGACGCGCCAACACTTGATTTAACAGCCACGCAAGACCTGGAATTAAGCCGATGACTTTACTATCGGCTAATTGTCTACGTAAGCCCACCACATCAATATGCCGATCAATAATAGGCTGCCATAATGCATCCTCAGGAATATCTTGATAGGGCAAATCGTTACGCCCCGTCACCAGCAAAGGCTGAAATTGCTGCCTATCCAACTGCCTAACTAAATGCCGCAAACAAATGATAGCGCCGCCATAACCAATGCCATTTTCCACATAAAGTATATTTTTTATCTTAGCCGTCTTCACACTGACACACTCCTTAAAAACCATAGCCTAGCTGCCTAAGACAGCGCTGTTAAGCTGCTTTAATACCCGTATGCATCTAGCCGGCAAACAAGATGCCAAGCCATAAACTAAAGCACGAGTCGTCAACATTTCACCTAAACTAGCAACGGCAGCTTGCCTTGCCTGCTGGTAGTCTTTTAAATTGAAATGCCAATAGGCGACCGCTGTATAGGCGTCGGCGACTAATCTATCTGGCTTTAAACCTTGTTGTAGCAATGGCACCGAAATAAACTGCCGTAGAGCTTGCATTACCTTTACACTATCGGTCAGCATCAACGCCGAAGCTTTCGTGGCATTATGGCTATGAAGTCGACGCAACATCAGTATTTCCGGCAAACAAGTCATTGGATAATAAGCCGCTATTTTTGCCCATAACTCCAAATCTTCGCCATAATGAATAGTTTCATTAAACATGCCCACCGCCAATAAAGTATCTTTACGCACTAAGACTGTGCCCGTAGGTATAAAATTCTTATCTAACAATTTTGCCAGTGCATTCGTTATCGGGCGTCCCTGATCTTTAAGGAAGCCTGCTAATAACTGATGTTTAGCCAGTACAGAAGGCGTCAACAAAGTATTATCCTCATTAATCTCAGCCATATCACCGGCAAGCAACTGCAGTTCAGGATAACGCGCCAAAATAGTCAGTTGTTTTTTGATTTTATCGGGCGTCCATTGATCGTCGGCATCTAAAAAGGCTATCCACTGGCCACTAGCCATCTTTATACCTTGATTTCTAGCCGCAGCAGGGCCAAGGTTTTCTTGTTTATGGTAAAGAATATTGCCGGACAAGCTTTTAATTACCGCTAAGGTGTCATCACTAGAGCCATCATCCACTACTATAATTTCATAAACCGGATAGCTCTGCTTTAGTATGCTAGTAATCGCCTGCGCAATAAAAGCAGCACTGTTATAAGCAGGAATAATCGCAGAAATCTTCATTATTTAACCTACAAACTATCTAAAATATCGACACAGCAAGCCCGCCGGCATTATCAAACCACTGAGATAAGCCAATAACTTTAACTTGGGATGCCGGTAATATAAACGCCATAAAAAAGGCGCAAGCTTATTAAGACCAGAGAGCCGCTTCAGTGGCAGATAGTCAGCACCATTAAAATGATTTTCTATAGCTGAATGCTCTTTGGCGATTTGTTCGCCTAATTCAGGCGAGGCAACATAGCGCAACCTTGCAATACTAGAACTTATGTTGCTCAGTAACTGATCTAAACCCTGCAATGAGCTATCAAATTCTGCTTCGGTTCGGGTGTAATTATAGCGATGCGTAGAGATACTAATAGGCAAGGCTTGCGCATAAGCTAACATGGCTTCTTGATAGGCTGTTATTGCATCATTATTACCATCGACAGGCTCATACATCACATTTCTAACCAAATAAAGCTGAGCAGACTCACTTATATCACCGGCTCTTATTAAACTAAGATCTTGATGATAAGAGCCTTGCTTATCTCGGCCATCGCAACGATAGCCTGCGGTTTGAATTACCGAAATACCATTTTTTTGCCACAACTGTTCAATAGTGCTGTTCCATAAATAACAAGGTGCTACCGTGCTAACACTAGGATAACCAAATAATTCAGTGAAGCGCTGTACTGCCAAAGCAATAATAGTTTGAGCTTGCTCCTGATTTAGTGCCTCTGTAGGTAGCACACTGCCGTCTACATAATGGCCTTGCAAAGGTGAAGCTAAGGATTCCCATTCCCAGTGCTGGGGATCAGCTAAAGCACAGGCAATCCGACTATCTTTAAGCTGACAAAGCTTAGCAAAGGCCTGACCATTTAAATGTTCCAAGCCATGCAACTGCGGTACTAAAACACCCTTTATAATACCTAGCAACATGGCTTGATAAACAACTGGAGACGCCTCATTGAGTAGTTTTCGATGATAACGGCCTTCCGGATCAGCTATTATTTTGTCAATATCCGGCACACTCAGAACTATATCTGCTGTTAATATGGCCGCTCGATTCACTGCATCCTTATGAGTTTCTAAACATTTGAGTAATTGTGACAGTCGCTGGCCATGTAGCGCAGCACCCGGCCCCCAATCATCACTTTCAATCAGCACGGGGGTATCGGCAAAATAAACTTCCTGCCAAGTCCTCTTAAATAAGGGGTACTTCCACACGAGAACTACAGATAAGATCAGCAGCCAGACACTGAAAGTTATTAAAAATAGGGTCATTAGGTTATAAGTGAAAGATTAGAGCCACTCAACTAGTCAGTTTATTATACAGGAACAACTAGTCGTTATTAATAGATAGCCAATAAATTTAAGTCAACAATATCATAAGATTTCTTAGGCTTCTAGTTGAATTTTACAGCGGCACCATATTAACTTAAAATATCAGCGTTTATTAACTAGACCTTAGAGCCAAAATATAATAATTAAGCTAACAAGTTCACTAGCATTAGCTGCTAAAACACTAAAAGCCAACAGACAAATAATTAGGTTTTTTTCAGGCAACAGGTATTTGTAATGCTAGTTACATGGTTTCATGACAAAATATGCCCTGTCCTAAGTATTGATTTGAGAATCTATGAAAATTGCTATTTTATCCCGTAACGCCAAACTGTATTCAACCGCTCGATTAGTTGAAGCCGCCCAAGCGCGCGGACATGAGGTACGGGTCTTGGACGTGTTGCGTTGTTATATGAACATCACCTCACATAATCCATCTATACATTATCGTGGCGAAGCCTTAACCGGATTCGATGCCGTCATACCCAGAATTGGCGCCTCAGTGACCTTTTACGGTACCGCCGTACTGCGGCAGTTTGAAATGATGAACGTATTTCCGCTGAATGAATCAGTCGCCATTTCACGTTCTCGTGACAAATTACGCTCTGTGCAGCTATTGGCGCGTAAAGGCATAGGCCTTCCTGTAACAGGTTTTGCCAATAACCCAGATGACATACAAGATTTAATTTCTCAAGTCGGTGGTGCACCGTTGGTCATTAAACTTTTAGAAGGTACACAAGGCATAGGCGTGGTCTTAGCAGAAACCCATAATGCAGCTGAAAGTGTTATTCAAGCTTTTATGGGTCTTAACGCCAACATCATGGTACAAGAATTTATTAAAGAAGCCGGTGGCAGTGATATACGCTGCTTCGTTATCGGCGACAAAGTCGTGGCCTCTATGAAACGTCAAGCCAATCCAGGCGAATTTCGTTCCAATTTGCACCGAGGCGGTTCGGCTTCTTTAATACGCCTAACCCCAGAAGAACGTTCCACCGCAGTGCGTGCCGCTAAAATCATGGGACTCAATGTCTGTGGTGTAGACATGCTACGCTCCAATCATGGCCCTATGATCATGGAAGTCAACTCCTCTCCCGGCTTACAAGGTATCGAAGCGGCTAGCGAAAAAGATATCGCTGATTTAATCATACAATTTATAGAAAAGCGTTTTGAAACCTTGGAAATAAGCAAAGATAAATCACCGACTAGAACGCGTACCCGAGGCAAAGGTTAAATTCCCAACTCTATAGGAGTAAAACAGCTTTAGCTGTTTTATAGTGCAACAGCTAAAGCAGTTGCACTCCAGGATGTACTAAACAACGTGTAGCGCATCGTTTATACCATGATGCGCCTCCTAACGTCGGCACATCCTATACGCTTTAGGGTCTTAGCAGTTCAGCAGGAGTAAAACAGCTTCAGCTGTTTTATAGTGCAACAGCTAAAGCAGTTGCACTCCAGAATCCGGAAGTTATAGGATGTGCTGAACAACGTGAAGCGCATCGTTTATACCATGATGCGCCTCCTAGCGTCGGCACATCCTATATACTTTAGAGTATTAACAATTCAGCAGGAGTAAAACAGCTTTAGCTGTTTTAATAGCAACAGCTGAAACTGTTGCACTCCAGTATCCGTAACATAGGATGTGCTAAACAACGTGAAGCGCATCGGTTATACCATGATGCGCCTCCTAGCGTCGGCACATCCTATACACTTTAGGGTCTTAGCAGTTCAGCAGGAGTAAAACAGCTTTAGCTGTTTTATAGTGCAACAGCTAAAGCAGTTGCACTCCAGTATCCGTAACATAGGATGTGCTGAACAACGTGAAGCGCATCGGTTATACCATGATGCGCCTCCTAGCGTCGGCACATCCTATACCCTATCGATTATCACGTCGGAACAAACCATGTATTATCAAGGCATCAAAAAAACCATCGTCAAGCGCGTTATCGAGAAAAACCCCAGCCGTTTAACGGGCTTACACCCCATCATAGAGCGCATCTTTTTAGCCAGAGGCATTACTACAGATGCTGAGCTAGACAGAGACCTTTCAAAACTGCCCTCACCTTGGCTGCTGTCCGGCATGGAAGCCATGGTCGAACATTTAATCATCGCCATACAAGAACAACAGCGCATCTCTATAGTTGCCGACTTTGATGCCGATGGGGCAACCAGTTGTGCAGTGGCTATCAAAGGCCTAGAGCTATTAGGCGCAGCGCCTGTCAACTTCGTCGTGCCCAATCGCTTTGAATACGGCTATGGCTTAACGCCTGAAATTGTTGAGCTGGTAAAACTTCAACAACCCGATGTCATTATTACCGTCGATAACGGCATCTCTAGTATTGAAGGCGTAGCCGCCGCACAAGCTTTGGGTATTAAAGTCTTAGTTACAGACCATCATTTACCGGGCGCTGAACTACCCAGTGCTGAAGCGATTGTTAATCCTAATTTAGCAGAGGATAGATTCCCTAGTGGGGCCATAGCCGGTGTTGGCGTTATTTTCTATGTGTTACTGGCCTTAAGAAGTCGTTTACGCGATAGGCATTGGTTTAGCAATCATAAGCTTCAAGAGCCTAATTTAGGCCAATTACTCGATTATGTGGCCTTAGGCACAGTCGCCGATGTAGTGGCCTTAGATCAGATCAATCGTATTTTAGTGCATCAAGGTTTACTGCGCATACGTTCTGAACGTTGCCACCCCGGCATTACCGCACTCATTGAAGTATCGGGCAGAAATCCACAAAGCCTGATTGCAAGCGATTTAGGCTTTGCTGTAGCCCCTAGGCTTAATGCCGCAGGCCGTATGGATGACATGTCTTTAGGCATACAATGTTTATTGACCGACGACCCCGTGCTGGCCAAAGATATAGCCGTGCAATTAGATGCGCTAAATAACGACCGTAGAGAAGTTGAAGGCGTCATGAAGCATGAAGCGATGTCTTTATTAGGCGAAATGAAAGCCCTAGATGAACAGCACTTACTTTCGGGTGTGTGCTTGTATGATAACTCTTGGCATCAGGGCGTTATTGGCATCTTAGCCTCACGCATTAAAGATCGCTTGCATAGACCGGTCATTGCCTTTGCGCCCGCAGGAAAAGACTTAATTAAAGGCTCTGCGCGCTCCATACCAGGCGTGCATATACGTGATGTGCTCAGTGATATTTCAGCCTTACAGCCCAAGCTACTCAGTAAGTTTGGTGGACATGCCATGGCGGCAGGCTTGAGCATAAGCATGCATGATTACCCGGTGTTTGCCCTAGCCTTCGATGACATGGTCAGTAAACGCTTAGCGGAGGTCGATTTAGAGCAAAAGATACTCTCTGATGGCGAATTATCCGAACAAGACATCACGATCGAGTTTGCTGATTTGTTACAGAACGCAGGCACCTGGGGACAGAGCTTTCCGGGCCCCATTTTCGACGGTTTATTTGATGTTATTCAAGCGCGGATAGTCGGACAAAGGCATCTTAAGTTGGTACTACGAAAACCAGAGGGCGATTTACTAATAGATGCCATCGCCTTTTTTATGGATCAACCCGAACAATGGTTGGGTCTTAGGCAAATTAAAGCGGCTTATAGCTTAGATATTAATGAGTATAGAGGTCAGCGTAGTGTGCAGTTTATTTTGCAGTATTTGGAAAAGCTGGCATAAAAAAGGGCGGTTAAACCGCCCTCTTTTTGTAACCCAACCTTACAACGGCTTAAGTTGGCTTAACCATAAAGCCGTTAAGCCAAGCTACTGCGTTATTTCTTAGCTTCAGCAGCTTTGTCTTCTATGACTTCTTCTTTAATAACGACTTGTTCGGCAACCACTTTACCGTCTTTATCTTTAACTTCTTCAACGACCACTTCTTCAGCAACCGGTTTTTCAGCAACAGGTTCTGCAGCTGGTTTAAGGTCATCTGTTAACGGCACTAATATTTCTACTTTCGCTTGCTTACGTAAGTTTTCAACAAACGCTTGCACTTTTTTACGTTGTAAATAAGGCGTCAACTGTTCTTTAACAGCCTCTAGCGGAGGTGGCGTTTGAGCTCTTGAATCTTCTCTTAAAATAACATGGTAGCCGAATTGAGTCTTAACCGGTGTTTTAGTGTACTGAGATTTTTCAAGCTTGGCGACCGCTTCTGAGAAAGGTGCAACCATTTGGCCCGCTGAGAACCAACCTAAATCACCACCGTTTTGACTGTCTTTACCATCTAAAGAATTTTTATTAGCTAGTTTAGCGAAATCGCCACCCTTATCTAATTCAGCGATAATTTTCTTAGCTTCGTCTTCTGTTTTAACTAAGATATGACGGGCTTTAAATTCAATACCATTTTCACCGGCGACTTTGCTGTCATATTCGGCTTTAAGCTCTGCATCAGTCACAGGATTAGCTTTAATAAAGTCTTGCACGTCAGCTTGCGTTAACAAGGTTTTTTTAGCACTATCGAGTTGAGCTAAAATGTCAGGCGAATTTTCCAAATGCTTTTGTTCAGCATCTTGAACTAATAACTCACGTTGGATCAGCTCTTCAATTAGCTTTTCTTTAGGAAACACTTGGCCATGACTACGTTCTGCAATTTCTTTCTCAAGTTTTTCTAAAGTCGCTTTAGCAATATAGTGACCGTTGACCACTGCAACCGCATCGGCTTTATTAACAACAGGCTCAGAACTGGCGCTATTCGTGTTAGGAAGTTGATCACAACCAGCAATAAAAGCACTGCTAGCAA
This sequence comes from Crenothrix polyspora, assembly GCA_945902915.1. Lineage (GTDB taxonomy): Bacteria > Pseudomonadota > Gammaproteobacteria > Methylococcales > Methylomonadaceae > Methylobacter_C. Next base: position 5,021 of record CAMDNJ010000003.1, on the reverse strand, counting down.
TCAGTAGAGGGATAATTTTTCTTTTCATTTATAAATTTCCTGTAGTTTCTTCAGAGGGGGATATTGCATTAATGCCTAAGGCATGAATTTGTTGTTTCATTAAATCGCCTAACACGGCATAAACCAATTGATGACGTTGTATCATTGATTTACCTTCAAAAGCCTCGGCAACTATAGTCACGTGATAATGGCCACCACCACTTCTGGCACCCTCATGACCTGCGTGTGCAGCACTATTATCTAAAATTTCTAATAACTCAGGTTTAAAAGCTTCATTTAAAAGCTGTTTGATTTGTTCGGTTGTCATTTAAGGAAATACCTTTTTAAAGGGTTTAACAATAACGCTAGCATAAACACCAGCATGGATATAAGGATCAGCATCAGCCCAACGTTGTGCAGTTTCTAAGCTTTCAAATTCTGCCACCACTAAGCTACCAGTAAAACCAGCCGCACCTGGCTCGTCGCTTGCTATGGCAGGGTGTGGACCCGCTAACACTAAACGACCTTGCTCTTGTAACTCTTGCAAGCGTTTAAGGTGATCTGGCCTTGCGGTCAGTCGTGCAGCTAAACTATCGGCGACATCTGTACTTATAATGGCATATAACACAGCTATTCCTTAGTGTCTGGTATATATTTGTACAACAATGACATTTGTACCACCATAAACACCACCATCAACGCCGGTGCAATAAAGGTTTTAAAGGTCACCCAATCATCGGTATTATAATTATACATAACATAGACATTGATAAAACCAACGCTAATAAAGAAACTTGCCCAGCTAAAGTTTAAACGCTGCCAAATATGAGCGGGCAAGCTTAAATTGCTAGACATCATACGTTCTATAAAGGTTTTTTTGCCTATAAAATGACTACTTAAAAAAGCCAGACCAAACAGCCACTCTATAATAGAGAACTTCCATTTTAGATATTGCTCATCATGCAAGATAATGGTGGCGCCGCCAAACACGATCACTAAGCCCAAGGTAATCCATTGCATGGTTTCAACTTTACGGTATTTAAACCAAGCAATAGCCACTTGAATAATCGTCGCAACTATAACCACCGCCGTGGCAATATAAATATCATAACGCTTATAGGCAGCAAAAAAGAGCAAGATAGGAATAAATTCTAAAAGTTGTTTCATAGTTTGAAGTTGATTTGCTTTAAGGTAAGGTTTTATTTGTCAACTAGTGTTAACTAGCGATTAATAAAGTCATCAGTGAGTCGTTATGCGACTAAAATGATCCATATATTTATATTGTAGATTTTTTAATAAGCAATGTACATGCCTACTACGGGGTTTCTGTTAGAATAATACTTATTTTTAAAGACAATACTATGACAAGCAGCACACAAACCGAAATAGAAGCCGCCGCCTTTAGACAGCTCATCAAGCATTTGCAAGAGCATCCTGAGGTACAAAACATAGACCTGATGAATCTAGCGGGCTTTTGCCGTAACTGCCTAGCCAAATGGTTTGCGGCAGCTGCAACTGAACAGGCAGTCCCTATGGACTATGAGCAAGCCAGAGCACATATCTATGGGATGCCCTATCAAGACTGGAAAAATCAGTATCAAAAACAGGCCTCGCCCGAGGCCTTGAGTCAATTTGATAACAAAACCTCGTGATTAAAATGCAATAGCTAAAGCTATTGCACTCCAAGTGCCGTAGCTTGGGCTAACAGCTTTATCGTTAAGCCAACACTGTGCCTTGGTAATGTTGGCTGCCGTAGCTTGGAGTAAAACTGCTTTAGCTGTTTTAAAATGCAATAGCTAAAGCTATTGCACTCCAATCAATAGCCTACACCCCAACCGTTACTCTTTGCACAGGGGTTAATTCACCATTAACAGAACCTCTATCCCACCAACGCAATCTATATTCACGACTTTCAGGGCTGTTGGCAACTAACAAAGACCGTTCGTCATACCAAGGTTTTTGCATGGCGATGCCTATAATTTCCCAGCTACCATCGTTACGGCGACACTCTATAGATACACCATCGTGACCGTACTTAGTAAAAGTCAATTTTACACGCTCGCCGTCGCTGCCGCGTTCCGTACTGACAGTAAATTCTGGCACAAGATGGGCGGTATTAACCTGCACTCCCACAGTCCCTAGATCTTGTCCTATAGAGTCTGTGTAATTGGGGCTTAGTTTAATCTTTTGCACTAGCGTTGAGATGCGCGTCAAGACCCCGGGTATGCGCATAGGTGGCGCTTGATCAAAAACTAGATTAGCCGGCAAGGGCACGATGTCACTGCCTGTGCCATTAGCGATTAGACTTTTATAAGTGGTGGCCTCCAGAGCTTTTTGCTGCAAAGCGCCGTTCCAATCTTTAACGATCCAGATGTAACAAACACTATCAGCAACCGAATCACTGATCTCCGTGGCACTAAGTCCGAGATTAGGACCTTGTATTGGCAACTTGACAATAAAATTGGTAAACCAGAGCACTCTATCAGCTTCACTGGCAGGAAAATACGATTGATTAGACATAAAAACACACTCCTACAGACAGAAAATTAAAATCAGAAAAACTCAGGTGCAAATAATGAAACTCTATGGCAATACATACAGATTGCTACTTACAAAAACCCAGACAGTTTGGAGGTATTGGCTAACGCAGCAGCTCTCTTGGCATAGCCAATACCTCGCTTGACAGTGCCATAAGCGCTACTGGGCGTTGTAATACCTTTCTTAGCTAACATAATACCTACGGACCGTAATGAAATACCTTCAAGGTATAAGCCAATACCTCTAGGCCATAAGCTAAAACCTCGCCTAGCAGTGCCAATACCTTTACTAGCATACGCAATACCTGCAAGCCATAAGGTCACTAAGGTATTATCACTGCCAATACCTAGTCAACTCAGCAGGCGGTCTAATAATAACGCGTCAACTAACAGATTACTAGAGTTTATTAAATAAAAATAGGCTATGGGCTAACAACTTACAATCATTATCATTTATAATGGTATCAATGTCTTAGCATTTTAAGCTGAGCACCAACTACTAAGCAGTGCTTGGAAATGCGTAAAAGCGTTTTTTACTAGACTACTACACTCAACCTAAAGCGCCCTGTGACTATTTTGCAATTATGAACACACCAAGCATTGAATTACGCGACCGTTTACGCGAGGCTACAGCGCCTTTGCATAAGCAACTTGATCAACAGCCCTTATTGGTGGCTTTATTAGGCAAAGAGCTGCCCTTAGCCGATTACCAACAGCTATTAGGCATTTATTACTCCTTGTATCATCAGTTAGAAGCGGCGATTAAAGCCTACCTAAGCTTGCAGCCCATAGCCTTTGATTATCAGCCACGTTACAAAACCCCGCTGTTGCTTAATGACCTAAAATATTGGCACATCACACCTGAGCCCTTACGTTGTCAGCTCGTGCTGCCTGAGCTAAACAGCTTAGGCGCATTGTTGGGCTTACTCTACGTTTTAGAAGGCTCAAGCTTAGGTGCAAATTTCATAGCGCAGCATTTACAGCTCACCTATGGCTATACCCGCAGTACTGGCAGTGATTTTTTTAGCGCTTATGGTGAACAAACCACGACTCACTGGCAAAGCTTTATCAGCTATCTCAACTCGTTTTCAGACCAGCCAGACTTAGCAGCAATAGCTATAGATACCGCCTGCCTAAGCTTTGCCTGTTTTAACCAGGCATTGAATACACTCCCCAGCACACATAAATCACTATGAACAACATCAGCCAAGAAGACTTTAATTCAGCCTTAGCCGCCTGCGCCGCCGAACCTATCCATCAACTAGGCGCTATACAGCCGCACGGTGCAGTACTGGTTTTTAATACCGATGACAAGCACACGATTGTTCAGGTCAGCGAAAATCTGGCGCAGTTTTTAGATTGCTCCGCCGAAGCGGCTTTAGGTCAGTCGCTATATGATTTAATAGGCTGGGCTGCGGCGCCTAGCTTAGAGCCTATTTTGCTACAGCCAAAAACTGAGCCCAGCACTAGCTTGTTGTTGCCCATTACTAGTTTCCAGCAAACTGTAGACCTTAATGTCTTGATTTATGCCACTCAACATTATTGGGTGTTAGAGTTATATGCGGCTGATACACCCCTAGACACAAAGCCCTTAGCAGACCAGCTAATGAACTTACAGCAGTCGTTGACCGTTAAAAATGCCCGCATGTCTATCAATCGCTATTTTGAGCAGATCACACCCATCATGCGCGAAGTGTCGGGCTACGACAGTGTCATGGTCTATCGCTTTAATGCCGACCACGATGGACACGTTATCGCTCAAAGTAAGGTAGAGCAAGCCCCCTCGTATTTAGGCTTACATTTTCCTGCCGGAGATATTCCTTCGCAAGCCAGAGCCTTGTACACTAAAAATGTAGTTCGTTACGTCGCAAATATTGCTGACAGCCGAATAAACCTCGTTCCATCACTCAACCCTTTGACTCAACAGCCATTGGACATGACCTATTCGACGCTACGCAGCCTTTCACCTGTGCATATCGAATACCTCGTTAATATGGCTGTCTCAGCAACCTTAACCCTATCTTTATTACAAGACGGTAAGCTCTGGGGCTTAATGATTTTTCATCACCTAAGCCCTAAACTACCCCATGCTGATTTACGTAAACTGATGTTCTTTGTCTCGCGCAAAGTCTCCGCTGAATTACTTGCACTTGTCTTACTAGAAGAACGGCTCTTAGAAAATAAAATTTCCAATTTTAAAAAATCCTTATTAAATTCCATACTTCATCACCCTGAAGAGCATCTATTAGAGCAACTCAGCACTGAGTTAATGGCGATAGGCGAGGCTAGTGGCGTTATTCTGGTGATTAATGGCATACGCTATACACTGGGCTTAACGCCTAAAACAGAAGATATTGATGAGCTAATTAACTGGCTAAGTCAGCAGCCTGAGCCTGAGCCTGAGCCTGAGCCTGAGCCTGAGCCTGAGCCTGAGCCTGAGCCTGAGCCTGAGCCTGAGCCTGAGCCTGAGCCTGAGCCTGAGCCTGAGCCTGAGCCTGAGCCTGA
>CAMDNJ010000002.1 GCA_945902915.1 Crenothrix polyspora | reverse complement strand
GCCCCTACGCTGTCGAATGCTTAATCAGCTTGGCTTGCTAAAAACAGGCAAACCAACGACCTATTTTCAACTCTTGCTATGCGTCAAGACGATTTTACCTAAGGTATGCCCCGCTTCTATTAATTGATGCGCCTCAATGGCTGACTCCAACGGCAACACATTACTCACATGCAATTTTAAGAGTCCTTGATCTATCCATAAGGCACATTGTTTTAAAATATCGACATGTTGATCTCTCGCTGTAAGTAAATCTCTGAGCATGGGCGTTAACATCAACTCAAAACCTAGCAATAGATTACGTAATCTTGCCTCAGTTAAATCTTGTTGCCCCGGATCTAGCAACGTAATCAAGCGACCAAAATGCGCGGTCGCAGCAATACTGGCTTTAAAGACCTCAGCACCCACGGTATCAAACACTAAATCAGCACCTTGACCTTCTGTCAGCTCATTTACTGTAGCGACAAAATCGTGTTCCTTATAATTGATGACTTCGTCCGCACCCAAACTTCTGACAAAATCGGCTTTTTGCTCTGAACTTATCGTAGTGATAACTCTAGCGCCTTTTAGTTTCGCCAGTTGTATCGCCACATGCCCGACACCACCGGCACCGGCATGAATCAATACCGTTTGTCCGGCTTGTAAACCACCACGCTCAAACAAAGCACCCCAAGCTGTAATTAACACTAAAGGCGCGGCGGCGGCTTCCACAAAAGAAAAAGATTGAGGACTTAAACTAAGCCAACGCTGCTCAATAACGCTGTACTCGGCATAACTTCCTGGCTCACGCCCTAAACCACCATGACAATACCAGACTTTGTCGCCCACTTTAAATTGCGAAACGTCGGCGCCAATTTCTACTATTACACCGGCACCATCGCAACCTAATATAGCCGGCAGCGCTTTCTCAAATAAAAGCCCATGCCGTCTTACTTTAGTGTCGACAGGATTTACACCGGCCGCCTGCACTTTGATTTTAACTTCGGTAGCACGGGTTATTTCAGGTTCGGCGATATCTTGACACTTTAAAACCTCGGCAGCGCCTACCGCCGTCATTACGATTGCTTTCATTATTTAATGTCTCCTGATTGGGCAAGCCTCACTGAGCTTGCCATTGTTTATGGTAATCCTGATAAGCTCTGTAGGGTGAATAAGCGTAGCGCATCCACCTCGCAACTTAAATCAGAAGCGTTGTCAATGAGTTTATATTAAAGGCCTTTGCTACCTAGCCACTAGCCTCCATGAAACGCAGTGTAATCGAGGAAGTCGGAGTGCTGTAAATCCTCGATTCCGCCTTGCTACATCGAGGCTACGGACTGCGACCGTAGAGGCCATCACCACACTGTTAATCACATCCGCATCAATTAGCTTGCCATTGTCTACGATAATCCTGAAAGCTATCTTGTTTAATAGCTTTCAGGTACTTATCTTGATGCAGATAAATATCCGGCAATGGATAGCCATTAAAGCGATTAGCTTTAATCAAACTATAAGCACCTACTTCTTTAAAAACTAATTTATCGCCTATCTTTAAAGGCTGATTAAAACGGTATTCACCAAACACATCACCGGCCAAACAGGTACAGCCTGCCAATAGTGCGCTATATCGTCCCTTAGCATCATGCTCATGCAAGAGCGGCTGACGCTGATATTCAAAAACTTCAGGATTATGATTGACTGAGGTATCTACTATGGCAATGGTTTTGCCATCACTCACAAAGCTATCAATAACAGTTGTGACTAAATGCCCTGCATGACCGACTATGCCTTTACCGGGCTCAATATAAATCTCAAGCTGATAATCAGCTCTGAGTTGATTGATGGCTGATACAAAAGGCTGATGATCTTTAATGCGCTCAAACAAATAACCGCCGCCCAAATTTAGCCATTCAAGCTTGGCGAGATCTTTGCCAAAATACTTTCTTAACTTTGCTATGGTTTCAAGTAGCGGCTTATAGTCTGTAACTGAAAAGACATTATGGATGTGCAAGCCTTTAAGGCGTTCGAAATCAGCTGATTGCCATAGTTCATCGATAGAAACACCTAGCTTTGAATTAGGTCGACAAGGATCAAAGCGCTCATCATCCAGAAAAGACTGTTTGGGATTGATTCTTAAACCTAAAGACAGCCCAGTTATGTCTTTATCTGCAAAACGCTGATATTGGCTAAAAGAATTGAAACTAATATGCGTGCTGTAACGCTTAAGGTCCTGCCATTCCTCTTGTCTAATGCCCGGCGTCGTTAAATGAATACTGCCAGCATCTAATAAATGCTCATAAGCTAAACGAGCTTCAAATAAAGAACTGACTGAATAGCCATCGACAAAGGGTTTAGCCAATTCCAGAACGCTAGAAAGCGGTAAGGCTTTAAGTGCATACAAGACCTGAACACCACATTGTTCACGTAAAGAGGCTAAGCCTGTTAAAGCCTTAGTTATCGCATCGGCATCCAACACAAAAGCGGGGGATGAGTTAATACTGTCTTTTATTACTTGAAAATCCATAGTGCTGTTATTTAATCTAAAAGGGCTAAGTCACAAACATAAAGTTACGTAGGTCGGGTTAGCGTAGCGTAACCCGACATTTCGTAGGTAATTTTGTCGGGTTACGCTATCGCTAACCCGACCTACATAATTTCATAACTGAGGTTCTTTGCGCATGACTAAATTTCCGCAAACAAGGAAGCCAAAGCCTTAACCTTAGCAATAGCAGGCCTATCTTGATAAACCCCACTCATGGCGTGCTCAGGATGCATACCTCGCACAAATAAATAACGCACGCCGCCGAAATGACGTTCATAGTCATAATCAGGCACACGCTGTTGTAAATATCTATGCAAAACTACCGTGTATAGCCAATATTGCAAACCATAATTGTGCGTATACATGGCCTGAGCCAAATGTTCAGGCTGATAATCTGGCAAGCTAGTGGTTTTGTAATCCATTAAATAATAGCGGCCTTGATGCTCACAAATAAGATCGATAAAGCCGGTTAAATAGCCACACATGACTTTACTGTCTAAGCTTTGATAAACGGCAGTATCTTTTAATATCACATTAATTTGACTGACATCCATCGTTTGCATAGCTAAATAAAAAGGCATTTCCTTCAAGCACTTATTGGCATCCAAGTTCATTAAACAAAAAGAACGATCTTGCTCAGATAAGGGTGTAGTCACCACGGCTTGTAACAACAAGGCTAATTGCTCGGGTTGCTCTAAGCTTAAGCCATAGCGTTGACAGGCTTTGTCCTGTGCTACGGAAATATCCTTAAGCCCTGCCAAATCACTAAAGCTACAGTTTTCTAACAAGTCATGAACCACATTGCCTGTTACCGTGCCTCTGGGCAAGGATAACGCGGCATTGGCCAAGATAGCTTCAGGTTCTGCAGCAATTACTTGTGGCTCTCTAGCCTTGTCTTCAGGCCATTCAGGCGCATCGTACTGACTTAAAGCCGATAAGGCCGTATAACTACTCATTTGCCAACGGGTGTATAAAGAGCGCTTACGCTCTCTAGCAACAAGCGCCAGCGTAGCCGCCAAGTCATGCTGCCAGACTCTAATCGGCACAGCCGTTGTCTCTAAACATTGATAAGCAAAGCTTAAGGGCTTAGCGTCAACCAAGCCTTGTAATAGCCCTTGCTGGCCATCGAAATCGTGCTCTGCTAGCTCTAATAACCAAGCCATAGCAGACTCATTTGCATGATTTTCAGAACGCTGATCAGCCCAAACCACATAGCAACGATATTTAGCACGCGTGACCGCGACATAAAACATGCGGCAATCTTCCGCCAGCTCTTCTTCCAAGGCTAGCGCTCGATGCTGTTCAAAAGCCTCTGAACCCAAATCGACCATCATCTGCCCAGTAACATGACATTGGATTAAGCTTTGCTCAGTCTTTAAGCGATCGCTACGCTGCCATAAACAAGGACAGAACACCACGGAATACTCCAAGCCCTTAGAGCGATGCATGGTGACAATCTTCACTGCATCTTCATCACTCTCTAAGCGTAACTGCTGGGCTTCTGAACTACTGGCTTGCGTCATAGCCGTTCGTAACCAATCTAAGGTTTTATTGATCCCTAAATGTTCATCGACAGCTGCTTGCTGTAGTAACTCAATTAGCTGATGGATATTGGTCAAGCGTCTTTCAGCCAGTGAACCCCTAGCAAGCTTAGGCCTAATCGCTTCTTGTGCTAGCAACTGCTGCATCATGGCCATGAGCCCCGCTTTTTGCCAAAGCTGATAATAAGCGGCAAACCGAAATAACCAAGCATCTAAGGCTAGTTCATCATTAATGACTTGATAAAGCGCAGCGCCATCAAGAGCAAACCAATTTAAGGTCAAGGCTTGCTTAAGCAAACCGCTATCTCCAGGATTTGCGACAGCCTGTAATAAGATATATAAATCGGAAGCTTCCTGTGCTGTAAAAACTGATTCGGTATTATTCAATACCGAAGGCACACCTGCCGCACGCAAAGCCGCTTGATAGTCTCGAGCTTGGGCATTGGTTCTTACCAAAATGGCGATATCTTTAGCGAGCAACGGCCGATTAGTAGGTTGCAAACAATAACCATCGGCTAATAAAGCGACTACTTCATTAATGACGGCAACACTAATCTGCTCTGCGGCTTTACCCGCAGACCAATAACCTGCTTTAGTGTCACTTTTTGCTAACTGCCAAAGCATCATAGGCGCAAGCGTCTGGCCATTTTGTTGTAACTCGCCATCTTTTGAAGTCTTAGCCGCCTGAACGTCATTAAAGTTTAAATCCGCCAGTAAAAACGCGCGCTCTCGTTGAAACAAGCGATTTACCCCTGCCACTAACTGTGGATGTGAGCGCCAGTTTTGAGCCAAGGTATAGCGATGCTCTGCCTGCTGCTGTGCAGACAGATAAGAATAAATATCGGCACCCCGAAATTTATAAATGGCTTGTTTAGGATCACCGATCAGATATAAATAATGACTAGAAACCGCAAACAAGGCAGAAAAAATAGACCACTGACTGTTATCGGTATCTTGAAACTCATCAATTAAGGCCACGGCAAAGCGCTGGCGTAACTCAACAATCAAATCACCACCACTCAGCTTATCGTCTTCTAAAGCCTCTGCTAATCGGCTAATCAGATTATCAAAAGACATGACATTCAATTGCTGTAAGCGCTTATCCAATTCCACACGCAGAGTTTCTAACAGCATTCTACGCAACACTAAGCTCACTTGAGATATTGCCTTAGACAGCGTATCAAATACAGCCGTATCAATCGCTAAGGTTGCCAAATACTCGGCTTTACGTTGTTCGCTGCTCTGGGCTTTATTGGTTCTGAATTTGTGGCCATTTAAAGCCTCTATCAGCCCTTGCTCAGTGAATAAGGCTAGAGCTTCGCTACTGGGAAGTTGTACGCTGTCCTTAGTCAGCCAAGCACTTAATGACGCGAGGTTCAGTTCGAAAGCATCGCTATAACTCGTTTTAAAAGTCTGTGCCTCAAAACCGGCCCTTAAGGCTAGTGCGTTAGCATCCAACTGATCTTTAGCCTTAGTTGCCGTTACTTGCGTAGCACTTAACAGGGCATCTAAATCATCAAGCTCAGGATAAACCTTATGCTGATCAGCAATAAAATTAACACTGTCCAGTAACTGCTTTGGGGTTTTATAAGTTGCGGTTAATAAGGCGACCTCCGTCAATGAGCGTGTATAAATCTGCCGTCGCCAGAAATCATCAGCGCAGGCTTGTTTAATGGCCGCTAAATCATCGGTCAATTCCGCATCAAATAACTGCCCGCTTTCTAAGGCATGTTCGCGTAAAACGCGCTGACAAAAACCATGAATGGTAAAAATACCAGATCGATCTAAATCTAATAAGGCCGCAACCAAGCGTTGCTTTTTAACTTCTTTGGCTATCTGCAGCGACTCTAACCAGGTTTGCACATCGGCATTTTGATGATCTACGTGGCCGTCGACTGCTCTTTTGGCTTCGGCAAGCCTTGCTCGAACTCGGTCTTTAAGTTCTTCGGTTGCGGCTTTGGTGAAGGTGACCACTAATAGCTGATCTATGGTGAAACCGTGCTCAACGACAAAGCGCAGCACCAACATAGCGATAGCATAAGTCTTCCCCGTTCCGGCACTGGCTTCTATAAGATTAATGCCTTTAAGTAAAGGTGATGTAGCTGACTCAAAATAATTAGTTTTTAACAATGGACACTCTTTTTTTATCTACCATAGCGGTACATCATACAATTTCTTAAGCTATAACCCTATCGTCACAAAAATCTTTACGTAAAAACCTAGCACAAACCATAAAGAAGGTGGTATATTTTAGCCACTCTGTTATATAACTAGATATTTTCCCAGCAAAACAGCAGCGACTTACTCAAGAATAATCCAGCATCTTAACAAACTAACTCAACTTAAAAGCAGCAAACAACAGCGATTACAACCATAAATCCAGTCATCATGACTGGCTCGACAATAGCATCTTTTTCACTCAACTAGGCAAGCCCATGAATCCTATAAATAAACCTTCAAAAATAAAACTCACAGCTCTCGCTATAGTACTACTAAGCACTAGTTCACTATTGATGGCGTCTACTTATAACCCCGTAGAACATTCACAAAATAATTTCAGTACACTTGAGCAACTGAACCCTAATGTTGATGAGCAAGGCAAAGCTAAATCGATACTCGAGTCATTACAACAATCCGAATTAACCAGCAAAAGAGCCCATTATTTAGAAATACTCGATCAACTGAGACAAAACAAACTTGAAGAAGCTGGCAACAAAATAGCCGATTATTTAAAAACTCATCCAGATGAAGCTGATTATTATAATTTACAAGCCTTGTTGGAAACCTTGAAAAAAGACCTCATTGCCGCACAAAAAAATTACGATAAAGTACTTAGACTAGACCCCAAAAATATTCTAGCACTGCTAGGTTCAGCAAAATTGGCTTTAGATGATAACCAATTAGATAAAGCTCATGAATTTGCTACTAAAGCCATCTCTATCAATGATAAAACCATTAATGCTTACCTCATGTTAGCCGATATTGCTTATAAGCAAAAAAACACTGCAGAAGTAGAAAAAGTATTGCTAACGGCAAAAGACAAAGCCAAGGACGATGTTAAAGAAGAAATAAATGTTATTAAAGGCCTAGGAAAGTTTTATGGCTTACAAAAACAACCCGAAAAAATCTTAGGCCTATGTGAAGACTTAATTAGCCGCTATCCAAATAACACCATGGCGCTTGACCTGCTAGCCCAGGCGCAACTTTTTAATAATCAAAAACCATTAGCCGAACAAAGTCTGCAAAAGGTCATTGCTCTAGACAAACAAGATATAGGCAGTCGCTTATTATTGGCCAGACTACTCAGTGAACACCCCGATAAAGATAAAGAAACCTTAGCCTTATTAGATGAAACAGCACTTATAAGCCCTGACAAACCAGAAGCCTTGATTTTTAAAACAGCCTTTTTAATTAAACAGCAACATTATCCAGAAGCCTTGGCGCTGGCTCACAAAATTGACCAGCAGTTTCCAAAGTTAGTCTTGGGTAAGCTATTAGCAGGGGATACTTATTTGGCGCAAAAGCAATATGAAAAAGCCCATGAGCAGTATAAACTCGCCTATAAAAGTCAACCGAATGAAAGAATTTTATTGACCATAAGCGACTTATTGATAATCCAAAAGAAACCTAGCGAGGCCATTAAGCTATTGAATGAGGCTTTAGAAAAGGCACCTAAAAACTTAGCGATTCACTTTAAATTGGCGAATATTTACCAACAGCAGAATGATTATAAACAAGCCGAAATTCATTATGATGCCATGCTGACCGAGCAAAGCGATAATGTGCTCGCCTTAAACAACTTAGCCATACTTTATGACCAACAAAACGACCCTAGAGCACTAGATCTAGCGAAAAGAGCTTACGATAAAGCACCTGAATCCGCAGCTATTTTAGATACTTATGGCCATATGCTGCTTAAACAAAATCAAGCTAATTTAGGTCTGAGTCTAATTGAAAAAGCTGCAACTTTAGCGCCTAAACAAAATGAAATACAACTTCATTTAGCTGAAGCCTATGTGAGTAATAACAACATAGCCAAAGCCATTGCTATTTTGGAACCTCTAGTAAACACAGACTTAGAGTTCTCGGAAAAGAAAACGGCTATTAGTTTATTAGAATCCTTAAAAAGTCATTAACCATCAATCATCAGGGTTATAAGGTGTATCAAATACCCTTATAGCCCGATGTGATCGGATAACGTCGATCACGACCGAAAGCCTTTTCGGTAATACGAATACCCGGCGGAGATTGCCGGCGCTTATATTCATTTCTATCGACTAAGCTTATCGCTCTTTTAACATCCGCAGTAGCAAAGCCAGCAGCGATAATCGTTTCAGCCGATTGGTCTAATTCTATATAACGCTCTAGGATAGGATCTAAAATCTCGTAGGGCGGTAAAGAGTCAGCATCCACTTGATCGGGTGCTAGTTCAGCAGAAGGCGGACGGGTAATCACACGCTCAGGTATCACCTCAGACAGGCTATTGCGATACTTAGTCAATTGATAAACTAGCAACTTAGGCACATCTTTAATCGGCGCAAAACCACCCGCCATGTCGCCATAGAGCGTGGCATAGCCAACACTCATTTCACTTTTATTACCGGTAGTTAATAATAATTTACCTTGCTTGTTAGACAGCGCCATTAACACTACGCCTCGGCAACGCGCCTGAATATTCTCTTCAGTGGTATCTTTAGTCTCGCCACTAAACACCTCGGCTAACATACCCGTAAAAGCACTCACGGCAGGTTCTATAGGAATAACATGATGCTTTACACCTAAAGCTTTCGCCTGTAATAACGCATCTTCGTTACTCATGTCTTGCGTATAACGAGACGGCATAAGCACGACTTCGACTTTATCAGCACCCAGTGCATCGACCGCCAAAGCCAATACCAATGCGGAATCAATCCCGCCGGATAAGCCTAATAAAGCGCCTTGAAAGCCATTTTTGCGCACGTAATCTTTAATACCCAACACTAAAGCCTGATATTCACTGGATATTTCAGCATAAAGTGGCGCACAGTCTGCTTTGAGTGGCGTATTACCTTCAAATTCGATAACGCTAATTTGCTCTTTAAATTCTTCGGCGCGAAAGACAATCTCGCCATCTGCATCGACTACAAACGAGGCACCATCAAAGATCAATTCATCTTGACCGCCGACTTGATTGACATAAACCAAAGGGATTTTTGCAGCTTTAACTTGCTGACAAATGATCGCTTCACGTTGATGAATCTTGCCTGAATTAAACGGCGAAGCATTCAAGGTCAACAATAACTCGGCACCGGTTTGCTTGCTGGCCTCAATAATGCCACTTTTCCAAACATCTTCGCAAATGGTCAGGCCAATAAAAGTGCCATTAAACTCAAATACACACGGCTCGAGACCTGCAGTAAAATAACGTTGCTCATCAAAGACGCCATAATTCGGCAAGGCCTGTTTACGATAACAAGCTAATATTGCACCTTGATGCAAGACCACGGCACTGTTATAAAGCGCCTCACCCTCCTGTTCAGGAAAACCCACGACCATAGCTATATCAGCAACACGATCACCTAGCTGATAAATAGCATTATTGGCGGCACGAATAAAATCAGCACGCAACAGCAAGTCTTCTGCCGGATAACCTGTAACACTCAACTCTGGAAAAACAATAATATCGGCCTGTAATTCATCCCTCGCAACTATAGCGGCCTCAACCATATGATCAACATTAGCGGCAATATTACCGACTAAGAAATTAATTTGTGCGAGTGCAATTTTTAAGGACATAAAGATTCAAGGTGCTCATTAAATAGGCAAGAAAGCGATAGCGTCATTATACTTATATTGTTAAACCCTGTTTATATTAGGCTCTAAAATGAAGGCGATGACTGCAGTTTTTTGGCTTTAAAGCATTTACCAGCATATTAATTAACCTGATTAAGCGTAAACCTTAGGTTAATTGATGCTTTTTTGTCAATGTTTTGTATAAGTTTATGTTAGTATAAAGCCTTTCGTTTTGATGCAAAGAAGCAACTTATGGCCGAATTTAATGACGACTTAGGACAATATTTAATCAGTACAGTTTCTAAAAGATCAGGCGTTAAATCTGACTTAGTCAGAGCTTGGGAGCGTCGCTATCAAGCCGTTACACCCACACGCACTGCCGGTGGACACAGGGTCTATAATGACCAAGACATTGCTCGCTTAAAACTACTCCATAAAGCCACAACTAATGGCCACAGTATTAGCCTAATTGCTTTGTTCTCGCTGAGTGATCTAAAAACGCTGCTGAAAGAAGAGTGTGATACCAGCCCGACGCCTTTGCCTCAGGCACTCAATTCAAAGCGAAATCAGTCTCATATTACCGAAGATTACATAGAAAAATGTTATGCAGCCGTATTAGCTTTTGATGCGAAATTACTAGAAACACATTTTGAAAATGCCATTGTAGAATTAGGCACTGAAACCTTTATTGAGCATTTATTAACGCCTTTATTGAGCCAAATTGGTAAAAGCTGGACAGAAGGCGAGCTAAGACCTGTACATGAACACATGGCCTCATCCGTTATTCGCTCCTTAACCTATATTTTACGCAACAACAGCCCTAGTCCAGCCAACGCCCCCAGAATGGTAGTCACTACGCCCATGGGTCAACTTCATGAATTAGGTGCCATGTTAGCAGCCATCATGGCAGAGTTTAGCGGCTGGCAAGTGACTTATTTAGGTGCCGACTTACCGGCTGAAGAAATTGCTATCGCGGTTAAATACGTTGATGCACAGGCTCTGACTCTCAGCCTTAGCTTTGCTAGCGATGATCATCTTGTACATAAAGAACTACGAAGACTCAAAAAATTAATCGGCAATGATGTCGCTCTTATCGTGGGTGGTAGGGCTGCCTGGCATTTTCAAGGACTACTTAGTGAAATTGGCGTATTAACTATTCACAGTTACCAGCACTTTAGAGAACTACTAAAAGAATTGGCGCAAAGTCAGAAAAACTCATGCTGAGTCGTGTTCTTCATCACTTATTTAACCATGACCGCCTTATTACTTTATTAAATCCAGCATGAGCTTTTGGAAAACAAAAAAACTAAGCGAGATGAGCACCGAAGAATGGGAATCATTATGTGATGGTTGCGGAAAATGCTGTTTACACAAACTAGAAGATGAAGATACCGGAGAAATTGCTTATACCAATGTGGCCTGTAAACTCATTGATCTTAAGACCTGTCGCTGCACTCGCTATACTGAACGCAGTCAATTAGTACCAGAATGTTTGAATTTAAAGCGTTTTGATTTTACGCAATATCATTGGTTACCCGCCACCTGCGCTTATCGCTTAGTTAATGACCAGCAAGAACTACCTAGTTGGCATCCTTTGATATCGGGTCGTACTACTAGCGTTAAAAAGGCCGGTATATCCATTCATCGCTATGCCATTAAAGAATCACCTAACTTAGACCTAGAAGACCATATAATTGAATGGTTAGATTAGGTGGCTAACAATTTAAGATGGGGCATTTAGATTAAACGTTCACTTTTAGATTGAGCTGTCTTGTGCACAGACAAAAGGCGAAAGGTAAAAGATTATGCCTTCTCGCCTTAAGTTACTAGCCCCCTAGGCTTAACCCTTCGCCCTGTGCCTTTCGTCTTCGCACAAACTGTCGCACTTTAAGGATAGCCAATGAAGCTCAATGCAAGCTTAATGCCCATAACCCTCAAAGCTTAATATTGATACTAACCCTCGCACCATCTACTGACTTTCGCTTTTCTGGTTGCGGATCAGGAGACTTTAGCATTTCACCCTTCAATTCTAGTGATCTCGATTTCTTATTAGGATCAACGGCAAAAACATCTAAGGTTTTGTGAGGAATTAACCACTTTTTTTCAAGATCAAATTTTTCATTGGCTTTAAAGGGAATAGAAAGATCCAGTGCATTAGTTTGTTCATTTTGTATGAGCAACTGGGGCTTGCTGTTATCTTCAAGCTTTGCCGTTTTTTTAGATCGCACTTTAACAAGCTTTTCAGCAGCTTTCGTTTTTAGTGGCTGTGCATCGTTTTCAGCGTCGTTTGAAATAGGATTTATTGTTACCTTCTGCTTATTGACTAAGGCCATTTCCTGATCATCCAACAACATCAGTCCAGTTAGAAAAAACCACGTAATTATTGCAAAACATAATGGCAATATGCGACAGGCTATCATATTAGCTTTGCTCTAGTATTTATAATTAAGGACAAAGACTTATTGAACTTTCTGAAGTACTGAAATTGATAGGAAAACAACTTTATTAGGCCAATCATATTAAAAATACGGATACGATAATCAAGGAGCGATTCACAGAAACACCAGCATATTCCAATCATAATAAACAAGCATCACTTATGCTGCTTTGCAAACAATATAGCGTAATTTATCATCTAGCCGCAAAAAAGCAATAGCACTCAGAGTAGAAAATAATAAACACATTAAAGCTGCTAAATTGTCTAGCCACCAAAAATGATAGCTTTCTGCAATATTATGAAAAGGCGAACGTAAAAAACCACTAACCAGAAACAAGTGAAATGACAGTTTGCCATAAAACAATAAACAGCTTTCTATTAAGTGCCATGACGACAACAGCTTAAATAGTTTAGTTGATATCGACAAAAAGATAATCACCAGCGCAGCATTACTTAACACCCAAGCAGCTTTTTCAAAATTTGCCAGCAGCAACACACAAAGGCTCAGACTGATTCCTACAGACAAAGCCAGCGAATCTATGCGCTCTTGCTTAGCAAAGAACATCCCTAAACATAGCACAGGTAAATGGCCAAAAATCGTATAATTAATATTAAGCTGTTGCGTTATTAAGTGAGTATTAAACTGAAACTCCAGTAATATCCCTAGTAAAGAAACGAAAACAAGAAACTTAGCGCCCAGTTTTTGATAAGACTTTAAAAGCCAAGGGAAGAGTACATATACCTGAAAAATAAAGACTATAAACCACCACGGCCCTACTGGCATCAATGCTTGCCCTGGTATAAAGTTCGAGATTAGCAAAACCTTCCAAAGTAAGCTATCCCAATAAAATACTTTTTCATCTGTCAGGAATTCGGCTTTTACTAAACCCAAGACCATATAAAGCGCTATACAAAATAAAAAAGACAGGTAAAGCTTTTTTATCCGGCCTATTAGAAATTGACTCATGATAATGGGCTGATGATCGTATTTTCTGGTTAAACCATAGCCACTAAAAAATATAAACACCTGAACACCATAATGACCAAAATAACTAAATAACAACCTAAGCACGTGTTCTGGGCTAGATTGCAAAACGAGATAATAATTCCAGAATATATCTTCAGAAAAGCTAAATTCATTTTCACCCATAACAGGCGTTAAATTATGATAAAAATTATGCAAGACAATTAACAAAATACCCAATCCCTTTAGGATTGTCGTTTGTTGTTTTGAAAAATGCTCTATGGGTATAGACATGCTAGTGGTATTTAACCTTAAAAAGAGGCTATCGATTATAATGATGCGCTTTAAGTTCTAAAAAAATTAAACCATTAAGCTTATTTTGCTTTAACCAAATATGGGCTCAAGTGCCTATTGCTAACTAAAAACATCTAATGAGTTCGGCCCTATGATTTACGAAAAACAAACCTTTAGCCAACTTGATAGAGTGTTCGCCCGCTTTCTAAGTGAACGCTCATTACTAGACGCTTCGCAAAAACTAGCCTTTGAAAATATTGTGATGTCATTATCATTTGAACAAAGCCAAGGACACAGCTGTATGCAAATAGATGCAGTAGCCCAAGCATTAATCTTAGAGTCTGGATTAGCATTAACGCTGACTAACAGCCCTGACACCACGACTATACTTCCCCTAGTTGTTGAACAAGATCGCTTGTATCTGCATCGTTATTGGTTCTATGAGCAGCGTTTAGCACAGCAACTAACAAAAATGACTCAAGGCAACATTAGCCCTGAGCTGAAAACTACTCCCGACTCTAGCTTTCTGTTTGATAAATATTTCGGCATCTCAACTAGCATTGACTGGCAGCGTGCGGCAGCGATCATGGCTGTAAATCAAGATTTTTGCATGATTACTGGAGGACCAGGAACTGGGAAAACAACCACCGTCGTCAAAATCCTAGCCCTATTACAAGAGCTATCAGATCAACCCTTGCTCATTGCTCTAGCCGCACCCACTGGCAAAGCGGCTATGCGCTTACAAGAATCCATAGGCTTTAACAAAACCGCATTACCCTGCTCGGCTGAGATAAAATCAGCTATACCAGAAATAGTGATGACCTTGCATCGCTTATTAGGAGCAAAGCCGCCCTCTCCCTATTTCCGCCATAACGCCAAGCAACCTTTAGTTTACGACCTAGTTGTCGTTGATGAAGCCTCAATGGTTGATTTGGCATTAATGAGTAAATTATTAGACGCCTTAAAACCGGGAGCTAAACTCATACTTCTGGGCGACAAAGATCAATTAGCCTCTGTTGAATCCGGATCTGTGCTGGCAGATCTTACCATGGCTTTGCCACAGCAAACATTGGAGCTACAAAAATCACATCGTTTTGATGAAGATATAAAAAACTTTGCGCTTGCTATCAACCAACAACAAGATCGCGAGGCTTGGCAGCTATTACAGATCGGCAATAAAAATATTGCTCTACTAGAAACTGATTTAATCGACTATATCTCTCAGCAACAAATAGCTTATTTACACTTGATATCCAAAGGCGCTGAATTTAGTGACATTTACAAAGCCTTCAATCGCTTTCAAGCCTTATGCGCAATAAGGCTGGGCAAAAATAGTGTAGCCGATATTACCCATGCTGTAGAGCAATCGCTATCTAACAAAAAACTCATCCATATATCAGGACTATGGTATTGCGGTCGCCCCATTATGATCACTCAAAATAATGCAGATTTACAACTTTACAATGGTGACATCGGTATTTGTTTGCGCGATAAGGAACAAGGAGATCAACTTCGGGTGTTTTTCCAACGAGCTGACGGTAGCATTAGAAAATACTTACCTGCACGCATTCCGCATTGCGAAACGGTTTTTGCCATGACCATACATAAAAGCCAAGGCTCAGAGTTTGAAGAGGTCTTAATTATATTACCAGAGACTAACAGTCCCCTATTAACGAAAGAATTACTCTATACCGCTATCACTAGAGCAAAAAAGACCATTAAATTAGTTACTAATATGGCGGTTTTTTCTAGTACAGTACGGCAAAGAGTGCAACGAGTGACGGGTTTAGTTGATAAATTTCCGACTAGCCATTAACGACGGTATCAATAACTTCTTTGTACAGAAAACTTAGCCAATTGAATCAATGCCGTTTTATAGTCTGATTCCTCTAAAACACTCAAGGCATTAATCGCTTTTTCAGCTTCTTCATCGGCACGTTGTTCTGTATAAGCGATAGCTTGGGTACTTTGCACGATGGCATACACTTCATTAAAGACGTCACGATTGCCGTGTTTTATCGCTTCAATAATAATCGAAGCTTCATGCTCAGTACCTTTTTGTATGGCATAAATCAACGGCAAGGTTGGTTTGCCTTCGGCAAGATCATCACCTAGATTCTTACCTAAATCGCTTTGGCTTGCCTTATAATCAAGAGCATCATCAATCAATTGAAAGGCAATCCCTAAATGTTGTCCATATAGAGCTAAGCCTTCTTCTATCTCAGATGAGACTCCTGTTATTACAGCACTCAATCGAGTTGCAGCACTAAACAAGATCGCTGTTTTTCTAGCAACAACTTCTAAATATTTAGCTTCTGTAGTCTCTGGATTATTACAATTTAATAATTGCAATACTTCACCCTCTGCAATAGCGGTGGTGGTTTTTGATAAAATCTCCATAACCCGCATATTGCCAGTACGGACCATCATTTCAAAAGCACTGGAATAAAGATAATCCCCTACTAATACACTAGCTGCATTACCCCAAACAGCATTAGCAGACTCTTTGCCTCGTCTGAGATCAGATTCATCCACCACATCATCATGTAATAGTGTTGCCGTATGAATAAACTCAATGACAGCAGCAAGCACTAGATGATTATCACTAACCCCACCTAAGGCCTTAGCAGCAAGTAATAACAGCATGGGTCGCAAACGTTTGCCACCATTGCCGACAATATAGCGCCCCATCTGATTAATGAGAATAACATCTGAACTTAACTCATTAATAATAAGTTGATCGACAGCTACTGCATCGATGGCCGTTAATTGTTTGATCGAATCAAAATCAATCGATGCGGGCGTATTCGTGGGCGATTGTGAGTTCGATACCATTGATTTAATACTGAATATGTAAGTTTAGGTTATTTTTCAAAGTGATAACTATAAATCATCATCTATTTGCGTTATTATAACCCAATAGGAAACTAACTGCCCATGCTATTAATAAAAGTACAGGTGTCTTTATAAGATTTTCTTATTACTCTTAAGTTAAAACAACATAAAATAAAATAGTTTATTGTTGACTAACTTCTGCTTTAAAAATATAATCGTCTGTTCAGTTTATAACAGATTAATGCTTGATGGAGCTTGCGCCGATGTATGCGGTAATTCAAACAGGTGGTAAACAGTACCGTGTTGAAGAAGGTACTTACTTAAAAATAGAAAAACTAGAGCTGGGCACAGGCGATAGCATTGAATTTGACAAAGTGCTGATGATTCAAACAGATGATACTGTTAAAATCGGCTTGCCTTTTATTGAAGGCGGCAAAGTTACAGCAACTGTTCTGTCTCAAGGCAGACACGACAAAATCAAAATCATTAAATTCAGAAGACGTAAGCACCATATGAAACAAATGGGGCATCGTCAATACTATACTGAAATCCAGATTACTGGCATTTCTGCTTAATATTTTAGGAGTTAAAAATGGCTCATAAGAAGGCGGGTGGTAGTACTCGCAACGGTCGTGACTCTAATGCAAAACGCTTAGGTGTCAAACGCTACGGTGGCGAACTAGTAGCAGCAGGAAACATCATTGTACGTCAACGTGGAACTAAATTTCACGCCGGCGATAATGTAGGCTGTGGAAAAGATCATACCTTGTTTGCGACGGCAGAAGGTAGAGTCGTATTTCAAGTTAAAGGTCCTAAAGGACGTAAATTTATCAGCATTGTTGCTGCATAAATTTAAACTGCTTTACAGCTTTAAGTTATGTAAACCGGATTTATTAGTTTAAGCCGGTGGCTTTTAAAAAGCTCCGTCATTTTTGGCGGGGCTTTTTTTGTTTTTATCGATTGGTTTTTAAAGCGTGGCGCGTGTAAGTTATGAGATTTGTTGACGAGGCAGAAGTTCGTGTAGAAGCAGGCGATGGTGGCAATGGCACTATTGGCTTTCGACGTGAAAAATATATTCCTTTTGGTGGCCCAGACGGCGGCGATGGCGGCGATGGCGGTTGTGTTTATCTAATAGCTGTTGAAAACGTCAACACACTCGTGGACTTTAGATATCATGCCGTACATAGAGCGCAACGCGGACAAAATGGCATGAGTCGTAATTGCACAGGCAAAAAAGGCGATGATTGCTTTGTGCCCGTGCCTTTAGGTACACAAGTCTCAGAAAAAGACACCGGCGAAATTATTGGCGATCTTACCAAGGTTGGCGAGACTTTGCTCGTTGCTAAAGGTGGCTTTCATGGCTTAGGCAACACTCGCTTTAAAAGCAGTATCAACAGAGCCCCACAAAAAGCCAGCAAAGGTAGCGAAGGCGAACATCGCATTCTACTGTTAGAACTTACCCTAATTGCCGATGTAGGTTTACTAGGCATGCCCAACGCCGGCAAGTCTAGCCTGATACGCGCCGTTTCATCAGCCACGCCTAAAGTAGCGGACTATCCTTTTACTACTTTACATCCCAATTTGGGCGTAGTCCGTGTCGATGATTTACGTAGCTTTGTGATTGCCGATATCCCAGGTGTTATTGAAGGCGCAGCGGAAGGCGCAGGCTTAGGCTTACAATTTCTTAAACATTTATCACGCACCGGATTATTACTGCATTTGATTGACGTCGTGCCTTATGAAAGCATGGATACACCGGTACAAGCCGCGAAAAAAATCATCCATGAAATCGGAAAATGGAGTGATGATTTAGCCAACAAACCACGCTGGCTAGTCCTCAATAAAATTGACTGCTTGCCTTACGGTGAAGCTGAACAACACTGCCAAGCGATTATTGATGAATTAGAATGGCAAGGCCCTGTTTTTAAAATTGCAGCCATTAATGGCGAAGGCACACAAGCCTTAATGTTTGCCATCATGAACTTCTTAGAAGAACAACGGCGGAATAAAAGTGAGCAGGAATGAGTTTACCAAAGTTAAACGAGTTGTTGTAAAAATAGGCAGCTCTTTATTAACCAAGGGCGGCCTAGGACTAGATAAAGTCGCTATCACCGCCTGGGTTAAACAAATGGCTGAGCTAAGACATCAAGCCATTGATGTTATTCTAGTTTCCTCAGGATCAGTCGCCGAAGGCATGAGTCGTTTGGGCTTAAAAACCAGACCGAAAACCCTGCATGAACTGCAAGCGGCCGCCTCAGTTGGTCAAATGGGTTTAGTGCGCGTTTTTGATGATAATTTTCAACAGCATGGCTTACATGCCGCACAAGTCTTACTCACCCACGATGACTTATCTAATCGGCAACGTTATTTAAATGCGCGCAGCACCTTATTAACCTTATTAAAATTTGGCGTCGTTCCGGTTATTAATGAAAATGATGCTGTGGCTACCGAAGAAATCCGCTTTGGCGATAATGATACCTTAGCGGCCTTAGTAGCTAATTTAGTTGAAGCCGAATTACTGATTATTCTAACCGATCAACAAGGCCTGTTTACCGGCGATCCTAGCCTATACCCCGACGCACAATTAATTTCTGAAATTAGTGTGAACGATGCTCGCTTAGAAACCATGGCAGGAGACAGTCGCAGTGGCTTAGGTCGTGGCGGCATGTCCACTAAAGTCAGTGCCGCACGCTTAGCCTCTCGCTCAGGCGCTGCTACAGTGGTTGCTGCGGGCGCTGTTGATAATGTTATCACTGAAGTCATATTAGGCAAGAATCTAGGTACGCACTTTTTACCCGACATAGAACCCTTGGTCGCTAGAAAACGTTGGCTGGCTGGGCAATTACAAGTCAAAGGACAATTAATACTCGACGCTGGCGCCGTTAAAGTTTTAAAAAGCGATGGTAAAAGCCTGTTGGCCGTGGGCGTCAAAACCATTTCCGGTCACTTTGAGCGCGGCGAATTAGTGTCCTGCAAAGATGAATCAGGCATCGAGATCGCACGTGGACTCATTAACTATGGCAACGCAGATGCCGCACTCATTGCCGGTAAGAACAGCACAGAATTTGAGAAAATCCTAGGCTATGCCGATGATGCAGAAATGATACACCGAGATAATTTAGTGTTGATTTAGGCTGTTATAAAAATCTTAAATTCTGGAATTAGGGCTATTATTAATCAAAAACAGACAACGTTGGCTAGCATTTGATTTAAGCTAACAGTCAATCAACCATCACAAACTTAATAATGGGTCTAGCACTATGGAAACTACTGAACAAAGCCATTCAGCACAATTTCTAGATCATCAATTACAAGAGATCATCAGCTTACTCGAAAAACAGCGCATAGAAACAACCTTGGTTCAACGTGGCCCCTCAGTTAACCACGAACTTATTGCAGCCATGCTGCAAAATCAACATCAAGCCCGACTACAAGAAAAACTTATCCTGTTACATCCTGCCGATTGCGCGTTCATACTCGAATCATTACCTTTAGATAAACGGCAGATCGTATGGAATGCCATCAAGTCGCATCATGAGGGACAAATTTTACTCGAAGTTTCCGATGCCGTCAGGCAAACGCTGATCTCAAGCATGGCAGCCGAAGAACTGGCCACAGTCGCCGGCAAATTAAATACCGACGAAATAGCCGACCTAGCGGCCAATCTACCGAAAAGAACCATGCTAAAAATACTTCGCTCATTAAACAGCGAAGATCGCCAACATTTAAACGCTATCTTGTCTTATCAGGAAACCCAAGTGGGTGCGTTGATGGATTTCGGCATGATTACTATCCGCAATGATCTCAACCTAAAAGCCATCATTGCTTATATACGACGATTAGGAAAACTGCCTAGCCACACCGACAAGCTATTTGTTGTCGATCAAAACAATATAGTTCAGGGTATATTGCCACTACAAAGACTACTCACCCATCTGCCTTCACAACAAGTCGCTGAGGTCATGGTCACGGATTTTGTAAGATTCCAGATTGATCAAGAAACCGCTGAAGCCGTTCGCGCCTTCGAGCGTTATGATCTTATTTCTGCACCTGTAGTCGACAAACAAGGCAAACTACAAGGACGACTTTGCGTAGACCATATACTCGATTTTATCCGCGAAAAATCAGATGAAGATTTACTCAGCCAAGCCGGCGTTAGTGAAGAAGAAGATTTGTTCTCCAGTGTTTGGAAAAGCGCCAGAAATCGCTGGGGTTGGTTATTAATTAATATTGCCACCGCCTTTGCTTCAACACGCATTATTGGCGTATTCGAAGACATCATCTTGCAATTAGTGGCGCTCGCCTCATTAATGCCCATCATTGCGGCAATGGGCGGCAATACCGGCAATCAAACCAGCATGTTAATCATAAGATCGCTGGCTTTAGGCCAAGTCACGCCTAGCAATGTAGGCAGATTGATAAAAAAAGAACTTAAACTCGCCATCATCAACGGTGTTTTTATCGGCTTAATTATGGGCTTAGTCAGCCTAGTTCTCTACCAAGACCCAGCTCTTTCAGCAGTTATGGCGACCGCCATGTTTATTAATCTACTCGTTGCTGTTATTTTTGGCCTAGGCATACCCTTATTACGCCATCAATTCGGCAAAGATCCCGCAGTAGGTACCAGTGTCATTTTGACCGCCGTCACCGACTCCATGGGCTTCTTTATTTTTTTAGGACTAGCCAGTTTATTTCTAATTAAATAACTGATGTTACGCAGTAATGGCGCTTTACACTCGTTTGCCGCGACTAGCACCGCAGGTTTTGTTGGGATTAGCCCGAAGGGGCGCGGCATGGATGCCGCGCGTCGGTAGGAGGGCAGGAACTAGCTGCAATCAAGCCGCCTTTTCTTTAAATACTTTCTAAAGGCTGCGCAAAAGAAAGTATCTCGCCTTAGGGTGCGAATACCCGATTAACACATCGTCGCGATAGCGACCTCATCATTTGTTTTTTTAAACTGCTGAATGGCTGCCTAACATCAGTTAAATAAACTTGAACAGCGCCCAGAAATCATCTGAACCCAACCTTAGCTTCTTGCCTTTAAAGAAAGAGATGATACACTTACAGCTTATTAATAAGCTGAGATTCTGAGAATCTTCTTATATTATAGTGCCAACAATAATTACTAAATCAATACTATATACCTATGAAAAAATATAAAAACTTTCTGTTTATCATCGCCTTTATTGCGCTACTGTTAAGCCAATATAAACTGGTCATGCCGTTCATGTACAAAGTTGCTGCATCGGATCTTTTTCTGGTCGACAGTAAAGACCAAGCCAGCCAATTACCTATCTCAACGCCCTTAACCGCGATTGCTTACATGCATTGCAATCATGAAATTAAAACCAAACTCGGCACTGATGCTGTCGTTAGTTTTCCTGAAAAAGCGCTAAATGCCTGGTCTATGGGTAATTATGATTACCTAGTCCACGGTGAATTTAGTACTACAGATCAAACTTCAAATACTGCGTCTAAAAATTACACCTGCCGCATCACTTACAATAACGGTGACGATCAGGAAGGCATACTCGATTTTGATAACTGGTCTGTGGTCGGTTTATCAGGACTAGAAAATAACTAAAATGCATAGCCACTTTTATAAGTGAGCGCCAATTCATAGCTATGACCTAGCAATCGTCCTTAGTCAGCCAATACTAAGGACGAATTACGGAATCTACAGCATCTCCCCGATATCCGCATGATTTGCACATACCTAACGCAGCATAAGTCCAGCGCAGGCATAAGAAAAAACTAACGCATTAAGCAATTCTTTTTATATATTCTGTGTTACCATCTAATCGGCGGCTGTATCTAGCCTCTATCTACACATAAAATTCGTTAGCGCAGTAAACTACTGAAAAAACGCTTAAAACACCTTTTTGCAATACAGATTTTATATGTTTCTTCTCATCTTAAGAGGTACTTATGATTAACAATCTTATCAAAGGCGAATTACCCACTGATCAACAAGTCGTCCTGTTACAAGCTATCACCGACATTCAAAGCAAACTACCTTTTTTACTTGATTTAACCACCGCCGATAGACGCAGCTTACCCAAACTAGGCGACAAAAGCCGCGCCTTTATCGACCATGGTTTAGTCTTAGCCAACCAAAATACCGGCATACTGCCACGAAATTTTGATCTTGATCAATACAACCAAGAAGTGACCTTAGTTAGGCAACTAGAACCGATTGTTTTGGCAATGCGCCAACTCATGAAACGCTTAGAAGATACCTTTATGGCGGTGGGTAGCGATGCTTACAGTCAAACCTTAGTGGTTTATCAAGTCGCTAAACTCGCTGATAAAAACGGCCTTTTAGATGAACATTTAGACAGCCTAGCCCAACGCTTTGCTCGTAAATCTCCAACAAAAGACACCACTCCTGCCACACCAGCCTAGGCGCTCCCAGATAGTAACATTGATGGTTTTAGCCGTATCATTCCTTACTAAACCAACAGCCTAGTATGATAACTAGACTGTTGGGCTTTATAACAAGCCAGCATTTCTATTCAATAGTAGACCCTTCCTTCACTGACAGACAATAATCCCTGTCAGATACTGGGCCTTGCATGCTTGGCTAGGAAAAAGCCCTGGCAAATACCTAGCCTTGTCTGGCCACCTAGCAACGATCTCTGCTCAGCACAGAGCATTCTATGATCAACTAGAAACTGTCGTTATCAAACACAGATTATTGTATGGCTAACTAGAAATCATCACTATCAATCTTGCAACGCTGTATGGTCATCTAAGAATTATCCACATCAAGCTAAGAAAGCTGTAGGATCATCTAGGCATTATCAGCATTAAACTAGCAAGCTTGCAGGGCTAACGAGAACCTGCCTCTATCAAACTACAAACTATATCTATTAGCGCAAGAATGCTCGTTATTTTCTCTACCAATGCTCAGCTAATTTAATATAACTAAGCTTATCGATGAGATATCAGCTCAGCGTGTTGCTGTTTTGTTAACAAGGCGACTAGGGTGCTGTATTATAAGCGCTAAATAATCTACGCTTAGATCTTAGGTTTGCACGTCAAAACCTTAAATACATAACCTAAATAACTGGAGAACATAATGACTGTTAGCATTGATGATTTTAAAAAAGCACTACAACTTTGGGCTAGCGGCGTGACCGTCGTCACGACTGTTTCTGAACAATATGGTGTGCAAGGCATGACAGCTACAGCTTTTAGCAGCGTCTCCGTTGATCCTCCACAAATTTTAGTCTGTATTAATGATGCTGCCGACACCTGCGCCGGCATACAAGAAAGCGGTTATTTTGCTGTTAATATTTTAACATCAGAACAACAAGACACTTCCAGTCAATTTGCCGGTGGCGCTAGCCAACAACTACGTTTTGATAATACCAGTTGGAAAGCCGGCATTACCGGTGCGCCGCTGTTGAATGAAAGTTTGATGTCTTTAGAATGCAAAGTTCTAGAAAGAGTCCGCGCCGGCAGTCATTGGATCATCATCGCTGAAGTTCAAGATAGCATCTGTAGGACAGGTGAGCCTCTTTTATATTATAGTGGCGCTTATCGAAATATCGGCTAAGGACAGGTCGCGATCTGACCCAAGTTTTCATCATCGTAATGCTAGTACAACTTCTTTATAGTTGCCCGACGTCTCGATATTCAATGAGCGCTATGTCCGAAAACGCTGGCGCTTTTACCCGACCTAGGTGACGACACGATTTTAATTGATAGCTGATGCAGGAAATAGTTGAATTTCATGGTAAATATATCTAAAGTAACCCACTGCATTACTAGGTTACATAAAAATAACATCAAACCTTGATTGAGGAATAACCATGACATTGATCCCACTCTTTAAATCAGTGCTGTTAATAGCACTTGTCGCCTTAAGTGGCCAAGCTTTAGCTTATAGCCCAGAAGAATTAGCAAAATCTTGTAAAAAGCCACGCTTTACCGATTTTAATTTACCTGAATATAAAGCTCCCGATAATATTGAAGTCTCTCCTAAAGCAGAGTTTTTCATTAAAATCTCTGCTTGGATAGACCCCACTACCATTACCTTAACTGCAAAAAAACTGCCTTTACCTTTTACAGTAGAAACTACCAGTACTTTTTTTAAAATCAAAGCCCAATTACCGGCTGAATATACCGGTGAATTTGTTAGAATCAATGTGGGCGCCACGGCCGTATTAGGTTGCGATGATAATACCGGCTGGCTAATTAAAGTAGCAGATCATTAATAATCAAACTAAAAGCTAAGGCCTTTAAAAATCTTGGAGTGCAATCGCTAACGCTGTTTTACTCCAAGTAAAAATATAGCCTCGAAAATATTAACCCTGCCCCACACTAAACATTTTAGCCTTGATATTAAACGTTTTCGTACTTATATTGTCATCTAGGACTGTTTAACTCACCTTTGACTCTTACAGATGAAAAAATACTTATTAAAATCATTAACTTTATTAGCTATCTTCTCAGTATCCACCCTTAATCTAGCAGCCGGTTTACCCCCTTACGATGGCACGCAAGCCTTACCTTCGTTAGCGCCTATGTTAGAGCATAGTATGCCTGCCGTGGTTAACATCGCTACTTCAAAAAATATTCAGATCAACGATAATCCCTTAATGCAAGACCCTGTGTTTAGGCAATTTTTTAATGTGCCTAATCAGTCTCGCCAACAGCAAAAAAACAGCTTAGGATCTGGCGTTATTATCGATAGCAAGCAAGGCTTGGTTTTAACCAATAATCATGTCATTGATAAAGCCGACAGCATTCTGGTGACTCTGCATGATGGCAGGCAACTCAATGCCGAACTCATCGGCACAGACCCTGAGTCTGATGTCGCGGTTATTAAAATTCCTGCCAATAATTTAAGCCAATTAAGCATGGCTGATTCTAGCTTACTTAAAGTCGGTGATTTTGTGGTCGCCATTGGTAATCCTTTTGGTTTAGGGCAAACCGTTACTTCCGGTATTGTCAGTGCCTTAGGTCGCTCTGGCTTAGGCATAGAAAAGTACGAAAACTTTATTCAAACGGATGCCTCTATTAATCCCGGTAATTCAGGCGGCGCACTGGTTAATTTACGCGGCGAACTCATAGGTATGAATACTGCCATCTTGGCACCTACTGGCGGCAATGTCGGCATTGGTTTTGCCATACCCACCAATATGATTACCACCATTAAAGATGTACTGATTGCGCATGGCGAAGTAAAGCGTGGCTTGCTAGGTGTGACCACCCAAGATTTAACACCTGACTTGGTTAAAGCCTTTAACTTAGAAACCCAGCATGGTGCGGCTATTAGTCGTATTGAAAATGATTCACCCGCAGCCAAAGCAGGTTTAGAGCCCGGCGATATTATCGTTGCTGCTAACGATAAGCCTATTAATAACAGTCAAGATATCAATAACATTGTCGGCTTATTGCAAATTGGCGATAAAGTCACCTTAGATTACTTTCATGGCACAGAAAAAAAAGCCGTCACGGCTATTATCGCTAAACCAGAGCAAACTCAATTAGCCGGTGAAAAACTACATCGCTTATTAGTGGGCACCGTGTTAACCGGCACCGTAAAAAACCAGCTAGAAGGCATTAGCCTCGATAAAATTAATACGACCTCTTATGCTTGGCGAGTAGGTTTAAGGCCGGGCGATGTGATAGTCTCAGCTAATCGCTATCGCGTACATAATCTGGATGAATTAAAACGCGTCATCAATCCCAATAATCCGGTGTTGATTAATATCCAACGCGGCGAACAAGGCTTATTTGTTGTGTTAAGATAATAGACATATCTTGTAGGTTGGGCTAATGGCTTTATCATTAACCCAATATTGATGCTATGTAATGTTGGGTTGCCCCAAAAGGCAGCCCAACCTACATGACCCATCGCTTTAAACGAATAATCTGTAGGTTGGGCTAACCGCCTTATCGTTAACCTAACATAGCTCCACACCCAAATAAGCAACTTAAATCATGAGCTCTGAAAGAGAATTTATACCTTTAAACATTGCCATTCTAGTGGTTTCTGACTCGCGTACTGAAGCCGATGATATATCGGGAAAAACCTTAGTAGAACGCGCCATAGCTGCTGGACATCATGTGCTAGAAAAGAAAATAGTGCCTGATAATATCTACCAGATTCGTGCCGTGGTTTCAGAGTGGATAGCACTAGCAGAGGTGCAAGTGGTGCTTAGCACCGGCGGCACGGGCGTAACCGGTCGTGATGGCACACCCGAAGCGATAGAGCCCTTACTGGATAAAGTGCTAGACGGCTTTGGTGAAACCTTTAGGATGTTATCTTATCAAGACATTAAAACCTCAACCATACAATCTCGCGCTTTAGCGGGTGTCGCTAATGCCACCTATGTATTCTGCCTGCCCGGTTCATCAGGTGCTTGCCGTACCGGTTGGGACAGTCTCATTAAGGAGCAGTTAGATCACCGTACTCGACCGTGCAACTTAGCTCAACTCATTCCTAGACTCACAGAGCGTTAATATGAAATCCATGTTTTTATTTTTAGGTGCCTTAAGTGCCTTGGTAGGCGTAGCCATGGGAGCTTTTGGCGCTCATGCTTTAAAAGCCAGCTTAAGCCTCGAGCAACTAGCAACTTATCAAACCGGCGTTAGCTATCAAATGTGGCATGCCCTAGGCTTGATGGGCATTGCTTTGGCCTTGCTACAAGCACCTAGCTCTAAATTATTAAAGTGGGCCGGTTTCTTGATGTTTTTCGGCATACTGTTATTTTCTGGTAGCTTATATTTACTGGTCTTGCTGGATATGAAAATATTAGGCATCATCACTCCCATCGGTGGTGTTAGCTTTATTTGCGCTTGGGCTTTACTCACTATCTACGCCGCTAAAAAACCGCATATCAACAGGTACACACATGACAGCCATTAATCCACCGACTATTCTTTTAAAAGATTACACCGTACCTGACTATCTCATTCAAAGCGTTGACTTAAAATTCAACTTAGCTGAAGAACACACTCAGGTAATTGCACGCCTGACCTTAATCCGTAATCCAGCCAGCCAAACCGGCGATGTGGCACTGGTTTTAGCCGGCGAGAATTTACGCTTAACGCGCGTCGTGCTGAATGATGATAAGGAATTAACGGCGCATGATTATCAGCAGACTGAAGAATCTCTCACTATTGCTAACGTGCCGCAACATCGTAGTTTTGTAGTAACGATCGAAAACACCATTAACCCAAAAGCCAATACCGCTTTGGAAGGTTTATATCTATCTAACAGCATGTTATGCACGCAATGCGAAGCAGAAGGCTTTAGAAAAATCACCTACTTTCTAGATCGTCCCGATGTCATGACTAAATTCACCACCACCTTGGTAGGTGACAAAAGTCTTTATCCCGTGCTGTTGTCGAACGGCAATAAAATCGCTGCAGGCGATTTGGCTGATAATCAACATTGGGTGACCTGGGAAGATCCGTTTAACAAACCTTGTTATTTATTTGCCCTAGTTGCCGGGCAACTTGAGTGTATTGAAGATGAATTTATCACGCTGTCTAAGCGCCACATCAGTTTACAAATTTTTGTCGAAGCGCATGACTTAGACAAATGCGCTCATGCCATGCAGTCTCTTAAAAATGCTATGCACTGGGATGAACAAGTATACGGCCGTGAATACGACTTAGATTTATACATGATCGTCGCGGTAGGGCATTTCAATATGGGCGCTATGGAAAATAAAGGCCTGAACGTATTCAACACTAAGTTTGTGTTGGCACGGCCTGATACCGCCACCGACAGTGATTATGAACATATTGAAGGCGTTATAGGCCATGAATATTTCCATAATTGGACGGGCAATCGTATTACTTGCCGTGACTGGTTTCAGTTGAGTCTTAAAGAAGGTTTTACCGTCTTTAGAGACCAAGAATTTACCGGTGACCGCACCTCTAAAGCCGTTAAACGTATCGAAGATGTCAACATGTTACGCTCGCGGCAGTTTGCCGAAGATGCAGGCCCCATGGCTCATCCGATACGTCCCGAGGCTTATATAGAAATCAATAATTTTTATACCTTAACCGTGTATGAAAAAGGCGCTGAAGTGGTGCGTATGATCCATACCTTAGTCGGTGCAGAGGGTTTTCGTAAAGGTAGTGATCTGTATTTTGAACGTCATGATGGTCAAGCTGTCACTTGCGAGGACTTTGTTAACGCCATGGAAGCGGCCAATAACATCGACTTAACTCAATTCCGACGCTGGTATGAACAAGCGGGGACGCCAGTCATCAGCGTACAACAAAGTTATGATGCAGAGAGCCAAAGCTTAAGCTTAACGCTGAGCCAACACTGCCCCGATACGCCGGGACAATCTAATAAACAACCCTTACATATTCCTGTTACGGTCGGCTTGCTTAATCCTGATGGCAGCCCTGCCGGTGCTGAAGTGATTTTGCAACTGACTGAAGCCCAGCAAAGCTTTAGCTTTGAGTCGCTAGCACAGCCGCCGATCATTTCTATCTTAAGAGGTTTTTCAGCGCCGGTTAAACTGGCTTTCGAACGTAGCCTTGAAGAACGGGCTTTTTTATTAAGCCATGACAGCGATACCTTCAATCGCTGGGAAGCCGGACAACAACTGGCCAGCCAAATTATTTTTAATTTAATCGAAGATCTAAACCAGGGGCGTGCTTTAGTGCTAAACCCTATCCTTAGTGAAGCGTTTACACAAATCATGGCGCAAGCGCCTGCTGATTTATCGTATTTATCGTTATTACTTAGCCTACCCTCAGAAACTTATTTAGCCGAGCAAATGTCGGTGATTGATGTCGTTGCCATTCATCAGGCACGTGAATTTGTCATGCATGGCTTAACTGAACAGTTACAGGCGCAATTCAAAGCTTTATATATCGCCCATCATCGCGATGAATCAGGGCTGTTTAATGCTGATGCCATAGGTCGTCGCCGCATTAAAAATACCTGCTTAGCTTACTTAGGTCGCTTAGAACTTGCTGAATATCAACACTGGGCAGAGCAGCAATTTAGCAGCGCTAAAAATATGACCGATCAAATTGCCGCCTTAGCGGTGATCGTTAATAATGCGCATCCTGCTAAACAACAATGCTTGGCTGATTTTTATCAGCAATGGCAAGCTGAAGCCTTAGTGATCGACAAATGGTTTGCCCTGCAAGCCACTAGCCCTGATGCCGATACGTTTGCTAAGGTGCAAGCCTTAATGCAACACCCGGCCTTTGATATTAGTAATCCTAATCGGGTCAGAGCCTTAGTGGGTGCTTTTAGTCAGGCCAATCCTTTACATTTTCATGCCGAAAATGGTCAGGGTTATCAATATCTAGCCGATCAGATTATCAGCCTTAATAGTCTCAACCCCCAAGTGGCTTCACGTATGTTAAGCGCCTTAACCACTTGGCGTCGTTATGATGTCGCCAGACAAGAGCTCATCAAAGCCCAGTTAGAACGCATTATAAATACAGAGGCTGTGTCTAGGGATGTGTACGAGGTTGCTAGTAAGAGTTTAGCGTAGAGGGTTGTTGAATGCTGCCATGTCGGGCAACGATAAAACGGTTGCCCGATCCTTTCAGGAGTAAACCAGCTTCAGCTGTTTTAAGTGCAACAGCTGAAGCTGTTGCACTCCTATCAATGACTAGGCAAATAATCCGGTAAATGCATACGGATTTCTTCGGGGCTTAAGGTGGTGATGTTTTTAGCTAATTCGAAACCTATAGTTTTTTTGATGCGTTCGGGTAGACAGTTACGTAATAAGCCGAGCATAGACGGTTCGGCTATGATCAATAATTGCTTAAATTGCTGAGCATTGAGTGCCTCTTCTAAGTAATGTGCAAGCCTATGCGCAAACAAATCTGCTTCATGTTGCTTAGGGTCGGTAGCTTGTTCATAGGCATGGCCAATATGGCCAGAACCTTGAATTCTGCCGGGCAAGTCCGAAGTCAAATCTCTGTCATGCAAGCGACCTTCAGTATGCGTCAGGGTTTCTATTTCAATTAAGGGTGCAGCAGGTGCGTCGGTTTTAAAAATACGCGCTCGACTTTGGTCAGCGACCACAATTAAAGTTGCTTTCATAGTAATAACCTCTAACAAAATAAATAAGTTTATGTTAATAAAGATATCCCAAAACAATACAAGGCTAACAGGCCTTTATCAGGGAATTTATCTTTGATGAGCCACTACTTTAACCGCTAATAAAATATTAGCTATTCGTATAACTACTTAAGTGCGTGACAACTGATAGCTTTTTAGGATAAAGTTAGTCCAATCAATTTTTAATAACATAAGTCTTTTAGGTCTGTTTAGCGATACGATACGGTACCCTACATTTCCAAATCCATACCTCCGGTTAGCGCTAGCACCTAATCCGACATGTCTAGACGACATTGCATTATGGATCATGAATTATTTACTAGGTGCAGATTATAATTTAGACAACTTAACCTACACTCTACCTTATAGGATAGCTTTTAGTGGACTCATTAACTGACCAAATAACGCCAGAAGATACCACCTTTGTTGAGCTAGCATTAACCGTAGTGGCTATGAGTGCTTCCTTGAGCAGACTAAAAGGGCTAACGCGCCTCTTTTGCCATCTTAGACATAAGCAGTTGAGAATTAATGACTATCTACTTAAACTAAATCTAGAGTTACCGCCTCATATGTCGCTAAGTTTTAATGAAAGGCCCAGTTTATGAAGATTATTTTGCTTACTCTAAGTTTGTCATTATTCATTATAAAGAGATGATGCTAATGAAGCAGTCCTTAGATATAGTTAACTTACGCCAACGCGCAGAACAGGCAGAAGCCCAATGCAGTGACAAGCTACTGAATCAAGCCGACCTTGATATTACCAAGTTGAAGCCCGAACAAATTCAAACGCTGATTCATGAACTACAAGTACATCAAATTGAGCTGGAAATGCAAAATGATGAACTTAAAAATACTCAGCAGGCACTCAATAAATCTCAAACTGACTATGCACGTATTTATAACTTGGCACCTGTCGCCTATCTGACATTGTCTTTGCAAGGTACTATTTTGCAAGCCAATTTAGCGGCTACTACGCTACTTAATACGCCTTTAACAAGCTTATTGAGCCAGAGACTAGATAACTTTATTCATGTTGACGATCAAGATGCTTATTATCTTTTTTTTCGTAAGCTGCAAAATGAACCGCTCAGCACTAAGCTACTTATCCGAATCACACAGCCTAATCAGGCTAAGCATGAACCACATAACCAAAACTCCGATTTTCATGAATATGCGCCTAACCAGCATCCAGAGAGCCCAGTATTTACTTACCTAGAATTAATGGCTACGGTTGACAGACAAGAAAACAATGAGCTAAACATTTATTTAGCTCTCAAGGATGTAACTGCCTATAAATTTCTGGAAGATACGCTAACGCGTCTCAACAAAAAACAAGTGGCAGAAATACGGACACAACAATCGGATTTAATAGCTCATCGTCAGCTTTTACACACGACAAACGCAGAACTAGAAAAATCGCAGAAAATCAGCTCCGAACTAAAGGCGACCCACAGCCATATTTTTAATGCCTCTAGTGAAGGCATTATTATGCTCAACCTATTGGGCATCGTAGAATCGAGCAATACAGCCGCCTGTTTATTGCTAGGCTATGAGGAAGCACAGCTTTTGGGAATGTCTTTTAATCAACTGTTAATATCGCCGTTTTTTACTGAATCCAGTATTGATTTGTTGCTTCGCAATACTTCAAATAATGCCGCGCTCAACTATAGTGTCGATGGGCTCCATAGAAAGGGCTTTATCGTGCCATTATCATTGTCTTTAGTGAACTTTAGGCTTAAGCAGGCCGATCATTTTGCCATACTCATCCGTGACAATAGCTTACGTCTGCGACAAGAACAGCATGAAAAAGAGCATTTGGCTGAAATAGCCCATATGACACGTTTAAGTCTTATCGGTAGCATGGGTTCCGGCATTGCCCATCAAGTTAATCAACCTTTGACCGCGATCAGCAATTATAGCCAAGCCTGCTTACAACTGATTAAGGCTGAAAATCCCGACTTAACTAAGCTCAGCGAGGTTCTAAGCAAAACCTATGCACAAGCCCAAAAAGCCGGAAAAATCATCCATCGCATGAAAGATTTAGCCAGCCAACGTACTACAACTCGCAGTATGACCTCTATTGACACGTTGATTGAAAACGCCGTTAACTTCTGTGCTCATGAATGTTATCAGCACAATATTAAGGTGACACTTGAACTCAAACCTAATATGCCTAAAGTAGCGATAGATAGTGTGCAAATTGAGCAAGTGCTATTAAATCTAATCAAAAACGCTATCGATGCTTTAGAAGAAAAGCTCAATGCTGATGATAAAACGATATCGATACAGACTCGATTAAATAAAGGCCTAGAAGTCCGTATAAAAGATAACGGCCCAGGTCTGACTGATCTGCAAAAAGTAAAAATACTGATGCCTTTTTATACCAGCAAAGCCAGCGGCATGGGCATGGGACTTTCCATTAGTCGCTCCATCATCGAAGCCCATGGCGGTATGATTAGATTTGATAGCCTCTTAGGTGCTGGCACTACTTTTTATTTTATCCTGCCTATCAATGGAGAATATCTATGAAAAAGAAGTCATCAGCCGCCACTGTTTATATAGTTGACGATGAAATTGATGTGCTTGATTCAGTTTCGATATTATTGGAAACATTAGGCTTAAAGGTTAAATGCTACACTTCAGCAGAGGCGTTTTTAGAACATTACCAACCCGCTGAAACTGGGTGTCTGATTTTAGATGTGATGATGCCGACTATGAGCGGATTAGACTTACAAAACATCATGATAGAACGCAGCATCAGCTTGCCCATTATTTTTATCAGTGGCCATTCTGGCATCCCAGAATCAGCCCGAGCCTTTAGAGCTGGTGCCGTACATTTTTTAGAGAAACCTTTTGATTATGATCAGTTAAAAGCATGCATTACTGAAGCGTTAAGAAAAGACCGCGCTAATCGAAAAGATTTTTTGGGTAAACGTAAAGCCAGTCTGCTGGTACAACAACTGACCGATAGAGAACGTGAAATATTACTACTGATTACTCAAGGCCAAGCTAATAAAGACATCGCCAATATATTAGATATCAGCACGCGTACTGTAGAAGCGCATCGTATACATATTAAAGAGAAAACCCAAGCTAAAAGCTTGGCTGAACTGACCACCTTGGTTATTAATGCACAGTTAAATTAAGGGGCTACCAACTTAAGAGCGGACGGTTTAGCTCAACCGTTCATTTTTAGATAGGGTTCTTCTAAGTGCAGACAAAGGGCGAAGGGTTAAACCTAGTATCTGAAACGCCTTAAGTTGCTAGCCTCCTAGACTTAATCTTTCGCCCTTCACCCTTTGTCTGGGCTGAAACTGTCCCATCTTAAATTGGTAGCCACTAATTGCGAATCACGCAACTTGCATTACTGGCTTTATCATTAACCTAACACTCATGCCGGACAAATCAAATTCCCGCACCACCTTGAAACAATTCACTGCGAGCGCTGGCTTGGCTAATATTACTATCGGGCGGTACGCTGTGCGTCAGCCAAACATTACCACCTATAGTTGAGCCTTGGCCGATGGTAATACGTCCGAGTATGGTGGCTCCTGCATAAATAACCACATGGTCTTCAACAATCGGATGCCTTGCATTACCTTTAACTAATAGGCCGTTGTCATCTTTTTGAAAACGTTTGGCGCCTAAGGTAACCGCCTGATAAACCCGAACATAACGACCTATAATGGCGGTTTCGCCGATGACCACACCGGTACCATGATCGATAAAGAAACTCTCGCCGATTTGGGCACCGGGATGTATATCAATACCTGTGGCTGAATGCGCCAACTCTGAAATCATACGGGCTACCAAAGGCGCACCTAATTGATACAAGATATGCGCTAAGCGATGATGCATAATGGCGGTTATGCCCGGATAACAGACCAAAACCTCATCAGGACTGCGGGCAGCAGGGTCGCCCTCGAAAGCAGCTTGTATATCGGTGTCTAACAAGCGTCTAACTATAGGCAGTTGCGCTGCGAACTCTCTAGCAATATTGATCGCTTGTTGATGCGCGACATTATCAATCCCTTGATGCCCCGATATAAATTGTAGTTCTCTACGGATTTGCGTGTGCAATTCACGTAGTAAGGTTTCTAAAGTATGGCCTACAAAATAATCGATGCCCTCATCATTTAAATCAGGCCTACCTAAACGATTAGGAAACAACACGGCTCCCAAACCATCCAAGATTTTATGTAGTTCTTTACGTGACGGTAATTTAGGTGGCTTATCTAGCAGATTGCGTGTTTCTAAGGATTGCACACGTAAATTTCTAAGCTGTGCGACCAACCCATCAATGCCCCAATTATATTGGCTACCTAGTCTCGCCGCATCATTCATACAGCCAAACCACTCGCATCAAACAAGCCTTCAAACAAAGGTGAGCTTAAATAACGCTCACCGGAATCAGGCAAGATCACCACGATGGTTTTACCGGCATGTTCTGGACGTTTAGCCACGCGTACTGCAACAGCAACTGCAGCACCACAAGAAATACCGGCTAAGATACCTTCTTCTTTGGCTAAGCGTCTTGCAAAATCTATAGCCTCTTCATTAGTGACTTGTTCGATATCATCAACAAGCTCTAAATCAAGTACGCTGGGCACAAAACCCGCGCCTATACCTTGTATTTTATGAGGACCAGGTTGTATAGCATCACCCGCACGAGTCTGTGTTAAAACAGGACTAGCGCTAGGTTCTACAGCAACAGAAAGAATGGCCTTACCTTGAGTTTGCTTAATATATCGAGTGACGCCAGTAATGGTACCGCCGGTACCTACCCCTGAAATTAAAATATCAATTTCACCATCGGTATCATTCCAGATTTCCGGCCCTGTGGTACGTTCATGTATGGCTGGATTCGCTGGGTTTTTAAACTGCTGTAACAGCACATAACGCTCAGGATCGGAGGCGGCAATTTCTTCGGCTTTAGCGATAGCCCCACTCATGCCTTTAGCGCCTTCTGTTAATACCAACTTGGCACCATAAGCAATGAGTAACTTACGACGCTCTAAGCTCATGGTTTCTGGCATGGTTAAGGTTAAAGGTAAACCTCTGGCCGCTGCAACAAAGGCCAAAGCTATACCGGTATTGCCACTGGTAGGCTCTACCAATTCTTTACCAGGCCCTAGCAAGCCACGTTGCTCAGCATCCCAAATCATCGCGGCACCAATACGGCATTTAACGGAATAAGCCGGATTGCGACCTTCAATTTTTGCCAATATCGTCGCAGAACAGCCCTCGGTGATACGGTTAAGTCGCACTAAAGGTGTGTTGCCTATGCTGTGGGAATTATCTTGGTACCAATGTGACATAACCGTCTCCTATCTTTGAATCGCTGATGTTTAAATAACTGACGTTACGCAGTAACGTCGACTTACTCTCGTTTACCGCGCTGAGGAGCGCAGGAAGAAGCGGCAATCGAGCCGCCTTTTCTTTGGATACTTTTTTTTGGCGGCGCAAAAGAAAGTATCTCGCCTTCGGGTGCGATAACCCGATTTAATAAATCGTCGCGATAGCGATCTCATTATTTGTTTTTTTATAAACCGCTGAATGGCTGCGTAACATCAGTTAAATAACGCGTACCGATAATACGCCATCAATAGCGCGTAGTTGCTCGACTACTGCTTCAGATGCGGCGGCATGAATATCCACCAAAGTATAGGCATAATCACCTCTTGATTTATTAAGTAAATCAAGAATATTAAGACCTGCTGCCCCTAAAATAGAAGAAATATGACCCACTACGCCAGGTTTATTTTCATTAGCAATACTTAAACGAAAACCTTCACCGCTAGGAGTTACTATGACTTCTGGAAAGTTAACCGAATTACGAATCGTGCCATGCTCTAAAAACTCACGTAACTGGTCGGCAACCATAGCTGCACAGTTGTCTTCTGCTTCTTCAGTGGAGGCGCCTAAATGAGGTAAAGCAATAGCGCGTGGATGATTAATCAAGGCGCCTGTTGGAAAATCACAGACATAAGCTAATAACGCGCCGCTATCTAAGGCAGCGAGTACGGCAGCCTCATCAACAACGCCGGCACGAGAGAAGTTAAGTAAGATAGCGCCTTTCTTAATGCGTTTAATGTGCTCTTCACTAATCAAGTTCTTGGTTTTATCATTCAGCGGAATATGCAGGCTAATCAAATCTGAACGTGAAGTCAGATCATCAATGCTAAGCGCTTGTTCGGCTGATGAGGTTAATTTCCAAGCATTTTCTAGCGACATGAAAGGATCAAAGCCGATAATATTCATGCCTATAGCAGCAGAAGAATTGGCCACTTTAACGCCGATAGCACCTAAACCCAAAACACCTAAAGTCTTGCCAGAAAGCTCGAAGCCCGCGAAATGTTTCTTTTCATTCTCAATTTGTTCATTGAGGCTTTCATCGCTACCTTTAAGATCTCTAACGAAATTTAAGGCAGGTACGATATTTCTGGCAGCCAACAACATACCAACAATGACTAATTCAGCCACTGCATTTGAATTAGCACCTGGGGCATTAAACACGGGAATACCACGCTGAGTGTATTCAGCAACTGGAATGTTATTAACCCCTGCGCCAGCACGACCCACTGCCTTTAAAGAATCTGGAATGGTTTGTCCATGTAAGTTAAAAGAACGTAACATGACGGCATCAGGGCTATCGACTTGCGCGCCGACTTGATACTGCGCATCAGGAAACTTATCAAGTCCAGCTCGTGAAATGTTGTTGTAAGTCAATATTTTAAACATGGTATTCCCTTGTAATTAATAAAATTAAATAGTGTGTTAGTCGTTAAGTAATGCAAAGATAAGCCCTGCCACACTTTTTGGGTAGAGGCTAACTCATTCGCTGCTGTTAATATAATGCTATTATTAGATGATTATATCTGTTTTACAAATAGATGAAGCATCGATTATGCTGATATCAGCAGTTATAGCTTGTCGACACTATGTTTTCAGCGAAAAATTATATCGACTAGCGTCCAATTAGCGTAAATGCTTTATTATAGTTCCTGCAGTAACCCACGCGAATGTAATGATGCATGTTGATGTTTCGCGTAGGTTGGGCTGCGTGCTTTTTCGAAACCCAACACATTACGCTGCAATGTTGGGTTAATGATAAAGCCATTAACCCAAGCTACGTTAAATTTTCGATTGTTTAAAAAAACAACAAACGTAAACGCTTGCAGTATATTAGCGCCTTAAAAACAACCCGCCTAAAGGGCTAAAATAAAAACGATGAACCAGCCTTCAGTAGATCATTCCGACAGTCGCTTATCCCTAATTATCTTATTTGCGGGCACCTTATTTGTCAGTGCCTCCCTGATGTTTGTGCTGCAACCCTTGTTTGGTAAATTGCTATTACCCTTATTAGGCGGTTCACCGGCGGTATGGAACACCTGCATGGTGTTTTATCAAAGTCTGTTATTTTTGGGGTATCTATATGCACATCTGTTGTCCATGCGCTTTGATCAACGCCGCCAAATTCAGATACATGCCGTTATCATACTGATCAGTTTGCTAGCTCTACCGGTTGCTTTGCCTGAAAATATAGCACCTCCCACCGATACCAATCCTACCTTCTGGTTATGCTGGACTTTATTCTTAGCCATAGGCTTACCCTACTTTGTTATATCCACCACCTCTCCACTGATACAAAAATGGTTTGCCAATATCGGCCACCATACCAGTGAGGATCCTTATTACCTTTATGCGGCTAGCAACGCCGGCAGCCTATTGGCTTTACTCAGCTATCCTTTTCTATTAGAACCTGCCATCGGCTTAACGCTACAAAAAACCAGCTGGAGCTTTGGTTATTTAATACTCTGTGCATTGATAGCGGTTTGCGCACTAGTGCTATGGAAAAGCCAGCAAACCACCATTAATATAGAAAAGTCTACGCCAGATGCAAGTTCGCTCAGTCTGCGTCGAAAACTTCACTGGATGGCCTTGGCTTTTGTACCCTCGAGTTTATTACTGGGTTTAACCAATTTCATTAGCACCGACATTGCCTCAGTGCCGTTATTGTGGATTATTCCCTTAACCTTATATTTGCTGTCTTTTGTTATCGTGTTTTCTAAATGGAGCGCTGCGATTCATCCACTGATGGTTAAGTTACAGCCTCTAATTTTAATTCCCTTTATCGCCTATGCCTTTATTAATCCAGCAGACTTACCTTATTGGGCCTATCTGATTTTG
Source organism: Crenothrix polyspora (assembly GCA_945902915.1). Taxonomy (GTDB): domain Bacteria; phylum Pseudomonadota; class Gammaproteobacteria; order Methylococcales; family Methylomonadaceae; genus Methylobacter_C. The sequence continues at coordinate 18,217 of CAMDNJ010000002.1, read as the reverse complement.
CATTTACTGGCTTTTTTCTTTGCAGTTATGGTCTGTCATGGCGAATTAGCCAAGAATAGACCTTCTACCCAGCATTTAACGAACTTTTATTTGATCATGTCTTTTGCCGGCATGTTGGGCGGCATGTTTAATACTTTTGTCGCGCCCTTTATTTTCAATGGCATTTATGAATACCCTCTGATGATCGTTGCGGCCCTCTTGTTGCGTCCCGGTGTTGTGTTAACACTCAATAAAAGTTTGCTGCTACAAATAATAGCGCCATTGTTGTTGATAATGGCAGGTCTAATTATTTATATAAACTGTGCTGATCTACTGCAATATTTTGACATTATTGTCATCAGCTTAATTACCCTAACCTTATTATCTTATTTACTCAGAGCTAGGCCTGTCGCTTTCGCTTTTTTAACAGGGGCGATTATTTTTCTTGCCTTAGGACTACATGGTTTATCGTCACATACCCTTTATCAAGAGCGCACATTTTTTGGTGTATTAGCTGTGCGTGAAAGCGTGTTTACAAACGAACAACAGCAAGCAGAAACTTATCACGAACTGTTTCATGGCACTACTAAACATGGCGCAGAACGCCTAGCCGAAGATGTAGCCACTATCCCCTATACCTATTACAGTCGTCCTGGCCCTATGGGGCAGTTGTTTAAAACTTTCGATACTGTCGATCAACACTGGAATATTGGTATCGTTGGCTTAGGCGCAGGGGCTTTAACGTGCTATGCCAAAGAACAACAAAATTGGACGCTATATGAAATTGATCCTTTAGTCGTCGATATCGCTAGTAACCCTAAATATTTCCATTATTTACAACGTTGCAGTCAGCATAGCACTCTGCGTATTGGTGATGCACGCTTATCACTGGAAAAAGAACCTAAGCAGCATTTCGATTTATTAATCATGGATGCTTTTAGTTCCGATTCAGTACCCACTCACTTATTAACAGAAGAAGCGCTACAACTCTATTTCGACAAATTAAAACCTGATGGCCTGCTCGCGTTTCATATCACTAACCGTCATTTATTACTGAAGAAAGTATTATCTATACATGCCGAGCATTTGCATTTAGCCGCACTCATACAAGAATTTAAACCGCAACAAGCCTCAGAATTGATTGTGGCAACCGACTGGGTGGTGTTAGCTAAAAAACCAGAAACCCTTATGCCCTTAGCTATGAGTCGTCTTGGCAACTGGCAAAAATTGCCTTTATACTTTGATATGAAACCTTGGACTGATGACTACACTAATATCATTAGTATTTGGAAGTAAATGATCAACATGAACATACTGCTTAAAGTTTAGATGGCTAAACTAAGCGTTAACCCCTATAATAATTATGTTAGTTAGTAATGCTAGTGTTTAACTTAGCGTTACTCTAATAAGTTTTGCAATTAATCAGCACTTTATTTAGAAATTCCATCCGTTTTTCCCGCTTTTGTGCCCGGATATGATTTGCAATAAAAATATTTTCATTCATTTATTGAGACAATTACATGGCAACTGGTACAGTTAAGTGGTTTAACGAATCTAAAGGTTTCGGCTTTATTTCTCCTAGCGATGGCACAGCAGATGTATTCGTACATTTTTCTGCAATTGCAAGCGACGGCGGTTACCGCACATTGGCCGAAGGCCAAGCAGTAAAATACGAAGTCGAATCAGGCCCTAAAGGCCCACAAGCTTCAAATGTAACGACCGCATAAACCGTTACTTTCTGACACACAACCTTGCCTAAAGCTGGCAAGGTTGTGGCATAGCCTGCTTATCAGGCTAATCAATCCCCTCCCTCCCCCCGAATTTAGGACATGTCTTTTGAAACGACTTTTTGTAGGAAATTTACCTAGCGACGCCACTGAAGAAAGTGTGCAAGCCTTATTTTCAGAATACGGCAAAGTACGCTCCATCCAACTTGTTGCTGACATATTCAGCGGCAAATGCCGAGGCTTTGGCTTTATCGGCATGGAAGGTCACGAGGCCAGAGCTGCTATTGCAGCATTAGATGGCAACTTGTATTGCGGAAAACCTTTAAAAGTTAAGTTTGAAGAACCCGCTACCGGAAAAAACGGTAGACGTTAGTAACACCTTTCTTATCTAGCTATTTACCCAAACCTTTCAGTCAGTTGTTTTTAACAGGCAGACTGAAAAATTATGCAATAGCAGAGCTATCTGGGCGACTTTTAGTCGCCCGATACGTTTCCATACTTCACCTTCGCAAATACAGCGATTATTCATCTCGCTTTAATTCAAACTCATTTACAGCACCCTCCGATAAATCAGAGCCACCCTCACAGCATCAATGTGCGCATAACAAAAAATAACACCTACTTTAATAGCATTAACATCTCTGGCATTAGTCCTGTGCAACTAATTTAGTTATATTACAGACCTTACGCAGTAACGTTGCTTGACTCTCGTTTGCCGCGACTAGCAGCGGAGGTTTTGTTGGGATTAGCCACAACAGTAGCGCCTTTTCTTTGAATACTTTCTAAAGGCTGCGCACAAGAAAGCATCTCGCCTTCGCGTGCGAATACCCGACACAACAAGCGTCGTCATTATTTGTTTTTTAAAGCGTCAAATGACTGCGTAATATCAGTTATATTATTAAGATTATTTCTATAGCCATTAAATCGCTACCAAAACCAGCAACTAAATCCCATAACGACCGCTCATAGATAACTGGCACATAATCTGCTTTCTATTTTTATACTAATACTCATACATTAAAATTAAAATTAACCATACCCTAACTATGAACCAAGCTCACGAAAAATTGGATGCTTATTTCCAACAAGTTCAAGACCTCATTATTAAGCGGCAAGATTGGCTTACAGGTTTATTACCCGCCAGTACCGCGGTAACTGTTCATGGTAACTATACGGATGCTTGGGTTAGGGATAATGTTTACAGCATACTATCAGCATGGGGTTTGGCACTGGCTTATCGGCGCACTGATGAGACTCTAGGGCGCACTTATGTACTCGAGCAAAGCGTGGTAAAGCTGATGCGTGGCTTGTTAACGGCGATGATGCGCCAAGCGCCTAAAGTAGAAAAATTCAAACAATCTCAAAACCCTTTGGATGCTCTGCATGCCAAATATGACACCAAATCGGGCGCTTGTGTGGTCGGTGATAACGAGTGGGGACACTTACAACTCGATGCCACGTCTTTATTTTTGTTAATGCTCGCGCAAATGACCGCCTCTGGTTTACGCATCGTCTTTACTATTGATGAAGTCAATTTTGTGCAAAACTTGGTGCACTATATTAGTCGTACTTATCGCACACCCGATTATGGTATTTGGGAGCGTGGCCACAAGACAAATCAAGGTATTGCCGAACTCAATGCCAGTTCCATTGGCATGGCAAAAGCCGCCTTAGAAGCACTTTCTGGTTTTAATTTATTTGGCAAAGACGGTGGCCAAGCCTCTATCGTTCATGTTATCAGTGACGATATTGCCAGAACTCGAATCACTTTAGAAGCGCTGTTACCTAGAGAATCTATCTCTAAAGCAGTCGATGCTGCGGTACTTAGTATTACTGGCTTCCCCGCATTTTCAGTTGATGATCAGTCCCTAAGAGCAAGAACAGAGGCGCTGATTTGTGAAAAACTAGAAGGCCGTTATGGCTGTAAACGTTTTCTGCTAGATGGCCATCAAACGGCCATAGAAGATAGTCAGCGCCTGTATTATGATGCCCATGAACTTAAACAATTTATGGATATTGAATGTGAATGGCCGCTATTTTTCACCTATTTACTCTTAAATAATCTATACGCGGGCAATGACGCTGCGGCTTTAAATTATCGCCATAAACTCGAAAGCCTATTAGTAGAGCAAAATGAGCAACTGTTATTACCCGAACTCTATGTAGTCCCTATCGATTTAATTGCCGCAGAAAAAGCTAAGCCCCATAGCCAAGAACGCTTAGCCAATGAAAACATGCCATTAGTCTGGGCACAAAGTCTTTTTATATTAGGCTGTCTGATTCAAGATGGCTTGCTAGCTTGTGATGATATAGATCCTCTAGGTCGGCATAAAGTCGTTAAAAAAACCAAGGACATAAAACTACAAATTCAGTTACTGGCTCAAGACGATATAGTACAAAACATCTTAAAAGAACAGGGCATTAGCGCACAAACACGCGCCGAAATTGCACCTATACAAATTAGACACGCTAACGAATTAGCAGAAGCTTATACCCATGTAGGTCGAAATGACCGCATTGGTATCACTGGCAGACCTCTGCGACAGCTGCGAACATTGGCAACCTCAAAAATGTATAATTTAGCAGGAGAACCTCTGCTATTCTTACCACAATGCCTTAATCAAAAAGGCTTTTATTTGGCAATGGATAACCATCTACTGATTTCGCGCTTACGCTTAGAAATGTCTTATATCTATCGCCATTGGGATAGACCTGGCAATCCAGTACTGGCTATTTCTATCAAACAGAATATGTTGGACAGCCATCATCGCGACATATTAATTAATTTTCTCAAAGAACTGCAACAAGGTGTCTCTCAAGGCATTGCCATTGAACTAGGCACACTACTCAATTTTACCCAAGCATCTAGCCATGAAAAAATAAAAAACTTACATGACTTTCAGTTCTCAAAAGCTTCAGGGAAAAATACTGAGCGACCTTTTATGCAGGCATTGCCTCGTAGCACTGAACCTTCAATGCCCTTGAATACGCTGTTACTCAATGAATGGGATTTATCGAGTGATGAAGCATTAATCGAGTTATTAACAAGCGATAGTAATCTTTATGCTCAATTTGAGGCACTCAGTTTACTCAGTTTAAGACATGACTTAGCCTTCAATACCACACTGGGTGCTGATAACAAGCCTGCAAATGTCGGCGATCTACTCGAAGAAGTCTATGAACGTGCAGGAGATCAGCACATTTGGAGTATTGTTAGACGTTGTGCCAGCTTACTCGGCAAATATGACATTAATTTAGAGCAGGCGGCGACCGAAATACTGGTTCGTCAGCACGCACTGACTTTGGGCAGAGCTTACAGCGGCAAAGCCACTTTAACGCGCCCCGCAGATTCTTCAGAAATTTTAAACATCATCAATACTTATAATAGTGACGCTAGTGAACGCATTATTATTCAAGAGCTCGTGGTTTATTTGGGTATGTTAATAAAATCGAACCCAGAACTATTTGCCGATATGCACACCCTGCGCGTCGGCCATATTTTGCAATTGATCATCGTTAGACAGAAACGAGCCTCTGGCTGCGGCTCTTTAGATCAAGCCTTTAATGAAATCATGGCCTTACCGCCTTATCAATTATCCAACAAGCTCAAAGAAATGTTGGATGATATCAGCAATACCGAAAATCAACTCGAATCAGCAGAAACCCTGCATATTGACGGCAGTCATCATAAAATTAATCTAGCCATTTTCTCGCAAACTATGGATCCTAAAGATCAAGGTGAAGCAATAGATTGGTATGAATGGCGTGAACAGCAAGGTAGCGTAGGCAGAGAAAACAACGCATTCTATGCGGGCATCTGGGATATTCTGCATCATTGCAAAGGCCTAATGATGGGTGAAAAACTTAACAGTAAATACCGCTTAGACAGCGAAACTATCCTGTCACAGATGACCGAAGGCGAACAAAGCTTTAAGATACAAGTCAATCATGTGCTTAATAAAATACAAGCGCCTGTTTATAGGCAATTAACAGTAGAGGCTTTAAAAGCCATGACCTCTATTTTTAGAGCCAATGAAGATTTATTCATTGATGATAATTTATTAACCGATATTATTATTGGTTATGCAGTAAGAATTAGCTGGCTAAACAAGCATCCAGACCAAGCTGAACATTATGAAACCGTGACCGCATTAGCTTGGCAAGATTTTTATGGCTTGCCGCCCCATAAAGTGGCCAATGCCATATTGGATGCTCTTATCTATTTACTCGACAATAACTAAAGGAATACAACGTGATACTTGCAGGTGACATAGGTGGAACTAAAACCGTACTAGCCCTTTTAAGCCGCGATACTAATGGCCTATTAAGCTGTGTAAAAGAACAGTCTTACCCCAGCCAGCAGTTTGCCGAATTTGATGACATTCTGAGCGATTTTTTACCTAGCCCATGCTCCATTAAATCCGCCTGTTTCGGTGTTGCCGGCCCCGTGGTTAATCAACGCTGCCAAACCACCAATTTACCTTGGTTGTTAGATGCTGACGACTTAAAACTAAAGCGCGGCTTCACTAAAGTAAAGTTACTGAATGACTTAGAAGCCATGGCTTTGGGTATGCTGCATTTACCCGACCATGAACTGCTAGAGTTAAATCCTAATGCACACATTCAAACCGGCAATTGCGCTGTAATCGCAGCAGGTACCGGTTTAGGTGAAGCGTTGCTTTATTGGGATGGCCATCAGCATCACGCTATTGCAACTGAAGGTGGACATTCTGACTTTGCCGCTCAAAACAGCTTACAAGATCAACTATTAAGTTATCTCAGAAAGCGACATCCTGATCATGTCAGTTATGAACGCATATTATCGGGCATAGGCTTTAGTCATTTATATGATTTCCTGTGTGAACTAAAAATGGCTCCGCCCTGCTCTGAAGTAGAAAACATTAGCAGCGACATGGATAAAAATGCCTTGATTTCTGAATTAGGCATCAGCTATAAAGATCCTTGCTGCGTAGAAGTCTTAAAATTATTTATTGATATCTATGGCGCAGAAACCGGTAACCTTGCCTTAAAATCTTTTGCAACCGGCGGTGTTTTTATAGGCGGCGGCATAGGCCCTAAAATTTTACCTGCCCTGCAAAACGGCCATTTTATGCAGGCCTTTAAAGCCAAAGGTCGCTTTGAACCTTTGCTCAATAAAATATCCGTTAAATGTTCACTTAATCCGCGCACGCCGTTAATTGGCGCGATACATTACTTTGATTAACTTATCTTAAACTATGATATCTATAGCCGACATTCCCACTGCTAGCAATGCTATTCGAGATGCTGTAACGCCAGTATTTTTAATCACCGGCATAGGCTCCATACTTGGCGTACTCACTAATCGTTTGGGCAGAGCGATTGATCGCTATCGAAAATTAACTGAACTGAAATATCAAGACCTTTCCAACAGCTCACTACAAGAAATCAAAACCATTTCCAAACGCATACAATGGATGAGAAGAGCCGTTAGCTTATGTACGCTATCAATTTTGTGTGTCTGCCTTACCATCGCTTTCTTTTTTATTGCCGTAGAATTTAATATCGATTCACCCAGAGCTGTGGCGATGTTATTTATCACCGCCATGCTGACCTTAACCTGTGGCTTATTGTGTTTCCTACGTGAAATTGCATTGGCTACTCATGAAACTTTCGATATTGATGCTTGGATAAAAGCTGAATAAACGCACAAGAGACGTTTACCCACTTTAAGCGTAAGCGTCCCAGTGCGACCGTTTATCTCCAGCTTTAGTCCTGTGATATAGCAAGATTTTATTATCAGATTTTTCGTTTTTTGTCATAAAACGGGCGCTTTCTGTCAGCATGCTTAGATAGATATCATCTTTCAGCGCATAGGCTTATTCTTCTGCAAGACTAGGCATCACTAATGTTATTAAATTCGGATTCAATTTCCATAAGTTTTTTAAATCATGAAATAAAAAAAACTCGCCATCATCAAGATAATGAGCTTAGAGTAGATTCCGCCCCAATAAAGTAGGATCAACATACTGAGTCCGCATACAAACAGACTCGAGTACATTATTTATTAAATCCTAAAGAAAGGAAATTCGTAAAAATATCTATATACAATTTATGGTATGGCTTGAGGTGTTATCTTAACTTACTAATTACTTTGAACCATCATCGGCTCAAAAGTAAACAGATTACGGCCTTCGGTATTTACCGACACTTTAATCCAATGCACATTAGGGCTACCAAAGGTTTCTACCCGCGTGAAATTTTTGATTAAATGAGCTTGGTCGAGCAGTGGTTTGTCGACTTTAAAGAAATGCACGTCACCATGCACCAGGACCACTTCGCCGACGAAATGGCCAGTTTCTTCAGCTAAAACATTCACAAAGTGGGTGTATCCGTCGAATCCCAGCAAAGTGCGTTCGTTAACGCTTTCCGTTTCTGGCAAATCAAAGCTAGGATCGGCCTGAATCGTGATGACCAGACCTCTGGCGTTGATAGACTTCGCTGTTTGAAAGGATTCTTTAACAAACTTAATGTTCGCCTCATCGCGTGCCTGGTATTCAATATTATCGGCATCACAGTCGGCTTGGGTGCGTGCGCTTTTGGCGGAAAGACAGTCGACGGCATTCACTTTATTGTTGTTACTGCCGGGAATGTTTAAGCCTACAAACACCACGTTGCTATGCGTCCAACGTACATTTTCAGCATATTCACCACCCAATTTTCCCTGATGTTCGAGCGTCATTGTCTTCTGGCCAAAGCTATCTGGGCTGTTGAACATGACCTGACGTAGATGATTGAGTCGTTCTAAATTGTTGTAACCGCCGTTGTTGATTCGGTGACAGTCGCTCCACTCGTTGTCGCCGGGGACATAAACCATGGGCTTTTTAAATTGGTTGAAGCGGTCTGCAGCAGTGGTGTATTGCCCGTCGTTGCAAGTTGAGCTGCCATCCTTGATATCGCCATCAAACACACTGAATTCAACATTGGAGGCATTGATGTCATCAATCAGCGCCTGTATTTTAGGGCCATCAGCATTTTTTTCGTAAGGCATATCGCCCCAAACTGCAAAGCTGAATGTTTCTGCTGGGTGATTTTCAGGGGCCGTATGGATATTTAAACACACCACAATGGTTAATGCTGCAAAGCTGATTACTGCCGTTTTATTGATAATAGACATTGAGTAATTCCTAGTGTTTACACCAACAGATAAAGCATTAATGATTTATTAAAAAAAAATTCATACCCTACTAAATCAGCTTCGGTTAAGTTAGGTTGGTCTCTAAACATAAGCAATTCTAATTAAATGCTACGATTGTAATATACCTTAATTACCAGATTGGGACCACTCGACTGGAGCATGACCAATACGGAGACACTCCAGCGGAGACCTACGCCCAATTGATACGGGAAGCAAAGCGAATAATGGCTGCGGGATTTGTCGTACAATTAATCCCAGATTAACTCGACACATCGACCGAAATGTCGAACATAGTTAGCTACTAACTATTAGACTAATGTTACTATCCTGATTGTGATGACCATCATTACTTACCCTGCCTTAGCTGTTGCCCAAAACTAGGTCATTTACTGGAAGACTCATGCCGACTTTTGGAGCGTTCATGACGGCTAATGGAAAATCTATGGCTGCTAACAAAAGGTCTACGCGCGTTATATTTAATGGCTTCAACGACCATGGAACATTTTTATACAAGATTTAAGCTTCACTGAACGGTCATGCACTGTTCTTGAACAAGCATTAGGCTTGGCTATAGGGTCATAGACGTTTCTATAATCGACTATAACGGTTCCAAAAGCTTAACAGACGAATTCAAAGCCTGAATTAACGACCGCTAAACCTTCAGAGCCTGTCTTGGCATCGACTATAAGTCTTGCTTGGCGTTCTGCCTCATGTTTTTTATGTGTTTTTATTGGCTAGGTTAAGGCATTTACGAGGCCTGATTTTGTGCCTAAACGCTCAAGATGAGACATTGATATCATTTGTTGATTTAGCGTTATCAAGAGCAACAAAAGATTAACGCAGTGTAGTTCACAACTCCGTTTAAATCATTATCTTTATTGCCGCCTTTAAATCGCACCTAATGAGCGCAGTCTTTTTCTAATGGAGCACTTATTTGGTGCGTAACCAAGCATTTAATTGTAAATAACAACCTGTAGTGCTTACACGCTTAAGGATTTTCTAACTAGCGGATATTTCATGCCTACTCATTATTTTTCGTTATTTCTTGAAAGCAGATTTAACCTAAACAAAGCATTCCACCCTTCAGCTTCAAACTTAAACACATTGAGCGCTTATTTTTAAACTAAAAACAGCTTTTCAGTATTTATACGTATTTTTTTTAGCGTTTCGATATGCTCTAATGCCCCAACCCCCTTTAACAGCCGTTAATCATTAACTAGACGCCAAGACTAGTTATCAAAATACCATCTAATTGTTATGGCATAACTATTGCTTTTAACTTTAAGAATGAATACGAAAGAATATTTTAACGAAAGACTTCTTCATAAGATAAAACATGGATACAAACACTTTAAAGAAATATTTTAACGAAATGTATGCTGACAATGGCGCCGTTCGCGATATTTACGGCCGCTATGGACTTTGGTTAAAAGACTTGCCTGATGGCACCTTAGAACGTAGGAATGCAGAAGCCGAGCTATTATTCCGTCGACTAGGCATTACCTTTGCCGTTTATGGTGACGCTGGTGAAGCAGAGCGCCTGATTCCATTTGATATAGTCCCTAGAATTTTCGGTGCAGCAGAATGGCAGCGTTTGGAACTGGGTCTTAAGCAACGCGTGCGTGCGCTTAATGCCTTTTTACATGATATTTATCACGATCAAGAGATCATCAAAGCCGGCATTATTAGTGCGCACCAAGTACTCAACAACGCACAATATCGCCCAGAAATGAAAGGCGTAGATCTACCCAATCAGGTTTATGCCCATATTGCCGGAATTGATCTGGTTCGGATTGCCGAAAACGATTTTTATGTCTTAGAGGACAATCTACGCACACCTTCGGGTGTTTCTTACATGTTGGAAAATCGCAAAACCATGATGCGCTTATTTCCAGAATTGTTCGTTAAACACGCAGTCGAACCGGTAGAGCACTATCCACAAATGCTACTTAATACGCTACGAGAAGCTGCGCCTCCCAATGTTGCTTATCCAGTCATCGTGGTGATGACACCCGGCTCTTATAACAGCGCTTATTTTGAGCATGCTTATTTAGCCAGTCAAATGGGCGCAGAACTGGTCGAAGGTCAGGACTTATTTGTACATCAACAAAAAGTCTATATGCACACTACTGAAGGACCACAACAAGTTCATGTCATTTACCGCAGAGTCGATGATGATTTTATCGATCCCCGTGTATTTCGTGCGGATTCAACATTGGGTGTACCTGGTTTGATGGAGGCCTATTGTAGTGGCAATGTAGCCTTGGCTAATGGCGTAGGTACCGGTGTTGCCGATGACAAATCCACTTATTTATTCGTGCCGGACATGATTCGCTACTATCTAGGCGAAGCGCCCCTATTATCCAATGTACCCACTTGGCGCTTAAGTGAGCCTGATGATTTAAGTTATGTACTCGCACATTTACCCGAACTTGTTATTAAAGAAGTACAAGGTTCAGGTGGCTATGGCATGTTAATAGGCCCTACCAGTTCTAAAGCTGAAATAGAGGCTTACCGACTACGGATTCTTGCAGAACCCGCTAAATTTATAGCTCAACCGACCTTAGCCTTATCGTCCTGCCCAACACTCGTTGAATCTGGAGTTGCGCCACGTCATGTCGATTTAAGACCCTTTGTTTTATCGGGTAAGGACGTGCGTATCGTACCCGGCGGCTTAACGCGGGTGGCACTCACAGAAGGCTCATTAGTAGTTAATTCCTCACAGGGCGGCGGCACCAAAGACACGTGGGTATTGGAGGATTAGCATGTTATCTCACAGGGCGGCAGCACCAAAGACACTTGGATATTGGAGAAATAGTATGTTATCTCGCACCGCCGAAAATTTATTTTGGATGGCCCGTCATATCGAACGCGCCGAGAACACCGCGCGTGTCCTCGATGTTGCACACCGAACTTCATTATTGCCTTTAGATATCGAGGGCACTCAAGCCTATTTATGGTATGCGCCGTTGAACATAACAGGTTGCGCGGATAGTTACGAAGTCAAATATGGCTTAGCCAAAGCCGATACAGTAAGCCATTATATGGCCTTAGACCCAGACAATCCTACCAGCATCTATAGCTGTCTTAAGCTTGCCAGAGAAAATGCCAGAACAGTACGCGGCGCTATTACCTCAGAAATGTGGGAGGTCATTAATGACACGTGGCTAGAGCTAAACCGCTTACCCAAACAAATGGATTATGAAAAGTTTCGTGATTTTTTCGACTGGGTTAAGAATCGTTCACATTTATTCCGTGGCGTGACCTTAGACACGATTATTAAAGATATTGGCCTTAGTTTTATCAAGCTAGGTACCTTTCTCGAACGTGCCGACAATACCGCACGTATTTTGGATGTCAAATATCACATCTTACTACCCAGTCTTAATGATGTAGGTGGTGCCGCTGATTATTATCAATGGGGTTCCTTGCTTAAGTCCGTCAGTGCTTTTGAAGCTTACCAAAAAACCTATAGGGATGTTATTTCGCCGCAGCGCGTCAGTGAATTACTCATCTTTAGAGATGATATGCCTAGATCATTACATGCCTGTATGGATGAAGTAGAAGATGCCTTGATGGCTATTAACGGGCAGTCAGGAAAAGAAGCGAGGCGACTAGCGGGCGAACAACACGCCGCACTGCACTTTGGTCTTACTCAAGATGCATTTAGTGAGGGTCTACATGAGTTTCTCACTGACTTTTTAAAGAATACCGCGCTATTAAGTCGAGAAATACGTGAGGCTTATTTATCACGCCAAGATACGGCAATGATTCGACAGCTCACAACTTAGGTAAGACGTAATAATAAACCCTCCACATTTATAGGATGTGCTGAACGGCAGTGAAGCGCATCACCATGATAGAGCGATGCGCTTCACTATCGTTCAGCACATCCTATAGGGGGTATTTAATTTTAGATGTTAATCAACAGCACTTTTAACATCAGGCCATTGGAAGAAAAATTATGACCATACGCGTTGCTATTCGTCACAAAACAATCTACCGGTTCGATAGGCCGGTATCATTGTCGCCTCATGTGTTTCGATTACGTCCGGCCGTCCATAGCCGGACGCCGATCAAAGCCTATGCCTTGCGTATAGAACCAAAAAATCATTATATTAATTGGCAACAAGACCCCTTTGGTAATATTGTTGCTCGGGTGGTATTTCCTGATAAATGTCAAAAACTCAGCGTTGAAGTGGAAGTGATCGCTGATATGACCGTCATTAATCCTTTCGACTTTTTTGTTGAAGCCTATGCCGAAAACTATCCTTTTGATTACGACGAACTGACCTTTAAAGAGCTACAACCTTATTTAGAAATCACTGAAAACGGTCCATTATTAGTGGAATTGATCAAAACCTTAGATATTAGTAAACGTTCTATCAATGATTTTATCGTCGACATTAATCGCCATATTTTTGCCGCTATCGGCTATAACATCCGCATGGAAGTCGGTATACAAAGCTGCGAAGACTCCTTAGCTAAACGCACAGGGTCCTGCCGAGATTCCGCTTGGTTACTAGTGCAAGTGCTACGTCATCTTGGACTCGCGGCGCGCTTTGTCTCAGGTTATCTGGTGCAACTGACTTCTGATATAAAATCACTCGATGGCCCCTCAGGACCTGAACAAGACTTTACTGATTTACATGCTTGGACAGAAGTTTATATCCCTGGCGCTGGCTGGATAGGCTTAGACCCTACCTCGGGTTTATTAACTGGGGAAGGTCATATTCCCTTAGCTTGCACGCCAGATCCTGCGAGCGCCACGCCAGTAACCGGTGGTACTGATAAATGCAAAGTAGACTTTGAATTTTCTAATAGCGTCGAACGTTTGCATGAAGACCCCAGAGTCACCAAACCCTATACCGATGAACAGTGGTATCACATTGATGCTTTGGGACAGTTCGTCGACCAACGCTTAAATGAAGATGATGTTCGACTGACCATGGGCGGCGAACCCACGTTTGTTTCCGTCGATGATATGGAAGACGAGCAATGGAACACCGAAGCCGATGGCGAAAATAAACGTGAACTCGCTCAACAACTAACCCTACGTTTACGGGATGCTTTTGCAAAGACCGCCATGCTGCATTATGGTCAAGGCAAATGGTATCCTGGCGAGCCCTTACCTCGTTGGCAATATGGTATATTTTGGCGTAAAGATGGCACGGCACTGTGGCGTAATCCTGCGCTACTCGCTGACATTAATAAAGATTATGGGCACACTGTCAAACAAGCTCAGAAATTTATTTCGCAAATCAGTCAACATTTAGACATACCGACTCGCTATATCAAAACAGCTTTTGAAGATAGCTTTTATTATCTATGGCAAGAAGGCACACTGCCCGAAAATATTGATCCTTTAGCCTGTAATCTAAAAGATTCTATCGAACGTAAAACCTTAACTAAATTATTAGATGTCGGTTTAAATCAACCGACTGGTTTTGTTCTGCCTATTAAATGGAACGCACTCGATCTCTGCTGGAAAAGCGGCCCGTGGGATTTTCGACGTGGCACTTTGTTTTTAATTCCCGGTAATTCGCCTATGGGCATGCGCTTACCCTTAGCTAGCTTACCTTGGCTTGCACCAGACAAACGAGACAGCTCAGAACCGCAAAGTCTGTTTGAAGATCTACCTGAATTAGCTGATTATTATGGTGAAGTTACTAGACGCTATAGCCACATTATTGCTAAAGCCAAAGAACACCCCGAAATTATTGAACAAGAAGCAGGAGATATAGTCGCGCAAGAAGTCGAAGTACCACATACCGCGCTGTGCGTAGAAGTTCGAGAGGGTCGCTTGTATATTTTTATGCCGCCTTTAACGTCACTAGAACATTACCTTGAGTTAATCGCAGCGATAGAAGCGACAGCCGAAAACCTAGGGCTGCCCGTGGTACTAGAAGGCTATGAGCCACCTCGTGATTATCGTATCGAACGCTTAATGGTCACGCCAGATCCAGGTGTTATTGAAGTCAATATACATCCTTCTAAAACCTGGCAGGAGTTAGTTGAAAAAACCACGCTACTTTATGAGCTAGCTCATCAAACCAAACTAGGTACCGAAAAGTTTATGCAAGATGGTCGCCATACCGGAACAGGTGGTGGCAACCATATCACTATGGGCGCAGAAATGCCCACCGATAGCCCACTCTTACGCCGGCCTGATTTATTGCGCAGCTTGATTACTTATTGGCAACATCATCCGGGGCTTTCTTATTTATTTTCGGGCATGTTTATAGGCCCCACCAGCCAAGCACCACGGGTTGATGAAGGCCGCGATGAAAAACTCTATGAACTGGAAATCGCCTTTCAACAAATGCCCGAAGGTGAAACGCCAGCTCCTTGGTTAGTGGATAGGTTATTACGCCATTTATTAACGGATATCACCGGCAATACCCATCGCTCTGAATTCTGCATTGATAAGCTTTATTCTCCAGATAGTTCAACAGGAAGATTGGGCATACTCGAACTGCGCTCTTTTGAAATGCCGCCTCATGCCCAGATGTCCTTAGTACAGACCGTATTACTGCGCTCTCTGATTGCTTGGTTTTGGCGCGTACCTTATAAACATGATCTAGTGCGCTGGGGCACAGAATTACACGATCAATTTATGTTGCCGCACTATGTACGCGAAGACCTGAAACAAGTTACGCAAGATTTACAAAGAGCGGGCTTTGCCTTTGATATGGAATGGTTAGAGCCCTTTTTTGAATTTCGCTTTCCACGTTATGGCAATACCCTGGTTGACGGCATTGATCTGGAATTACGTTTCGCTATTGAACCTTGGCATGTGCTAGGTGAAGAGATGAGCAGCACCGGCACTGCTCGGTATGTGGATTCCTCAGTAGAGCGCGTACAGGTTTTAGTGACTGGCTTTAACGAAGCGCGTTATGTTATCTCCTGTAACGGTAGACGTTTACCCATGCGTAAAACCGCTCGACATGGTGAGTTTGTTGCCGGTCTACGTTATCGTGCTTGGCAACCGCCTTCTGCCTTGCATCCCACCATCGCACCTCATGTACCCTTAGTATTTGATGTTATTGATACGTGGAATGGACGCTCTGTGGGAGGCTGTACTTATTTTGTCGCCCACCCAGGTGGCCGTAGTTATGACGATTTTCCCGTCAATGATTATGCCGCAGAAACACGACGCATGACGCGCTTTTGGGATTATAGTCATACACCCGGTGTTATTATTCGTCCGCCATTGGCCAGTAGTCAGGTTCCAGCGTCTGAGCTACCTTTATTGGCAACCTTTACTGTGTCTAATGAAGCGCCCAGAGCCATGTCGCCACCTGCCGAAGAATTAAGTACAGAATATCCCTTTACACTGGACTTACGTCATCGCAGTCGTTAATTAATCGAGCTTACAGAGACAATAGGCCTATCTCTAAGCTAAAATGTACCATGATTTAGTGCCATTATGCATCTGAGAGCCATACCTTAGGCTCTCAGGTATCTCATAGACTGATCAACATTGACGTAAACTGCATAACTAAAAAGAGAACACACCCTATGACTCTGGAGATTTATACCTATGAGCGATAAATTAAAACTCCTGACGCCAGCTACCTTGATACTGGACGACAAAAGTTATTCATTACCTACTTATATGGGTGTTGAAGGTGAAAGAGCCATTGATATTACTAAGTTACGTAACCAAACAGGCTATGTCACGCTGGATGATGGTTACGGTAACACCGGTGCGTGTGAAAGCGCCATTACCTATATTGATGGTGAAAAAGGCATACTTCGTTACAGAGGTTATCCTATAGAAGAATTGGCTGAACACTCTCGATTTGTCGAAGTCTCCTATTTATTACTCTATGGCGAGTTGCCAAACAGTGAACAATTACTAAAGTTTTCTACCCGTCTTAATGAATCTTCTATTATTCATGAGGATGTACATCATTTTTTTAATGGCTTCCCTCGCGGCTCTCACCCTATGGGCATACTCGCCACTATGGTCGCCTCATTGTCTACTTTTTATCCTTTACCCGATCAACTCGATGCGGATACCGAAGTACAAATTGTGGCCAACTTAGTGTCTCAGGTACGGACCATTGCGGCTTTTTCTTACAAGAAGTCCATCGGTGAACCCTTGGTTTATCCGTCAATTAAGTATAAATACACCAGTAATTTCTTAAACATGATGTTTTCTTCACCGGTACGCGACTATCAACTTGATCATGATATCGTCCGCGCTATTGATATGTTACTCATACTCCATGCTGATCATGAACAAAACTGTAGTACCTCCTCAGTACGTACAGCCGGTTCTAGTATGGCTAATGTCTATGCGGTAATTACCGCAGGTATCGCGGCACTTTGGGGGCCACGTCATGGCGGTGCCAATCAAGAAGTGATTAAAATGCTGGAGCAAATCCATGCGGAAGGTGGCGATGGCACTGAGTTTATTAATCAAGCAAAAGATAAAAATTCTGGTCGTAGGCTGATGGGCTTTGGTCATCGGGTTTATAAAAACTTTGATCCTCGTGCACAGGTCTTAAAACAGCATTGCGACAAATTACTTAACAAGCCAGGCATTAATGATCCGCTCCTCGATATTGCTAGGCGTATCGAAGAAATTGCCCTGAATGATGACTATTTTATTTCTCGCAAGTTATATCCCAATGTAGATTTTTACTCAGGATTGATACTGCGTGCAGCAGGCATTCCCACCAATATGTTTACGGTGTTGTTTGCCATCGGTCGTATGCCAGGCTGGTTGGCTCATTGGCGTGAAATGATCCATGGTGAGCAAGTCACTATTTATAGGCCTCGTCAGATTTATATCGGAGAAACTCTGCGTCATTATCAAGATATTAAACAACGGGTATAAGTGCAGTAGCTTGGGCGGCATGCTTTTCGGGCTACTAACTTAAAGCGGAACAGTTTCAGCCCAGACGAAAGGCTCAAGGCGAATGATTAAGCCTAGGAGGCTAACAACAATAAGGCATGACAGATACTAAGCTTAACCTTTTGCCTTTTGCCCTTTGTCTGCACGTAGAAGAGCCCTATCTTAAAGCTCAATGCTGGGTTAACGATAAAACAGTTAACCCAACCTATATTTCTACATTTCTGACGATGAGAACAACGCGTGCCGAATAACACTCCAATCCCAGATCATCAGTTAAGTAGGCAATATTACGAGACGCAACTTTGCAACCATGATGAAATGTATACGGCTGAAAATAAAGCCCTGCCTTATTGGCAGCGCCTTATGGAAGCATTGGACAGTATGGGTAGTGAAAATCTTGAGTTGCGTCGTAGGGAAGCTCAACGCTTATTACGTGAAAATGGCGTCACCTATAATGTCTATGGTGAT
>CAMDNJ010000001.1 GCA_945902915.1 Crenothrix polyspora | reverse complement strand
CGGTATTATTAACTTTCTTACATAATTGAAACCACAAGGAGTGTAGCCATCATTTTTGCCAAAGATTTTATAGAAACTAGCGAAGGCCTTGTGTTTGCTGTCGTCAGCTCAAATATTGAGCAAGATCAGGTCTTATGTTTTCTACGCTATATTAAAATAAATTCCGTTTGGAATAAGCTCACGACCGAACCTGCCAATACCCACTTAAAACAACATCATCCTGATTATTTGCATTACTCGAAGGTCTTAGATGCGCACTTACATGCCGTGCCTTTAACGCGTATTATTAAGCATCACCAACCTAAAATACGCTTGCAAGCCCTTATGCAGGCTGAGCAACATGATGCTATTGAAAGTGATCTATTCCAGCTTTGTAACTTATTACAACAAGGCGGTTTGGATTTAACACAAGCAGGTATTACTGGTTCACTCTTAATAGGTGCTCAGCAAGCCAGTTCGGATATCGATTTAGTCTGTTACAGTCGAACTGCTTTTCATCAATGTCGAGATCTTACTCGTCAGTTAATAGCGCAACAGCAATTACAAGAATTGGATGAACAAGACTGGCAAGCCTCTTATCAACGTCGATCTTGTGATTTAAGCTATGATGATTATGTCTGGCATGAACGCCGCAAATATAATAAAGCCGTCATTAATGGCCGTAAATTTGATTTAAACTTTATAGATGACTCCTCTAATCCTGATCTAGACCGATATCAGAAAGGTGAAGTTATTAGCTTGAAATGCCTTATTACTGATGATAGTCAGGGCTTTGATTATCCTGCTGAGTTTAAAATAGCACATGACCATATTGATGCTATCGTTAGTTTTACAGCGACTTATACCGGACAAGCACTTAAGGGTGAAACCGTACTCGTATCGGGCATAGTCGAGCAAAACCAATACGGTGTTAAACGCATAGTAGTAGGTTCTAGTCGTGAAGCCCAGGGTGAATATATTAAGGTGCTTCGTGGTTCAATTAAGTGACTTTTCTGCTGTTATTTTTGATATGGATGGTTTGGTACTAGATACCGAACCCACATATTTTATGGCTTGGCAACAAGCCGCAAAGACCATGGACTATCATCTGTCAGCTGATTTCTGTGAGTCCCTATCTGGCTTACATTATCAAGCCGTCACCGATCAATTGCTAAGGCATTGTGGCGCTGATTTTAATCTGCAGCGCTTTAATAAACTCAGTGGTCAATGCTGGCATGAACAGGTTAATCGCTATGGCATAAATGTACGGACTGGTTTTAATCAACTTATAGAAACACTAATACAGCAAGATATCCCTTATTGTTTAGCTACGAATAGTAGTGCTATCAATGCTAAGGAATGCTTAGCCTTTGCAAATATAAGTCATGTTTTTACCCACATCATCAGTCGCGATGATGTGGTGTACGGTAAACCAGAGCCTGATATTTTTCTAAAAGCAGCAGACATTTTAAATGTTCCTATACAACAATGTTTAGTACTGGAAGATTCTCATGCCGGTATCGTTGCAGCAAAAAGTGCGGGTGCTTATGCGGTATGGATACCTACTACAAAAACCCTTGATCCTGTCACATTGAATCTTTGTAATACTATGGTCAATAATTTAGTGGATATTATTCACCTATAAAACACTAAAAAAGGTGACTTTAGAACGCTTGCACAAGAGAATCAAAGTTCAATTTAGCCCATTTTGCCGTTAATCCTGTATAATTCATCTAATTTTTGCAACACCCTCCCTTTCTCCTTGTGATAGCCCAATATTCTAAAGTCTCAGTTATTGCTCCAGCCAGATTACATATGGGCTTTATTGATTTAAGCGGATCCTTATCTCGTCATTTTGGCAGTATTGGCATTGCTCTTAATGAACAAGCTACCCGCTTAAGCATTAGTCATGCAACACAGCGCACTATTAATGGCCCTGGCGCGCAAAGGGCAGACAAGTGTTTAACGTTACTTTGTCAGGCGCTAAAGGTTTCCGATCAGCTCGAAGTGATCATTGAAAGCGCTATCCCAGAACATGTAGGTTTAGGTTCTGGTACGCAAATGTCATTAGCTATCGGTATGGCTTTAAATACTTATTATGGCCTCGGCCTTACCGTAAGAGACATTGCGGCATTAATGGATAGAGGTTTACGCTCAGGTATCGGTATCGGCATCTTTGAACAAGGTGGCTTGGTGGTAGACGGCGGTCGTGGAGAAAAAACCATCACGCCACCGATGTTGGTGCACATGGACATACCCAGCGATTGGCGCTTTATTTTAGTGCTAGATCAACGTGGCCAGGGTTTGCATGGCCTACAAGAAATCCAAGCCTTTAAAGAATTACCGCCCTTTCCTCAGCAAGAAGCTGCGCGCCTATGTTATTTATTATTAATGCAAGGTCTACCTGCCGTTGCTGAAAATGATCTTAACAAGTTTGGTGATGTCATAACCCAATTACAACGCTCGGTCGGTGAACATTTTGCTTCGGCTCAAGGAGGTGTTTTTACTAGCCCTGAAGTTGCTTGCGCGATGGATTGGTTAGCAGAGCAAGGTGCAGTCGCCATTGGTCAGACCTCTTGGGGACCCACTGGTTTTTGTGCAGTAGATGGGATAACCTTAGCAGAAGCTATTACTGATAAGGCCAAAGAGAAATTCGCTCACTTTGATAATTTAAGCTTTATAACGGCCAGTGCTAGAAATAGCGGCGGAGCTGTTTTTGTTGTTTAATTCATACGTTATTACTAACTGACGTTACGCAGGAAAAAGCTGCAATCGAGCCACCTTTTCTTTGGATACTTTCTAAAGGCTACGCAAAAAAAAGTATCTAGCCTTAGGGTGCGAATACCCGATTAACACATCGTCGCGATAGCGATCTCATTATTTGTTTTTTAAACCGCTGAATGGCTGGGTAACATCAGTTATTAATTGATTCTTAGCTGATCTAATAGCCCACCGCCCCTCACAGAAAGCAAAACATGAACGATAACTTAGATATTCAAAATCATCTCGCTACCGTTAAAAGTTTATTGGCCAAGCATAAGCTCATCGAAGATTTAGTGCGACGTCAAGACATGCCTCACCATGATTTGGTAGAAACCTTAGTACACAAACAAAATCGAGTCGAGTTACAAAGGCTACTGGACAATCTGGATCGCCAAATTATCGCAAGGATACTTGAGTCTCTTTCCATTGATGACCGGCAAATGACCTGGCAATTACTTCGTGACGACAGAAAGGATGATGTGCGACGAGAAATAGCTGAAGCACTACGTGCTGAATTTATTATCGAAACTAAAGCTCGAAATCGAAACATGACGATACGTGTATTTGATTTGCATGAAGGACGCTTACGACAAGTCCCTATTGAAACCAAAGAAGATTTAGCCAGAGCCAAGCCTATCTGGATTGACTTAGTAAAACCCGAAGAAGAACAACTCGTTTGGGCAAAAGAGATTTTCGATGTAGATCTCCCTAATCCAAAGAGTTTAACCGATTTAGAAACCAGCGCCCGCTTCTACATAGAAGAAAATGGCGAGGTGCATTTACATTCTGACTTTTTACTGGATAGAAAAGATGAATCGCGCAACGTTCCCGTGGCTTTTATTCTTCATAAAGGCACCTTATTTTCAGTACGTAACAAAGAATTACCGGTCTTTCGTTTACAACGTTTACGGGCGCGGGCAGAATCGGGTTATGTATCAGAAGCTAAAGATGTATTGCTAGATTTATATGCGGCCGAGGTTGAGTATTCAGCGAATGCCCTAGAAGATGTTTATACCGAACTCGAATCAGTTGGCAGGCAAGTCTTTAAGTCGCACATGACCGATCATGAGGCCGAAAAAATACTGGCGGCTATTGCCGAAGAAGAAGATCTTAATGGACGCATACGTCGTAATGTTTTAGATACACGGAGAGCCTTATCTTTTTTAATGCGTGGCAAGTTTTTATCTGAAGATCAGCATACTGAGGTCAGAGAGATATTACGTGACATAGAATCTTTGGATGGCCATACCGCTTTCTTGTTTAATAAAATCAACTTCCAAATGGATGCCACTGTTGGTTTCATTAACGTCAACCAAAACAAAGATCTTAAGCGCTTAACCATTATTAGCGTTATTTTTATGCCACTCAATCTTTTGGCAGGCATAGGTGGCATGTCAGAATTTACCATGATGGCAGGAGGAGTCGCTTGGCCCATAGCTTATGGTGGCTTTATCCTAGGTTTATTTCTGATAGGCTGGTTAACCTTTTTTGGCTTGCGCTTCTTCGAAAACAAGGCTATTAAGAAACCGAAAGTACACAAGAAGAAGATAAATTAAGCTGGTTACCCCCCCCTTGCAGCCTTCTGACAACATAGGAATCTAGAAAAGTATATTAACGTTCCACGCGCCGCGTGAGAACGATAATATACTTGTGTAGTGACATGCGTTTGATGGGTTTCATTTTGTTCTACCCATCCTACACTCTACGCAAATAGCTTTATTTTGAATTCAAGCCATTCAAATACTGGGTAACACCTTCTTTGACGGTTAAAAATTCTTTGCTATAGCCTGCCTGCCTTAATCCTGAAATATCGGCCTGCGTATAACTTTGATAAGCACCTTTTAAATGCTCAGGGAAGGGAATATATTCAATACTTCCTTGTTGATGCCAAGCAATTACGGCATTGGCAACGGTATTAAAGGTTTCTGCTCTACCCGTACCGACATTAAAAATCCCGCTTTGCTCTGGATGATCTAAAAACCATAGATTCACATCAACAACATCATCGACATAAACAAAATCTCGTTGTTGTTCACCATTGGCCATGCCATCACAACCGGCAAATAATTTTGCTTTGTTGTGTTCAATGACTTGCTGATTAAAATGGAAGGCCGTGCTGCTCATCGCACCCTTATGCTGTTCACCGGGACCATAAACATTAAAATAACGAAAGCCGGCAATTTGACAATCCGTTGTTGGTAATAATCTCCGCACGTATTGATCAAATTGAAACTTTGAGTAAGCATACATGTTAATGGGCTGCTCACAGCTACGATCTACCCGAAACCCTTGCTCACCATTACCATAAACAGAGGCTGAAGACGCATAAATAAATGCGACATTCTTGGTAATACACGCTTGCAATAGACGCTTTGAATAAGTGTAATTATTCTCCATCACATACTGGCCATTCCATTCCGTAGTGGCAGAACAAGCGCCTTGATGAAAGACAGCTTTAACCTCGTTTAAAAAGCTTGGCGAATCCATGTTATTAATAAACTCGGCTTTATCCATATAATCAGCAATATTAAGATCAGCGATATTTAACATTTTTCGACCATTCACTAAATGATCAACTAACAAGATATTGCTTTCGCCACGCTTATTTAAGGCTCGAATCAAATTACTACCAATAAAGCCGGCACCACCTGTAACAATAATCATAGCTCACCTCTTGCTTTATTTATCATCGCCGTTGTTGATTGGCCATCAACAAACTGTAAGATCTTAACTTCGCCGCCCGCCTTAATAACACAATCGCCACCGACCACTTGCTCGGGACTGTAATCACCACCCTTAACAATAACATCGGGCAATAAATTGCAATATAAACGCTCAGGAGTTTCTTCTGTAAAATCCACTACCCAGTCAACACAGGCTAAAGCGGCTAAAACAGTCATGCGTTCTTTTAAGGCATTAATAGGTCGTGATTCACCTTTAAGCTGTTTAACTGAGGCATCCGAATTCACGGCCACACATAAACGATCGCCTAAGGCTTTTGCTTGCTCTAAATAAGCGACATGTCCGGCATGTAATAAATCAAAACAGCCATTAGTCATAATGATTTTTTCATTATGGGCTTTGGCTCTAGCAAAGAGCTTTACTAATTCATGTTCTGCAACCACACCATAGAAAGAATCTCTAGCGCCATGCATAGCCCGCGTTAATTCTTGTAGCGAAACCGTAGACGTCCCTAGCTTGCCGACGACAATACCGCCTGCTAAATTAGCCAAATACATAGCCTCCATTAAAGGCAACTCCAAAGACACGCATAAGGCCATCACAGCAATAACTGTGTCTCCAGCCCCTGTCACATCAAAAACATCTTTGGCTTTTGCGGGTATTGAATGGACTTGATCCGCTTCAATCAAGGTCATGCCTGCTTCACCACGCGTCAACAACAGAGTAGGAATTTGATATTGCGCTAATAAAGCACGACCTTTTTCAATAAGTTCCTGCTCATCTAGACACGCACCGACCACTGCTTTTAACTCTGACAAATTAGGCGTAATTAAATCAGCTAGCGCATAAGGCTGATAGTCAATGCCTTTAGGATCGACTAAGGTTTTAACGCCGGCCTGCTTAGCTGCAGCGATAAAACTCGATACTTCGACTAAGGTGCCTTTGCCATAATCTGAAAACACCACCACATCATGTTTAGGTAAATGACGTATTAAGGCAGATTGCAAGGCCGCTTGATCAAACTGTATGGGAGTATCTTCAAAGTCTAAACGAATCAATTGCTGATGTTGCGCCATCACCCGTAATTTACAGATACTACGTAAGGATTTTTCAACGACAAAATCGCACACCACACCTTCGGTTTCTAATAGTCGCTGAACTATTTCACCTTCGGCATCATCACCAATAACACCCAGCAAAGTCACTTGACCACCTAGTTTGGCAATATTAAGTGCGACATTAGCTGCGCCACCAATACGGTCTTCAATTGTTTTAACCTTAACTACTGGCACCGGGGCTTCGGGAGAAATACGGGTAGCTTGCCCAGACCAATAACGGTCCAGCATCACATCCCCAATAACAATAATTCTAGCTGCGCTAAACTCAGGCGTTACTACGATCACTTAATGCCTCCTCAATCACACCACACCACCAATGCCCAATTAAAATATGAGCCTCTTGTATTCTTGCTGTTACTTTTGAAGGCACAACTACCGCAAGCGTTGCCAACTGACTTAATTCGCCGCCCTCATTGCCAGTCAAACCAATCACGGCCATGCCTTTAGCTTTTGCGGCCTCGGTGGCTTTCAATATATTCTTGCTGGTGCCTGAGGTGGAAATAGCAATCAGACAATCGTTGTTATTACCTAAGCCTTCAACTTGACGGGAAAATACCGTTTCAAAATCAAAATCATTGGCATGGGCTGTTAAGATAGAACTATCTGTCGTCAAGGCAATAGCCGCCATAGCATGACGTTTCTTTTCATAGCGCACTACTAACTCAGCAGCGATATGTTGACAGTCCGCCGCACTTCCGCCATTACCACAAAGCAATATCTTGCCACCTTGCTTTAAGGTGGCAATTAATAAAGCGCCCGCCGCTTCTATCGCCTCAGACTGCTCGGCTAAGCTAGAGATCATTACCTGATGCTCTTCAAGCTCTGTCACAAATGTTTTCAAAATAGTTCTCCTAGGTTCTTAAAGAGAGATGATGTTTAGGTTTATTATTGCGCAACCGTCTAATCTGGCGTCGCTATTTCAAGAGGCGGCTCTGTTTTTTCAATCTGTGTTTTAAACTGTATATGGTGCAACCTAGCATAAGCACCCTGCTTTGCTATCAGTTCCGCATGAGAACCCTGCTCTATAATTCGTCCTTGATCGATCACTAAAATGACATCTGCATTTTCTATCGTTGATAAGCGATGAGCGATAACCAATGTGGTTCGATTGCCCATCACTTTTTGCAAAGCTGCTTGAATATAGCGTTCAGATTCGGTATCTAGTGCCGACGTTGCCTCATCTAATATTAATATTGGCGCATCTTTGAGTAACGCTCTGGCCAAGGCTAGACGTTGCCTCTGTCCACCGGATAACTTAACGCCATTCTCACCAATTTCAGTCTCTAAACCCAACTCGAATTTACTGACGAACTCCATAGCATAAGCATCGGTAGCGGCTGCTGTAATTTCGTCTTTAGTGGCTATTGCTAAGGCACCATAAGCAATATTGTTCGCTATCGTATCATTGAATAGCGTGACTTGTTGATTAACCAAGGCAATTTGCTTTCTTAAGTTAGCCAATTGATAGCTATTAATTTCTACGCCGTCTAATAATATCTCTCCATTATCATGAGGATAAAAACGTGAAACTAAATTAGCTAAGGTACTTTTACCGCCGCCCGATGCGCCGACCAAAGCAATGGTTTGACCTGGAGCTACCTTAAAATTAATATCCTTAAGCACAAACTCATTCGTTCCTGGATACTTAAAAGATAAGTTTTTAAACTCTAAAGCACCTAAGCAGCGTTCTGCCTGATAACTACCCGAATCTTCTTCACCCGGCTCATCTAAGATTTCAAATAAAGATTCAGCAGCAGCGATGCCTTTTTGTATATCACCGTTAGCATCACTTAATTGCCTAATCGGTCTAGGTAATAAAAAGGCAGCTGTTAAATAACCGACAAATTCACCGACACTGGCTTGCTTCATAAAAAACAAGGCCATATACATTAAAACGGATAAGGCAATCGCGATAATGAATTGCATAATCGGATTATGTATAGCCATGGTCGTCGATAGCTTCAGAGATTGCCGGCGATTATATAAGCTGCTTTCTAAAAAACGTTTACGCTCATAAGCTTCCCCACCGTAACTACGTACCACACGGTGACCGCCGACTAATTCAGACGTGATATGGGTCATATCACCAATGGACTCTTGTATTTTCTTACTAATGCCACGTAGACGCTTACTGACATACCCCACCAGCACCACAATAATAGGCGCAATCGCCACAAAAACTAATGACAACATCCAACTTGAATAGAATAAATAGATTAATAGGCCGATAGCAGTAAAGCCCTCGCGCACAAAGGTACGCACGGCATCAGTCGTTGCCTGAGTGACTTGTCCAACATTATTGGTTATTCTTGAAATCATATAACCACTGTTATTGGCATCAAAATAACTAGTAGGCAGACGTGTATATTGGTCGAAGATCTCACACCTTAAGGCATGTACAACGTTAGTTGATACTTTAGCTAAAAAATAATTGCCGATGTAAGCGCCTATACCATGTATGACGATTAAGCCGCTAAACAATAACGGCAAATAATACATACCTTCCCTAGCTTCACTTTGTAGGGTATCAATAATGTGCTTAATTAATGCTGCGAATAAGGTCTGTGTGCCCGAATACATCAAGAAACCAACAATACTGATGGCAAAAAGACCACGATGTGGCTTTACATAGGTTAATAAACGCTTATATATTACGGTACTGGTAGTAGGTTCTTTTTTCATGTTTTATAAATATTGTTGATAGGTACGGCCTTTTAGCTAACGATACCTTATTAATGACTATAAATATTGAGAAACACCCTTTTCTGCAATAATAAAATCTTGTTGCTGTAATCGATCGAGCAAACGCTGATAATTTTGTGCTTGCTTACTTTTGTCATTATGAGCATGCCATAGATGCAACACTGGCACGGCAAATCGCCCTTCTTTACGTTTAATGCCTGCATGTATCAACCTGATAACTAAATCCGAATCTTCAAAGCCCCAGCCTTCAAACAACTCATCAAAACCATTGACTCGAATAAAGTCTTCTTTCCACACACCTAAATTGCAGGTCATCGCTCTTTGCCATTTTTTAGGTTGAAGATGCCTTAAAAATCCTAATGACAAATGCAGAAATCCAGATATGCGATTTATTTTTCTCTGAAGCCTAAGCAATAGAAAATAGTCGATAGGCTTTGCATATAAGGGAATCTGTTGCGCTATCACGTCTTGAGTAAATTCAGAATTTAATAGCACTCGATTCCCGGGCACAAAACACTGCAACTCAGCTAATTGCCTATGCCTAACTATGAAGTCTGGCATCAAAATACAATCGCCATCAATAAAGAGCAGATAATCACCTTTACTGAGTGCTACAGCTTTGTTTCTAATGGTTCCTGCTCTAAAGCCCTGATCTTCATGGTAGCTATAAGAGATAGAAACAAGACTCTGTTCGCAGAAGGCCTGTGTTTGCTTTAAACTTTCAGCACTAGACCCATCATCAGCAATAATAATCTCAAAATCTTGGTCATGTTGGGCAAATAAACTGTCCAAACACAATTTTAGTGCTAGCGGCCAATTATAGGTCGTGACAATAACTGAAATTAACTTCATGTTTGACGGCTTTGTAATTCCAACAACTTAATATATTTATAATAAGTGCCTTCAGCATTGGAAATAGCTAGCATTAAACCTTGGCGCCCATCCAAAAATCCGCCCTTTAGTCCATAGGTACGAATAAACATCCATAAGGCTTTAAATATGGCTTTACCTAATGATGACGATACATTTTTTTGGTATAACATATCAGCACCTAGTGACGAATAGCTATTCACTTTATGTAAAACTTCTTCTAAATTAATAAAAGCATCATGCAATAACGGAACAGTTAATTGCCCCACATCACCTTGCACTACAATACTCTCATGCACGACATTATCAGTAAAACATCCAGTGCCGCGTTTAAACAACCTAAGCACATAATCAGGATACCATCCACCATGACGCATTTGCTTACCGCAATAACTAGATAAGCGTGGAATCTCATAGCCATTAAAAGAGGATTCAATCATAGCAACTTGAATTTCAGCTCTTAATTCAGGGCTAACCACTTCATCGGCATCAATGGAAAATACCCAATCGCTTTGAGCATGATTTAATGCTCGTTGTTTCTGAATGCCAAAACCTGGCCAATCGGTGATAAATACTTTATCCGTATAGCGCTGGCAAATTTCGACGGTATTATCTTCACTACCAGAATCTAGCACGATGATTTCATCCGCCCATGAAACGGAGTCTAGGCAACGACCTATATGAAAGGCTTCATTTTTGGTTATAACAATGACACTAAGCATGCTTTATTTCAGCCTTAAGATCAGTGGATAATGAGGAAAAACATAAGGCTATCATCATAACAAACCAGTGCCCCTCGGTATGATCCATAATCGGCGTATTAAATAGACTGGTTATAATTAAAGTAAGTAACAATCCCTGGGCTACATATTTTTTTTGATTAGTTAATTTTTTCGACAAATAATACTGACTAGCCAAAAAACCTAAATAAATAAATAACCCTACAGCACCTAATTGAACACTAATCATTAAAAACTCATTATGAGGATTTTTTGCTTTCATTGTTTCAGTGCTAGTAATCCGCTCATATTCTTTTGCAAAACTCCCTGTGCCATGACCCAACAAAGGTTTTTCAGCAATCAATTCCATAGAATATCGCCAAAACATATAGCGCTGCCCCATTGAGGTTTGCGATTGCTCCGGCCCAGGTTTTAAATCTGATTGCATATTAACGACACCCTCATTAAATCGTGTCGCTTTATCTGAATAATTTAAAAACAGTAGCATTAAGATACCCACAACAAAGACTGTCATGACAAGTCCTCGCTTAGTAAAACGTTGCACAGCAAACAAAAGCACTAATAAAACAGCAATTAATTGTCCTGTACGTCCCTCAACTATAAAGAACAAGTTATAAGCACAAGCAATAAACAACAGCCAATATAACTTTTGATAAGCTTTTTCGTCATACGCTTTATGAGCACAAAAAAAGCCAAAAAATGAAATAAATATACTATGAGTAATACGACTTTTAAAAGTAGGGTCGCCCTGATGATTTAAATTCAAAATACCAAAATGCATTAAATAAGAGATCACCAATATCAGCACTGATGAAATAATAAAAGCATTCCAGGCCCAATTTCGATAACGCTCCGTACTTAGAAAAACCGTTAACGGGAGAATAAATATCAACTCTCTATATTTTAACAGCATCGAAAAAGCATCTGCATTACTTACGCTGCTGTAACTCAAACCCACTATAAAAAAAGCAAAGAGCAACAGTGAGCTGGATGCAACCAAATTGTTCCTTAATATTTCTGATAGGGTCTTATATTGACCAGCAAGCAAGCACAGCACTAACAATAATCCCGACAATATACTCGATAAACTGGTAGAAAAATAAATCGCAGCAATAAATAAGGAAATAGTTACCGCTCCCGCCTTAAACACTAGAACCTGTAATTTCCCAATCGTTTCATTAAGTGTTTTATTCAAAATAGTTATCCGCAATTATATGATTTATTTTTGTATTATCGTCAAAGCAATAACTTTTACTTTGTTACTAGGTAAATGACTAAGGCAATCGCTATAACTTAAGCGATGGCGATCACAACCATCTAAATCACAGGGTACACAGTCACCCTTACCCTGAATTAAAAAAACATTATTGACGTGTTGATCGCCAATTTTATTAAACGGATTAATTTCTGACTGATAATCTGCTGGGAAAGGCGCCCATTTTACCGGGTTAGTCGGTCCGAAAAGCGCAATGACTGGAATTCCGGTGGCCGCTGCTAAATGAGTAATACCGGTATCAGGGCCTATAAATAATTTTGCTTGGGTAATGATGGTAGCCAATTGAGCCAAAGATACTAAACCCGCCAGATTAACTGTACTCTCAGGTAATTGGCTTTGAATAGCCGTGACATAATCAAGCTCTTGCTGTGCAGGTCCACACGATAACACCAAGGTCAAGCCCAGATCATGCAGGTAATGTCCTAGCTCTATCCAAGCTTCAACAGTCCATTGTTTATAAGTCCACTGCGGATGCGGATGTAGGACCACATAACCGTTATTAGAGGCTAAAAAAGGATATTGTTTGACCAGTTGTTCAGTATCGTTACATTGCGGAGGAATCAAAGTGAAATGTTTTTTAATCTTGAGCGCATCCAGTAACTTCAAATTCTGCAATACGGTGTGAGTGTTGTCATCAAACTCAAGCCAATGTTGCACAAAGTAACGTTTCCACCAGCCAGTAGTGCTTTTTATTGGCACAACCGCAACTCGTTTAGAGGTAGCAAGCAAGCCATATAGAAACGGCCTATCTCCGGCCTGAATCACCATAGCAAGATCATAACGCCTAAAGATCTGAGGCAACAATCGTCGATAATCTGCAAACTTTGGCCGGTTAACCGTGGTTATTATTTGATGTATATCGGGATTGCCTTCAAGCATAGCAGCGGTATTAGCATATACCAGCACATCTACTTGAGCTTCAGGAAAGGCTAGCTTTAATGAATGTATTAAGGGGGTCGTTAATAACACGTCCCCCAGAAATCGCATAGCAATGACTAAAATTCTTTTTGGATTAGGCTGCAAAGATTTGTAGTCCGTTATTTAAAAAGCATCAATAGTAGTTTGAGAGAATAAGCAGACTTATTCCATCGAGCAGGTTGCCCTTTTATTTATACTTCAGCTGAATTCAACCAAAGATCATGTTTATTACATAAACTCAGCACATAAAGCGTGCCGCTATAGTCTTTTAGTGTAAAAGTCGATAAAGCAGCGCTATCTTTAGTGGGATCAAACAGATGTTCATCTAAAAACTTCTGATTACTATCTAATAATACGTGCTTAACAATATAGTGTTCGTAGCCTTTCATTTCATGAGCAGTGACTACTTTTACTGTAACCACATTGCCTACTTTTTCTATATCAATACTAGGTAAATGTGTGGCTACTTTACCACTCCAGCGACCAGCATCTTCCTTGGTGTAATAGATATCACTTGTACCTTTGACGGGTTTATAAGTATTTGCTAAAGCCATAGTAGGAGCAACTAAACCAGCCACTACACCAGAGGTACTTAAACGCATAAAATCACGACGGTCCATATTATTTCTCTTTGTTAAACGTTAATGTCAGTTCGATTGAACAATGATGTTGTCGCTATCGTATCACACACTAATCATTGCCTAAGCTCTGATACGCCGCCTTTCTAGCTTTGACAGATCGAAAACCTTCTCGTGCCGTTTTGAAACCATTTAAGATAATGGGCGCTCCACCTATAGCCACTGCATCCACTAAACAATACCAAGCTGCAACACCACTAGGAGGATTACCTTGCGGTAAGTGTAAAACCGGATCAATCGCTGCCCATTTCCATGTTCCCACAGCCGTACCAATTAATTCCAGCCAAGTGGTAATAAAAAAAGCCGCTAGATAAACCATAGGCGAACGGCCTTTAAATAGATAAATCAAGAATACGCAAAACAGCAAAGCTCCAACATAATCACCTTGCTCTGGAATACCACTAATTCCCCATAATGACCACAGGCCACATACGGCTAGAACAAATACAGTAATTTCTCTGGCATAACGTAAAAACAAACCCGAACGAGCCAAGGCCACTGCGGTTAAATACACCATACCATGCCCTGGAGGTACATAAGAGGGCACGTTACCGAAACGATAAGTATAACCACCCATGTAAGGTGAGGCAAAATGTTCACCAATGGTCGCAAAAATAACCGCAATAACCACTTGCATTCTGACTTCTCTATTTTCACCCAGCAATAAGCCGATTAAAAAAACCCAACCACTGACACCGAGTGCATTTTGTTTTTCTATACTGGCGCTGGCATCACTAATCAAACAGACCGCTACACAAAAAAAAGTAAAAATGGCTATAACATAATCACGCTTTTTATGGGGATAGAGAATACCTTTAATAGGGAAATGGCGTAGCACAACAACCTCTTAGTTTTTTAATCAACAAAATCATTACCCTTAATATCATACAAACACCCAAGCAAGCACTGCATATCGCCCCAGCTTTCCTATCAAAATAACTAAACAAGCAGGCAACAACGGCAGCTTTAACCAACCACCGGCAAAACATAAGGCGTCACCGACAATAGGTAACCAAGAAAAAAATAATATCCAAACGCCTCTTTTTTTAACTAATGCCAAGGCCTTTTGTTTCTTTTCTGGTAATAACTTAGCGACGGGGAATTTTTTAGCCGCCATAACACCTAAGCCCCAAGTCGTCATAGCGCCTAAGGTATTACCTACGGTAGCAACTGCTAGCAATTGAATAATGGGGTGATGACCTTCTGATACCAAATAAGCCAAAACAGCTTCTGATCCACCGGGGGCTATCGTAGAAGATATAAAGGCACTGATAAACAGCCCCCAAATACCCGTTAATGTTTCTAGCATTTTTCTCTCAAAAAAAAGCCCTGTAACCAAAGATAACAGGGCTTCACTTTATTAATCTTTATTTTTTAAGCAAAAACTTATGCTTATTGGCAATAATGATCGTCATTAAGCTAGCTAACCACTTTACTAATGAATCAAAACTGGTTCTTAGTAAATCAAAAACATAAGTAACTACTTCTGCAGCACTCATACCTTTAAATTTACGTGCTAAAAAAGGCGCCATCAGTAGCCCTATGGCTAAGCCGATGACAGTTACGCCGGTAATACTTGAATCATCTGGCGCGGGTGCTTTCACAACGGGTTTTACTGGCGGCGCTATTGCAACGGCTTTAGCTGCAGTCGCTGCTTCGGCCTCAGCTTTAATGGCTAACTCAGGCAAGGTAGCTTTGTAATCATCTGCGACAATATACGCAGTTACACCGGGAATACTGGGTAAATCACCATCGCCTTTACCCACTTTGAGTTGGGCTTTCATGCCTTTTTCCATGTGCTGAGCAATATCGCAATGCACTAAATAGGTTTTATCACCCGGCGGTAATATCAAGGTTCCTGATATTTTTGAAGGACCTGAAGCCTCTAAGTGAAACATACCTTTAGGGTATAAATATTTGGGTAATCCATGCATCATCCACTGATGACGTATATTATCTTCATTAACAAAATGCACCGTTAGCTTAGTACAAGGTTTGAAGTTAAATTCCTGAGTATCAAATGCGAACATTCTGCCGGGAAACTTCTCGGCATATTTGTGTCCTGCATGTACGGTAATTTCTTTGGTTTCTGAGATGCGATCACAGCCGCCTGGTAAAGTATCGGCATTTTGCCCCATTACCATACCGCCCGCCATGTCCATCAGATGGCCATCGCCGTGATTCATAAGCATACCGTCATGATCTTCATAATCTTGAGCCAACACAGGCACAGAAAAAAGCATCAACAGCACACCAACCGACAATAACTTTACCATTTTATATTTCCTCTTTAATTCTTAACAAAATCGGCCCTAGTCAAGACAGGGCCAGTTGTACCTAAATACGATGAAAAGTGCAGTAATTATTCAGTCCCCCCTCTTTAGAAAAGAGGGATTAGGGGAGTTTGTTACACAATACCCCCTCTACAAAGCACTCACATTAAGTTAAGTTGGAGTAAAACAGCTTCAGCTGTTTTAAAAGGCAATAGCTGAAGCTATTGCACTCCATTTTTGTAATGATTCAGCCCCACTTTGAAAAAAAGGGGCTGAATAACTACAAAGTGCACAACTGGCCTATCAAGGTTAATTATGCAAATATGACTACGGCGATTTAATCAATCTTTAACTTTTCCAATGATTTCATCGACTTTACGTTTAAAACCAGCATTTGATAGATACAACACATATAAACCAGCAAAAGCAAAAAACGCATAAAGTAGCATACTGTTTCTGCTAACTTGCTGTCCACCACCGGCTTTAAAGCCCATATGTACATCTAATCTTTCACCTTGGGTGCGATTTTCAGTATCAGTTGGATCTGGCACCAAAGTAATATGGATCAAATATTGACCTGCCTCAGGCACACCATTTGGCAATTCTAAGTTAATAGAGCCTTTTTTATGCTTAGCACTAGGCAAGAAAAATACACGCGTACCTTCTGGCTCTTTAGTGACTTCAAACTCAACCAACATGTTTCTATATTTCATGTCCTGATAGTCGAAAACTAACTGAGTTAAAGTATCTATACCTGGTAAGTTACCGCAAAACTCTTCGGCTGGAAACGCCTTAGGTTGATAAGCTGTGTAATGAATCCAATGTGTAGGTTGTAATTCAAATTTACATTGATCCGTATCGGTACCTGCTGCACCTCCATGCGCCCATACTGATGCCGAGAACAACACCCCCAAAAGTACAAGGTAAACCTTCTTAAATAACTGCGCTGTGTTCATAATACCTTCCTGTTTCAATAAATACTTATTATTATATATTAACGTTTTTATGCACCATTATGCTTGCTTTAGTCAAAAATAATGTGCACAGCTATGGATCAGAGCTATAGCAATGCAGACTCTAGCACACCCCTTGGGCTAAATAAAGAAATTGATAGAAATCTACGCCTCTATCAACATTACTATGGATCATTGATACTATGGCTGGCACAAAAGAACTTTATTTATAGACTGCTTGAGGCAAGCATTATTTCATCAAGCTATCAATCCACATAAAAACTACCCTAATATAAAGTAACTTAGGCCTTCATTGTAAATGAGTACTTTAAGCTAAGGTTACCTTATAAATAAGGTTTACCTTAATATCAGTAAATAGCAATACAATTATTGTGCTATTGCTATCCGCTCTTGCTTTTCGTAGACTTAAGCTAATTAATTTAAACGGAGCCTTAAACATGTCGTCGTTGACAACCTCAAAAGCGTGGATTACCTTGCAAAATCATTATGAACTAACCAAAAATGATAGTCTGCGTGATGCTTTCAAAAAAGACATCAATCGGTTCGACAAGTTTTCTATCCAATTTAATGAAATTCTTTTTGATTATTCCAAAAACAGAATAACAGAGCAAACCAAGACATTATTAATTGATCTTGCTAAGCAAGCAGAACTAGATAAAAAAATTAAAGCACTATTTTCCGGTGAAAAAATCAACACCACCGAACATAGAGCCGTTCTTCATACTGCTCTACGTAATCGATCTAATAAACCTATTTATGTTGATGGGCAAGACGTGATGCCTGATATCAATCGGGTACTCACAAAAATGCGTAGTTTTTGTGCCTCCGTACGCTCGGGTGAATGGAAAGGTTATACCGGAAAAGCCATCACTGACGTGGTCAATATTGGCATAGGCGGCTCAGGCTTAGGCCCAAAAATGGTTTCGATGGGCTTATCACCTTATAGCTCCGCGTCTTTAAAAGTTCATTATGTCTCTAATATTGATCAAATCAATATTGTTGAAGTTTTAAAATGTCTTTCGCCAGAAACCACTCTTTTTATCATTGCCTCCAAAGTATTTAATACTCAAGAAACCATGATGAATGCAAAATCAGCCAAAACCTGGTTTCTAGCTGAAGCACAAGACTCACAAGCTGTTGCCAAACACTTTGTCGCCATTTCAACTCATGCGAAAAATGTGGCCGAATTTGGTATTGATACCAACAACATGTTTGAGTTTTGGAATTGGGTAGGTGGTCGTTATTCTCTATGGTCAGCCGTAGGCTTATCCATTGCTTTATATATAGGCATGGATAACTTTGAAGAACTCTTACTAGGTGCTTACGAAGCCGACTGCCACTTCTTTAACGCGCCTTTTGAAGACAACATACCTGTCATCATGGCCTTACTGGGCGTTTGGTATAACAACTTCTTTAATGCAGAATCTCATGCTTTATTGCCTTATGATCAATCTATGCGTTATTTTGCCGACTACTTTCAACAAGGCGACATGGAAAGTAATGGCAAAAGCATTAATCTACAAGGCGAAAAAGTCGACTATCACACCGGCCCTATCATTTGGGGACAGCCCGGCACTAATGGTCAACATGCGTTTTTTCAACTGATACACCAAGGCACTAAATTAATACCTTGTGATTTTTTAGCGGCGGCCAACAGTCACTACAAACTTCCTGAGCATCATGATATTTTAATTTCAAACTTCCTGGCTCAACCTGAAGCGTTAATGAATGGTCTCACTGAAGAAGAAGTTAAAAAGAAACTAAGCCCAGAGCAACAAACTGATAGTTTGTTAGTGGCCTCAAAAGTATTTGACGGTAACAAACCATCAAACTCTTTTCTTTTTAATAAAATGACGCCTAAAAACCTAGGTTCCTTACTCGCCTTTTACGAACATAAAATTTTTGTGCAAGGTATCATTTGGAACATTAATTCCTTTGATCAAATGGGCGTGGAATTAGGTAAAGTACTAGCTGGTGTTATTTTACCAGAACTTAAAAATGATGAGCTCATTACCACTCATGATTGCTCTACCAATGCTTTAATTAATCGCTATAAAGACTTACGTGAAGATTAATCAACGCCTAGCTTTAAAAAAGTCACGTAACAAGCCAGAGCAGTCATGCTCTAAAACCCCACCGACCCAGTTAATATGATGATTTAAAAAACTGGCGTCGCTAAGGCTCAAGGCATTACAAACAGCGCCTCGTTTGGCATCATAAGCGCCAAATACCAGCCGATTAATACGCGCGTTGCTCATGGCTCCCATACACATAACACAAGGCTCTAAGGTTACATAAAGCGTAACCGCACCTAAACGGTAGTTTTCCAAAGCCAAACCGGCCGTTCTTAAGGCTACTATTTCAGCATGAGCCGTTGGATCATGTCGATCAATGACCTCATTCCAACCCTCAGCAATACAACGTTCATCTTTTACAATGATGGCACCCACAGGTACCTCACCCTGTTCTTCGGCTCGTTGAGCCAATCTAAAAGCATAACGCATCCAGGCTTCATCAATACTCGGATCTATCTCCATAACGGGGTTCTACTTTAGTTTAAAATTAATGTTGCGCAACCATTCAGCTGTTAAAAACAAATAATGAGGTCACTATCGCGACAGTTGTTTTAATCGGGTTATCGCACCCGAAGGCGAGATACTTTCTTTTGCTCCGCCAAAAAAAAGTATCCAAAGAAAAGGCGGCTCGGTTGCCGCTGCTTCCTGCGCTCCTCGGTTTTGTCGGGGGTCGGTAGAGAGGGCGTCCTGCCCTCCTACCGACGCGCGGCATCCATGCCGCGCCCCTTCGGGCTTATCCCAAAAAAACCTGCGGTGCTCAGCGCGGCAAACGAGAATAAAGTAACGATACTGCGTAACTTCAGTAAATAATCACTACGATTTAGAGGTTCGTAAAGTAAAGGTAACAGGACCATTATTAATTAACGAGACTTGCATATCAGCACCAAACTGTCCGAACTGCGCCGCTGGATAAACCCCTAAAGCAAATTGTTGCAGATAACTAAATAATTGCTGGGCTTGTTCTGGAGCTGCACCTGAAATAAAGCTAGGACGATTACCTTTTTGGGTATCGGCTGCTAAAGTAAATTGTGGCACGATCAATAATCCACCCTTAATATCCTTCAAACTTAGATTCATGCGCTCTTGCTCATCTGCAAAAATCCTAAAATTTAAAATCCGCTCCAGCAAGCGTTCAGTCTCTTTAGGTGTATCGTCTTTTTCTATAGCAAGCAGAGCCATAATACCAACATCAATTTTTGCGATGTCCTGATCATTAACCGTCACCTTTGCCATAGTGACCCGCTGAATAATAGTGATCATTTTTTCAGCTCCCCAAGGACCAACTCAAGCATTATTATGGGTCAACACGCATCATGACTTCCTGCCACAACTCATGATAAGCATCCATAGATTTGCCTTTATTCATAAAACCGCCTAAAGGTTGACGTTCCAGCCCCATGCGTTCTATATCAGAGGCATAAGGAATCGCTGTTGTTAATATCTCAGGATGGTTCTTAATTAAGTTCTCCATAATATCTTTATGCAGCTTTTTTCGCCGGTCGGCCATGGAGAAAAAAGGAATCAAAGCAAGATTATCTATATTATTATCTGCTATAAAAGCTTTCAGCTGCTCTAGCGTTCGTAAAGACAAGGTCGTCGGAATAATAGGCGTCAATAAAATATCAGCCGCAGCAAATACTGCCTCTGACAGTAGAGAAATATTCGGAGGACAATCTAGGAAAATAAAATCGTAGTCATCAGCCAAGGGTTTAAGTAATTTTCTGATTTGTGCGGTAGGCTTCTTCTTGGCATCCAAAACTAAATCTAAATTCCTGAATGAGAAATCCGCAGGCAACAAATCTAAATTTGCAAAATCAGTCCCCTTTATCAAGCCTTCCAGATCTCGCTTTCCTGCTATAAGGTCTTTACTGCCACCTTTAATTTTAGGTTTAATTCTAAAATAATAACTGCTAGCGCCTTGAGGATCCAAATCCCAAACCAAGGTGCGATAGCCTTTGCTGGCAGAAATATAGGCCAAATTAACCGCGCTTGAAGTTTTACCGACACCGCCCTTGATACTGTATAAAGCTATGATCTTCATCAAATACGCCTATATGTTAAAAACCAATGACTATCAAATCATTTAATATATTGTTAGATGCGCATTTTAGCTTATAAACAAAACAGCAATCCAATTTTGTCGATACTCTATTTAGTTAAGAACTACCGTAGGCATTTACCCCTAAGTTGATTAACAGCAAACACCACACTATACTCAAGCTAAATATAACATCGAGCCAAGTTCTACATGAATGCAAGCCGCTTATAGTTTATAATCAAGCCTTTTTAAAGTTTTCATCGAGCTATGCTTACTGGCATTGGCTATCGACTGTCATAGGTAAAATGCAACACCATGCAAGAAATAAATCCGATTAGAAATAAAATAGCCGACTTAAAAACTCGTGGTGACTCCCTTAGGGGGTATCTTTGACTTTGATGTTAAGAATGAACGCTTAGTCGAAGTTTTACGAGAACTAGAAAACCCTAAGATTTGGGATAATCCGGAACTCGCACAAACCTTAGGTAAAGAACGCGGACAATTGGAAGTCATTGTTAACACCATTAATGACCTAGAGCGTGGCTTGGCAGATGCCGAAGAACTACTAGCAATGGCCATAGAAGAAGATGACGAAGAAACCGTAGAAACCGTAATCGATGATTTAGCGCATTTTGAAAAAAGAGTCGCTGATCTTGAATTTCGACGTATGTTTTCTGGTGAAATGGATCCTAACAACGCCTTCTTGGATATACAATCTGGCTCAGGTGGTACAGAAGCGCAAGATTGGGCTTCCATCATCGAACGTATGTTTTTGCGTTGGGGTGAACGCAAAGGCTTTAAAACCGAACTTATTGAAGAATCACAAGGTGATGTCGCTGGCATTAAAAGTGCCACTATTCGCTTTGAAGGTGAATACGCCTTTGGTTGGTTACGTACTGAAACGGGTGTACATAGGCTAGTCAGAAAATCCCCCTTCGACTCTGGCAATCGTAGGCATACCTCCTTTGCCTCCGTGTTTGTTTCACCAGAAATTGATGACGACGTAGATATCGACATCAACCCGGCCGATATACGCGTGGATGTTTATCGTGCCAGTGGTGCGGGTGGCCAGCATGTCAATAAAACTGAATCTGCTGTGCGTATGACTCATAACCCAACGGGTATCGTCGTACAATGTCAAAGTGATCGCTCGCAACATAAAAATCGTGCGACCGCTATGAAGCAATTAAAAGCCAAGCTGTATGAACTGGAAATGCGTAAGCGTAGTGAATCAGCTCAAGCCTTAGAAGATACCAAATCCGACATAGGCTGGGGCAGCCAAATCCGTTCTTATGTGCTAGATCAATCGCGTATCAAGGATTTACGCACTGGCGTGGAAACCGGCAATACTCAAGCCGTGCTTGATGGCGATTTAGATCAGTTTATTGAAGCTAGTCTAAAAAGCGGACTCTAAGCAGTCTGAATCAACCACCGTTATTTTACTTAATTATTTAATTACTAAATCCCATGTCAGACAACCAACAAGACGAACAAGAACAAATTAAACAACGCCGTAGCAAATTAAATGAACTACGTGAAAACGGCGGCATCGCCTTTCCTACCGACTTTCGTCGTAATGTGGTTGCAGGGGAATTGTTTGCTAAATATGGCGACATAACTAAAGAAGACCTAGAAGCCGAACCGGTGCGCGTCAAACTGGCAGGCAGAATCATGACTCGCCGAGTAATGGGTAAAGCCAGTTTTGCTCATATCCAAGATATGTCCGGTAAGATTCAGCTTTATGTCACTAGAGATACCCTACCCGAAGGCTTTTATAACGAACAGTTTAAAAAGTGGGATATTGGTGACATTGTCGGAGCGGAAGGTGTGCTCTTTGTTACCCAAACCGGTGAATTGAGTGTTAAGGTCGATGATATCAGGCTATTAACTAAAGCCTTAAGACCCTTACCTGAAAAGTTTCATGGCCTTGCCGATCAAGAGATCAAATACCGTCAGCGTTATTTAGATTTAATCATGAGCGAGCAATCGCGTGATACTTTCTTAATTCGCTCTAAAATAGTCGCTTATATCCGCCAATTTCTGCTTGAACGTCAGTTCCTAGAAGTTGAAACCCCTATGATGCAAGTCATCCCTGGTGGAGCGACCGCGCGTCCTTTTACCACGCATCATAATGCCCTTGATATGGACATGTTTTTGCGTATAGCACCTGAACTGTATTTAAAACGCTTAGTCGTCGGTGGCTTTGAACGCGTCTTTGAAATCAACCGTAACTTTCGTAACGAAGGCTTATCAACGCGCCATAATCCAGAATTCACCATGCTGGAGTTTTATCAAGCCTATGCTGAATATCATGACTTAATGGATTTAACCGAAGCTATGTTGCGAGGTATTGCCTTAGAAGTGATGGGTAAAACAGAAGTCACTTATCAAGGTGAAACCTATGATTTTGGCAAACCCTTTGATCGCATGACGGTGGTTGAGTCTATCCTGCACTTTAATCCTGACTTAACAGCCGTTGATCTTGATAGTCGTGAGGCCGCTCTTAGCGTTGCCCAAAACTTAAAGATTCCAGTTAAAGACGGTTATGGCTTGGGTAAGATACAAATTGAGATTTTTGAGAAAACCGTAGAAAGCCGTTTGATGAATCCAACCTTCATTACTGCCTATCCTGTTGAAGTGTCTCCATTAGCAAGACGTAATGATGACAACCCTCATGTCACCGATCGCTTTGAGTTTTTTGTGGGTGGTAGAGAAATCGCCAACGGCTTTACCGAGTTAAATGACGCTGAAGATCAAGCAGCACGTTTTCAAAAACAAGTTGAAGAAAAAGAAGCCGGCGATGATGAAGCCATGCATTTTGATGCTGATTATATTATCGCCTTAGAACACGGCATGCCACCAACTGCGGGCGAAGGCATAGGCATAGATCGCTTGGTGATGTTATTTACCGATGCGCCCTCTATTCGTGATGTGTTGTTATTTCCACATATGCGCCCTAAAGCGTAAAGGTTGATTATGATTACCATTAAGCTAAGCAGTATAAAACTTGGAGTGCAATAGCTTCAGCTATTGCTTTGTAAAACAGCTGAAGCTGTTTTACTCCATCTTAATTTAATGGAAACACGTTCTACGAGGGAATCATAACCCCGTCAATAATCATCTTTACGGCGCCTTAAGTTATGTAGGGCGGATAAGCAAAGCGCATCCAGCGTTGCTGCCGGATGCGCTTTGCTTATCCGGCCTACAAGCTTGGAGTGCTGAGCTTTAGCTATTGCTTTGTAAAACAGCTAAAGCTGTTTTACTCCAACTTAGTACGTTCTACGTGGGAATCATCAAAAATCATCTTTACGCTGCCTTAAAGCTGCAAACACAACATCAGCTGCAGCACCTTCTAAGCCCAGCTCTTTTTGTATATTGATACTATCCACTCTAAAGAAGGGATTAGTGGCTATTTCTTCAGCAATCGTAGAGGGGACTGTCGGTTTATTAGTGGCTCTAAGTTCTGCCACAGCTAAGAACTTTTGTTGTAAATCACTATTATCTGGCTCTATGCTTAAGGCAAACTCAGCATTAGCCAAAGTATATTCATGGGTGCAGTACACGCGTGTTGACGGCGGTAATGCTTTCAAAGTCTGTAAGGACGCATACATTTGCCCCGGTGTACCTTCGAATAAGCGACCACAGCCCATAACAAACAAGGTATCACCACAAAACAAAGCTTGATCCCCCGCAAAATAATAAACCACATGACCACTGGTATGACCTGGTGTCTGTATAACCTGAGCCTGATGTTCACCTAAAGAAAACACATCGCCCTGCTCAACACCGACATCAATACCCGGAATACGCTCTCGATCTGATGCTGCGGCGACAATCTGACAGCCAGTTTTTTGCTTTAAGGCTAAATTAGCACCGACATGATCCCAATGATGATGCGTATTTAAAATAAAATTCAGTTGCCAGTCCTTCTCAGCCAATACAGCCAATACGGGTTGTTCCAATGCCGGATCAATCACTGCGGTTTCTAGGCTAACGCTATCATGCAGCATATAGATGTAGTTATCGTTTAACACGGGAATTTGTATTATATCCAGCATGGAGATGTGACTCTAAAAAGGCGGTCGAATACCGTAAGTCTTTAGTTTAGCATCTAAGTTACTAACTAACATTACGCAGTAAGGTCACTATACTCTCGTTTGCCGCGCCGAGCACCGCAGGTTTTGTTGGGATTAGCCCAAAGGGTCGCGGCATGGATGCCGCGAGGCGGTAGGAGGGCAGGACGCCCTCTCTACCGACCCCCGACAAAACCGAGGAGCGTAGGAGCTAGCTGCAATCGAGCCGCCTTTTCTTTGGATACTTTCTTTTGGCGGCGCAAAAGAAAGTATCTCGCCCTCGGGTGCGATAACCCGATTCAAACAACCGTCGCGATAGCGACCTCATTATTTGTTTTTTTATAAACCACTGAATGATGCGCTTCACTGTCGTTCAGCACATCCTATAAAAGAGTGTTTATTATTGAGCCTTACCTTAATTCTATTCACACATCCATTGAATACAAACAAAGCACAGGCCTATGGCCTATTTTTTGATACACTTACCCTATAAAAACCCCTACTCTTTCAAACTTGACATAAACATCATGACTAACTTTACCCTCACCGCTATTTCTCCTATTGATGGTCGCTACGCAGATAAAGTAGAGGCACTACGCCCGATATTCAGTGAATATGGTTTGATCCGTTTTCGCGTACTGGTTGAAGTTCGCTGGTTGCAAGCCTTGGCTCAACACCCTTTAATCATCGAAGTCAGTCCCTTTAGTGCTGATGCAAACCAACGCTTAAATAGTATCATCAGTGATTTTTCAGCAGCCGATGCTCAACGTGTCAAAGACATAGAAAAAACCACTAATCACGATGTTAAAGCCGTTGAATATTTGCTTAAAGAAAAAATAGCCGGCTGCGCTGAACTGGAAAAAGTCAGTGAGTTTATCCATTTTGCCTGTACCTCAGAAGACATCAACAATCTGTCTTATGCCTTAATGCTTAAAGAAGGTCGTGTTGTTATTCAAGCACAAATCACTGACTGTATTAATGCACTTAAAAAATTGG
This sequence comes from Crenothrix polyspora, assembly GCA_945902915.1. GTDB lineage: Bacteria > Pseudomonadota > Gammaproteobacteria > Methylococcales > Methylomonadaceae > Methylobacter_C. Next base: position 30,964 of record CAMDNJ010000001.1, on the reverse strand, counting down.
CCATAGAAACAGCCGACCAACCTATGTTGTCACGTACTCATGGCCAATCGGCGACACCAACTACAGTCGGTAAAGAATTTGCCAACACGGTTGCACGTATGCAACGCCAACAAGACCAACTACAAGCGGTAGCCTTGCTTGGTAAAATAAACGGCGCTGTAGGAAACTATAATGCTCATGCTATCGCCTACCCTGATGTTGATTGGGCGGAGTTTGCCGAAAACTTTATAGTCTCTCTAGGCTTGCAATTTAATCCTTATACCATCCAAATTGAACCACATGATTATATCGCTGAGTTTTTTCATGCCTTGTCACGCTTTAACACGATCTTGCTAGATTTTGATCGCGACATCTGGGGTTATATTTCCTTAGGCTATTTCAAACAACGCGTGATTGCTGGCGAAGTGGGCTCTTCGACCATGCCGCATAAAGTTAACCCTATTGATTTTGAAAACTCAGAAGGTAACGTCGGCATTGCCAATGCCTTGTTTAGCTTTTTAGCCGAAAAACTACCGGTATCACGCTGGCAACGTGACTTAACCGATTCCACGGTCTTAAGAAATATTGGCGTCGGCATTGCCCATACCAGCATCGCCATCCAAGCCAGCTTAAAAGGTATTTCGAAATTACAAATTAATGTTGATGCTATTGAAGCTGATTTGAATGCCAACTGGGAAGTGCTAGCAGAACCTATACAAACCGTTATGCGTCGTTATGGCATAGAAAAACCTTACGAGAAACTAAAAGAACTCACACGCGGACAACGCATTAGCCCAGAACAAATGCAGGCCTTTATTGAAAAACTTGAAATACCTGATGATGCCAAAACCGCCTTACTGGCCTTAACGCCACGGACTTACACCGGCTATGCTGAACAACTGGCTAGGTCGGTTTAACAGCCAACTAATTTCGGCGCTATAAGTTACTTAAAGCGCCCAAGTAGCAATGCCGGTCGGGGTTTGCAACCCCGACCGAAACCTTTAGATACTTCGATAACTTCGAAACATGAGTAACGAGCTTATAAACCCCGTCACGCTTTGAGTTATTTTTCTCATATTTTATAAACTCAAATACTAGTTGTCTCATCCCTTTTTTAGGGTAAACTTCAAAGCGCTTACTTTGTAATGTAGCGCACACTGCTGCATTTTGTTCAAACAGTTAACAGTAAGATACAGCGGTTCTTTTTATAACCTAATAATAATTAAGAGGTATTTATGAGCAAGATTTTAAATGAAGTATTATCAGCCAACCGTGATTATGTTAATGATTTCGGTGTCAAAGGCGAACTACCTCTACCTCCAGGTAGACATTTTGCTATTTTAACCTGTATGGACGCTCGCTTAGATCCTGCAAAATACGCAGGTCTTTCAGAAGGTGATGCACACGTTATTCGTAATGCCGGTGGTCGCGCCAGTGATGATGCTATCCGTTCACTGGTGATTTCTTATAAATTATTAGGTACCAAAGAATGGTTTGTTATTCACCACACTAACTGTGGCATGGAATTATTTAATAATGACATCATGAGCGATTTATTAAACAGCAGCCTAAAAACAGCGTCTATCGATGCTAGTGGCTGGCATGATAGCTGTGAAGGCCATGGCTCTGCAGAAGGCAAATACATCAACTGGCTAACCATTAAAGATCAACAAGAAAGTGTTTTAGAAGATGTGTTACGTATTAAAAATCATGCCTTAGTGCCTTCTGATATTCCTGTTTATGGTTATATCTACGAATGTACTACTGGCCGTTTGATCGAAGTACTTGCTGCGACTGAAGCAGGTAAAGCTAGTTAATAAGGTTCTTATAAAGCTTAAGCTCTTAAGCTAGTCGTAACACCTTAATAGTTTTATAAGCCAAACCATAGCGTTTTAGCAGCTTTTAGTGGCCTATGCCACTAAAAGCTGCTGAGTTATTTCTGGTATTGCTAAGACTATTTAAAGCCTTAAAACGCCAGGCATATCAGCACTACTAATTAAGCTACGACGACGAACTGCCAGTGCAGCTAAACCTATGGCCATGAGAACAATCGTGGTTGGCTCAGGTACATTTTGATTCGGATCACCCTCAACAATACTGCCAACAAAAGCTAGCCCCGTATATCCAGCTTGATCTACAGCATTAGCTACACCAAATTCTAGGTAATAACTGCCGGGACTAATAATGTTATATAAAGCATTAACCCAGCCGGTATTGCCACAACCTTGACCAGAACAAAAACCTGAAGAGGCACCTAAGGGTGACCAAACGGTAGAAGTCGACCAGGAGGTAGCAGGATTAATAGCGGCACTGATACTAGGTAGGAATGCACCATTACCTGGCACCGCATTTCCTGAAGGATTAGTCGTTGCTGTAAACAAGGTAGCGACCCGACTATTATCAGCTGCCTTATATATATTAGCCCAAGCGTAATCAGGATAGTTAATATTAGTTCTAGTGTCTAAACCGTCTGAAGTCACAAAATTAAAGGCGAAGGTCAGAGCAGATCCTGCTGACGTCACAGCAAAGGCATTCGAGGTCACAGTAGAGCCATTTGTACCACCATAACCGCCATTATTTCCCAGAATACCACCTGCAGTAGATATCCAATTAACACTGGTATACGGTGAGGGGATAGTGACTACTCCATCAGTCGCGGAGGATACACCCGAAGTACCGATAGTCGTCCATCCCGCTATATTAGCGGAAACTTGCTGACTAACCACGACTAAAGTGCCTATGACTAGCCAATTAAAAATATTATTTTTCATTTCAAACTCTCCTATCCAATTAACATTAAAAAAGCTTGTTGCACATCATTAACAAATAGCCGTCTCTAATCTGCACACCACATTTAAATGCAAAATTTAAGCCATTAATAATTATCTATAATATTACAATAAGTTAAGACCCTAATAGACAGGACACTAGTGCCTTTAAAGCTGATAGTAACGAAAATATGTAAAAAAACCTGACACATTGATCAATAAAAGCTCTTTTTAAGAAACTAATTGATGTTGCCCGTGATCATGACTTAAGCTTTGATCATGCACCACCTAGCTAAGCTATGAACATAAAACTAAACGTCAGAAATAAAGTGTAAAAAAACCTGACACATTCACAGAAATTGAAGCTTTTAATAGCACTGCTTAAGCTACAAATTGAGCTATATCAGCTTTGTTGTCAAAAGATAAAATTGCACCTCTTATTTACGCCAATAGCTTTGTAGTAACTATCGCAAGTAAATGCTTAGAAACGATGTACTAAAGACCAAAACTCTCTGATATAACAACATTATCAAACCACTAAGGCTTAATGTAAGACGACTAGGCTAGAGACACATAACTATCTCTACTAGATCAATGCTAGGTCACAGCAGATAGTGTTTATGTTGCTGTGGATAGAACGTGCTTTATTGTCGATGCTGACTACTCTACTATCGATTGAATACAGCTTGCTGTCGGTCGCATCTAACCTGCTACCGGTTGAAACTAATCTGCTATGGATTACGCCATATCGACTAGTGAAGACGACTAAGGCCAGCATCGTAGATCAACGCCATAGCCACTATAGGTTTGTTCTGGAGCATTTAAGGTATTATCTGCGATAGAGTATAGACGCTACCCGATAATACAGGTATGATAACTCGTAGCCTAGTGACGACCCCCTACCGATAAGGGTCTATCTGCTATCCAGTAAACCTTAAACAACACTGATATCATCGCTTCTGAAGCGTCTATAAGCAGGACTTATGGCAAGCAAGCACTAAGTAACGCCATAAATTAAGTTAGATCTTACCTTATCAAACCTAAGCAACTGACCTAGCGCTTATGCTTAGACATTATTGAAAACTTTTCAGGCTCGTCTCACGAGCAAGGCAGAAATTATATGAAAACACAAAAAGCACTCATCAGTTTTGCTAAAGTTAAAGATCATGAAATCGCCAATGTCGCCCAAAATATTGTTAACAAAATGACTATTAATGCCCACTTTAGTCAACCGACGCCTACCTTAATCTCAGTTCAACAAACTATAAGCACTTACGCAGACGCCTTGCTAAAAGCTAAAGATGGCAGTAAACAAGACACAGCCTATAAAAATGCCTGTCGCTTAAACTTAGAGAACGCTCTTTCTATCCTAGGCTCTTATGTTAATTTAACGGCAGAAGCCGATTTAGTTAAGCTAGAAAGCTCAGGTTTTCCTTTATCAAAAATCCCTGAACCCATCGGAATATTAGCTGCGCCGACTATAACCGTTACTTATGGCAATAATCCCGGTGAAATTCATATTGAATGCAGCGTTATCCCCAATGCCTCCGGCTATATCATACTGTACAGCCCAGTACCCGCGCCTGCGGACAATAATGAGTGGTATAACAAACAATGGTCAAGCTCAAAAGGTACGCTAACACAGCTAAAAAGCGAAATTAAATATGAGTTTAAAGCAGCGGCTATGAGCAGTGAGGCCAATAAAATGGGTATCTACAACTTCTCTGATCCCGTTGAAAAGATGGTGCCTTAATTAATGAACCGTTAAGCTAAGCTCCAGGCAGGCAGACTTAATTTTCTGCCTGCATGGAAGTTTAGTTAAAGCTCATTCAAGCGCCTTGGCATAGAGGCTCTGCACCCTGAAATACTTATCCATATTAGCTATACTGAAGATTTGCTAGGCTAAAGTATATAGTATTCCCCAGAATGCTATTATTCACTCAACAAACCCTCAACCCTTTGAAAGCCTCTAGGTAACGCTAGGCCACGCTTGGCTCTATCACCTTGATAATGTTCTATATCCACACCTTTCAAGGTTAAAAAGCGCTTACCTGACACAACTTTTAACGAGCCTTGCTTTGCAATGACCAGCGCTGCAACCACATAATCCTTGGCGCTGTTTAGATCAGCTGTCGGTATTTGTATGAGTTTATTGCCCTTGCCTTTCGCTAAGGCCGGTAAATCAGAAACGGGGAATATTAATAAACGGCCTTGTAAAGTCACCACCGCCAATAAATCAGAGTCCTCAGTAATGGCTGCTGGCTTAAGCACCTGAGCGCCGGCTGATAAGTTAAGCAAAGTCTTTCCGGCTTTATTTTTGCTGAACAGTTCTTTTAATTGCACTCTAAAGCCATAGCCGTAATGACTAGCGACTACATACCAATCATCTGGATTGCCGGTTAATAAATGCGTAAATAAAGCGCCTGCAGGTGGATTAAGTCGTCCCGTTAAAGGTTCGCCTTGGCTACGTGCAGAAGGTAAGTCATGCGCTGAGGTACTATAAGCACGCCCCGTTGAATCCAACAAATAAATAGCCTGAGTAGAGCGGCCTTTAACCGCATCTAAGAAGCTATCACCTGAACGATAATTTAGGCTTTCTACATCAATATCATGGCCTTTAGCTGCGCGTATCCAGCCTTTTTCTGACAAGATGATCGTCAGTGGCTCATTACTAATTAAAGCGGTGGTATCTAAGGCTAAGGCTGCGACTCGGGATACGATAGGTGAACGTCGATCATCACCATATTGCTCGGCATCATGTTCAATTTCTTTGCGGATCAAGCGATTTAGTAATAAACGTGAAGCTAAAGTTTTTTCAAGACCCGCTCGTTCTTTTTCTAAGGCGTCTTGTTCACCTCGAATTTTCATTTCTTCTAATTTTGCCAGATGCCGCAACTTTAAATCCAAGATGGATTCGGCTTGCAGATCAGTCAAAGCAAAGCGTTGCATTAAAACCGGCTTCGGATGGTCTTCATTACGAATAATGGCAATCACTTCATCGATATTTAAATAAGCGATGAGTAAGCCATCTAAGATATGCAAGCGTGCTAAGACTTTATCTAAGCGATATTGCAAACGTCGCCTTACGGTTTCCGTCCTAAACGCTAACCATTCGACTAGGATATCTTTCAGGCCTTTGACCTTAGGCTTGCCATCCATGCCTATCATGTTCATATTAACGCGATAGCTTTTTTCTAAGTCAGTCGTGGTAAATAAATGCGACATCACCGCATCGACATCAATGCGTTTAGATTTAGGTATGATTAATAAGCGCGTAGGATTTTCATGATCTGATTCATCTCGTAGATCTTCAATCATGGGTAGTTTTTTCGCCAGCATTTGTGCGGCGATTTGTTCCATTAACTTAGAGCCAGAAACTTGATGTGGCAAGGCGGTAATGACGATATTGCCATCTTCAGCTTCATAGATAGCACGCATTTTTATGGAGCCGCCACCGGTTAAATACATTTTTTGTATATCTTCAGCAGAGGTGATGATTTCTGCATCGGTTGGATAATCAGGGCCTTTGATAAAATTGAATAAGGTTTCTAAGGTACTGTCTGGCTCATCCAATAATTGTATACAAGCACTAGCGACTTCCCGCAAATTATGCGGAGGAATATCGGTCGCCATACCGACGGCAATACCCATCGTGCCATTCAGCAGAATATTGGGCAATCTGGCCGGCATTAAGATCGGCTCTTTTAAAGTGGCATCAAAATTATCGGCCCACTCAACGGTGCCCTGCCCTAATTCACTCAGTAAGGTGTGAGCATAAGCGGTTAACCGAGATTCGGTGTAGCGCATGGCTGCGAAAGACTTAGGGTCATCAGGTGAGCCCCAGTTACCTTGACCATCAACCAAAGGATAACGATAAGAAAAGTTCTGCGCCATTAACACCATGGCTTCATAACAGGCAGAATCACCATGAGGATGATACTTACCCAAGACATCACCGACCGTACGTGCCGATTTCTTATACTTGGCTAAAGCGGTTAAGCCTAACTCTGACATGGCATAGACGATACGGCGCTGTACGGGCTTTAAACCATCAGCAATATGTGGCAGAGCTCTATCGAGTATCACATACATGGAATAATCCAGATACGCTTTTTCAGCAAACTCCTTTAAAGGTAGTTGTTCGAAGTTTTCTTGCAGTCCCATTTAAAACTCACCTTCTGATAAATGAACACTAAGTTTTTGTTCTTTATTTAAACTAACTTGGCGTAAGACCTTACGTTGTTCGGCCTCTTGATAACGCTTTTTTTCAGCCTCAGTTTCTAGCAATAAACTAGGGATCGCTATGGATTTTCCCTGCTCATCCATGGCCACCATGGTAAAAAAACAAGAAGTAGTATGGCGTTTTTCTTGCGTTCTTAAATGTTCGGCTACCACTCGGACTTCAACTTCCATTGAAGAGCGACCGACATGATTGATACGTGCATCAAAGGTGACCAATTCACCGACATTGACTTGCTGTTTAAAAAACACTTGATCGAGCGCCGCTGTCACCACATAACTTTTACAATATTTTGCAGCGCAGGCATAAGCCACTTGATCTAATAGTTTTAGTAAAGAACCACCATGCACATGTCCCGAGAAATTGGCCATGTCGGGTGTCATTAACACCGTCATCGTTAAGAATTTTTCTTGCTTGCTCATTATTGATGGCTACTAATTTAAAACGGGACAGTTTAGCTTAATCGTTCACTTTTAGACAGGGCTGTCCTAAGCGCAGACAAAGGGCGAAAGGCGAAAGATAAGCCTAGTATCTACACGCCATAAGTTGCTAGCCTTATTGATAGTAGCACTTGAATCTTTTTATAGTACAGCGATTGTAGCTTAACGAATTAATAAACGCGCATAAAAAAGGCAGTAGAGACAGGTCTTGACCTGTCTCTACTGCCTTTTTAAGTTTAACTCGATAAAGAAACCTTATAGCTTTTCTTTAATACGAGCAGCCTTACCTGTCAAGTCACGTAAGTAATACAATTTAGCTCTACGAACAGCGCCGCGACGCTTAACAGTAATCTCACTAATAATAGGGCTATGAGTTTGAAAAACACGCTCTACACCTGTACCATGAGAAATTTTTCTTACGGTGAAAGCAGAATTTAAACCACGATTACGTTTTGCAATCACGATACCTTCAAAAGCCTGAATACGTTCACGCTCGCCTTCTTTTACTTTAACTTGAACAACAACCGTGTCTCCTGGATTAAATTCAGGAATTTGTCTTAGCTGTTCTCTTTCCAACTCTTCAATAATATTGCTCATAACCACACCCTATTCAACTTCACTTTTAAATTGTTGCAGCAGATGTTCCTGCTCTGCACTTAAATTCTTTTTTTGTAATAAATCTGGCCGTCTTTGCCAGGTTCTGCCGACCATCTGTTTCATGCGCCATCGGTCTATATCGGCATGATTACCACCCAGTAAAACCTCTGGTACTACATAACCTTCTAGCTGTTCTGGCCGAGTAAAATGCGGACAATCTAACAAACCATCGGCATGAGAGTCTTGCTGAGCCGAAGCCTCATCACCTAATACGCCAGGCAGTAAGCGCGTAACAGCATCAATAACTATCAAAGCCGCCAGTTCGCCACCACTAATAACATAGTCACCAATAGACCATTCTTCGTCGCAGTCCATGTCGACAAAACGCTCATCAACACCTTCATAGCGACCGGCAACTAAAATTAGCTGAGAGATATCACAGGCTTTCGCTAACATGGCTTGAGTAATTAGTTTACCTTGCGGACTTAAATAAACTACTTTTGCCTTGCCATGACCCGCTTGCTTTGCACTTACAACAGCATCATGCAAGGGCTGATATTTCATGACCATTCCAGGTCCACCACCGTATGGCCTATCATCAACCGTGCGGTGCCTGTCTTGGGTATAGTCTCGTGGATTCCATACCGACAAACTAACTATATTTCGCTCTATAGCTCGACCGGTTACACCATAACTTGCTGCGGCGCTCACCATGTCTGGAAATAAAGTGACTACATCAAAACGCATAATCAGTCTTAAAAATCAGGATCCCAATCGACAATCATCCGGCCGGCATCAAGATCTATGGCTTTTATCGTTTGTCCTTGTAAGAACGGAATAACCCGCTCCCGCTCTCCTTTGACGATAACGACATCATTAGCACCGGTTTCTAGTAAACCATCAACTATGCCTAATGACACACCTAAATCGGTTTCAACCTGCAAACCTATTAAGTCAGACCAGTAATATTCACCTTGTGCTGATTTTGGCAATTGCTCAGGGGTGATAAAAATATCCCAGCCCATAAAACTAGCAGCCAAATCTCTGTCATTAACACCGTCTAGCTGTGCAACCACTACTTTACCTTGTAGCTTGCCATCAATGACTTTAACGTGTTTGCTTTCACCGTCTTTCATTAACAACCAAGGAGAATAACTTAAGATATTCTCTCTAAAATCGGTAAAAGAAAACACTTTAACCCAGCCTTTAACACCAAAAACGCCGGAAATCTTTCCAACGTTGACTAGCGCTTGCTTAGTCAACAGCTTAGGCAGCAGCCTTAAGAGCGTCTTTAATCAATTTAGCAACGCGTTCAGAAGGTTGGGCGCCATTGGCTTTCCAATAATCAACTCGTGCACAATCTAAACGTAGTGTTTCTTCATTACCACGAGCAAGTGGATTGAAAAATCCAATTCGTTCAATATAACGACCATCACGGCCGCTTCTGCTATCGGTTACAACTACGTGATAGAAAGGGCGATTCTTCGCGCCGCCTCTTGAAAGACGAATAGTTACCATCTAAGTTCCTTAAAAACATTGGGTCATTATTAATCGGCCTATTCTACGCGATTTTTTCTTTAAGTGAAGTACAAATTAGAAAAAAACAAAAACAGAGCCAAGTTACAAGCTAATTATCATTAAAAATATATAGTTAACGCTTCATACCACGAACATTATTTTTTATACCACGTACCATATTGGCTACATTGCCAGCTTTAAATTTCTTCATCATTTTTTGCATCATCAAGAATTGCTTTAACATGCGATTAACATCATGCAACTCTTGACCGCAACCAGCAGCAATACGTTTTTTACGATTGCCTTTGATCAAATCAGGATATCGTCGCTCTTGCATGGTCATTGAGCTAATAACCGCAATCTGCCTAGCCAGCATTTTATCGTTAATTTGAGCTTTCATTTCAGAAGGCACGGCATTCATGCCTGGCAACTTTTCTAGCATAGAACCGACGCCACCCATGCGCTGCATTTCTTGCAACTGCTCACGAAAATCTTCCAGATTAAATCCTTGACCTTTCTGAATCTTCTTAACCAGCCTTTCTGCTTTTTCCTTATCAACTTTTTGCTCAATCTCTTCGATAAGACTTAGCATATCGCCCATACCTAAAATACGGGAAGCAATACGCTCAGGATAAAAAGGTTCTAAAGCATCGGTCTTTTCACCAACACCTATAAACTTAATAGGCTTGCCGGTGACATGACGTATAGATAATGCCGCACCACCTCGTGCATCACCATCGGCTTTAGTTAAAATAACCCCTGTTAACGGCAGTGCGTCATTAAAGGCTTTTGCAGTAATCGCGGCATCTTGCCCGGTCATACTATCAACCACAAATAAGGTTTCGATAGGATTAATCGCCGCATGCAGCGCTTTAATTTCGCCCATCATTTCATCATCAATATGCAGACGACCGGCAGTATCGATAATAATGACATCTAAAAACTTTCTTTTAGCGGCATCAATAGCATTAAGTGCTATATCAATCGGCTGCTGAGTGATATCACTCTCAAAGAAATCCAAGGACACTTCATTGGCCAACATTTGCAATTGCTTAATGGCCGCAGGTCGATAAACGTCAGTACTGACCACACCTACTTTTTTCTTTTGATTTTCTTGCAGCCAACGACCTAACTTAGCCACTGAAGTCGTTTTACCAGCACCCTGTAAACCGGCCATTAAGATAATAGCCGGGGGCACTGCTCTCAGATTAAGCGCTTCATTAGCCTCACCCATCACCTTAACTAATTCAGCCTGAACCACTTTGATCATAGACTGACCTGGTGACAGACTCGCTTGCACGTCTTGGCCTAAAGCACCTGTCTTGACACGCTCAATAAAGTCCGTAACAACAGGCAAGGACACATCAGCTTCAAGTAAAGCCGTCCGCACTTCGTGCAACGTTTCCTTGATATTATCTTCAGTCAGACGCCCCTGACCCTTGAGTTTTTTAAGTGTAAGACTTAATCGATCGGTTAAATTATCAAACATATCCAGGTCTTTATTATTAATATAGGTAAACTGCCCGGTAGTGCAAATGCACTAGGACTATTGAGCGGCGTATATTACCATATTCATTAAAATCTTTGCACGCCTTAGCATTAACAATGCTCTATTATGACTACGATATAGATAGAGCTTATCAGCCTACAATTATCCAGCTAGAAAATGGACGCTAATCCCATGATCACGACCGCACTCGCTACCTTGTCTATCAGCTCTTATCTGGCAAGCACTACGCTGATTATTAGACATATCAATCAAAGCCAATTACCTCGCTATCCATTTTATTTGGCATGGACTGCCGTCATCAGCCATCTTTTTTATACCAGCACTATTTTTTTACAAAACAATGGCTTTAGTTTTAGTTTTTTTAGCACAAGCTCTTTAATCGCCATGATAGTTGCACTATTACTATTAGTCGCGGCGCTCAATAAGCCTGTCGAAAAATTAGGTATCGCGCTATTTCCTATTGCCGCACTAATGCTAGGACTAGCCGTCAATTTTGCAGACGAAACCCGCACTATCGCTCAACACAACTGGGCCATGAGCACGCACATCTTAACGTCTATTATTGCCTTTAGTTTATTAAACATTGCCGCACTTCAAGCCATTTTACTAGCCATTCAAGAACAGCAATTAAGGAGCCATCCTCCTAGGCGCTTCGTTTTATCCTTGCCGCCGCTACAGACGATGGAAGCCTTATTATTTCAAATGCTAGCAGCTGGCTTGATATTTCTGACCATATCATTGGTCAGCGGTTATTTATTTATAGAGAATTTATTTGCCCAACACTTAGTTCATAAAACCGTCTTATCAATATTGGCATGGATAATCTTTTCAGGCTTATTAATAGGACGCAGTCGCTACGGATGGCGAGGACAAACTGCCATACAATGGACGCTGATTGGCTTTGTATTGTTATTACTGGCTTACTTTGGCAGCAAATTAGTGCTAGAGCTTATTTTGCATAAACAACTTAATGGTTGAAGTATGACCACTTACTTTAAGGCGTGACAAGCAGTGAGACTTAATCACTTACCCTGAGAGCAGACTAAGGACTCAGGGCAAATGGGTTTGGAATAATAATTATCTAGTTTGAACAAAAGACTTATCTTGGGAGCAACTTTAGTCGCGTTTACGCGGCTAAAGCTTTTATTTAAACCTTGTTTAGATAGCTATACCTTAAGCGGGCAGCCAAAGCAATCAAGCGACTTTTTTAATGACCCGCATCTACTTTCATTAACTGCTTTAATGTGACAGCTATATCTTCCCCCAACTTTGTTAAGCAGACACTTTGTGCAGCAACCATCATTTCATAATCGGTCGCTGATGCCGAAACTTGGTAATTAAAGCGTCGACTTAAATCAGGCTGATCTTTACGCTTGATTAACCATAGCGCGGTTAAGCGACTTTGCCCTAGACCATCAATATTAAACTCAATAATATCAATACTGACTTGATAATCGATAGCTTGGCGTTGAGCCCAGGGATAACGCACGATTCGATTCGAACCTAACTGACTGGGTAAGAATTTAGTCAAGGCCAAAGAAATATTTTGATCCAAACGCTCTGCCCAACGATGTTCTTCAGACAGTTGATACTGGTTATCGCTAATGGCCACAACCATTTGCGGCCTATTCAAGTAATCAGGAATACGTATAGGCCCCAAACCTATTACGGCTTGATTAGTAGATTCAGGCAGCTGAATAGAATCTAGCATTGTAGTGCCAGCATTAAGCCTATAAAACTGCACGGGCTTATTACTACGCATGCAAGCACTTAGAAAAAACATTATTACTAAACAACTAAGCGGAAATATAGCCTTCTTGCTCATGATGCAATTTATCTTTAAGCTCATTAGTAGTCATTCCTTTCCATAAATAATTGAATCTGGATGACGCTCCAGATAATCCGTCAACGCTTTAGTAGAATTCGCAGCATCTCGAAGAGATTCCAGTGATTGCCACAAAGGTGCATCTGAGGCAGTCAATGCCTCTACCGAACCTAGCGCCTGCTTAGACTCCTTCAAGACATCAGTAGCCGTATTAAGCGTCTTTTCAGTAGACAGTAACACTGGGTGCATTTCATGGGTAAATTCTTGTACCATAGCCCGCGTATCAACAACCGTACCATTCATATTGATTAATAATGGAGAAAGATTCTGATTCAAGCTGGCTACCAACTTTTCAGTTTCAATTAAGGTATTAGCCAAGGCCACCCGATTCTTTTTAAGCTCATCAGAAGTAACTATTTCGCGCATTTCTTTTAAGGTTGCCGCCAGATCTTTAACGATATCTTCAATAGGTAACTGACGGAATTTCGTTATCAATTCATCCGCCGTGTTTTTGATTTGATCTGCCGTAGTCGGAACGGAGGGTAACTCGGGAAGATTTTTGTAATTAAGACCCGTCAAACTTAATGGTGCGTTGCGGTAAAAATTGAGTTCTACATACAATAGCCCAGTTAATAAACTTTGAGATTGCAACTGGGCTTTAATACCGGCATCTATCAACTGCTTAGCATTTTTCTGACGCTGCTCCAAAGAGATTGCAACTTTTAAAGGACGACCTCCAGAGTCTAAAACTTTTTCCGAATCAATTTCAATGATCACCGGCTTAGTAATACGCGTAGCATTTTGATCAAGCTCAATAGAAATCTCCTTAACCATGCCTATCTGTACACCTTGTAATTTAACAGGCGCACCTACATTCAGTCCGTTTAAGGCAGAATCGAAATAAATCACATACTGAGATTTTTTCTTTAATAACTGGCCGCCACCAAAGACCAAGATAGCGCTTATTATTAAAATCAAAGATCCCACCAGAAAAGCACCAATACTATAAGGATTAACTGGTTTACTCATAAAACCTCATGTTCCTGATGTTTTTATTGCAGAAAAGCTTGGATTTTCTGATGCGCCTCGAGTCAGGAAGCGTAATACCTTCGGATCATTCGATTCAGCCAAAAGTTGTTTAGGAGGACCACTAGCAATCATAGTTTTAGAGTCCATATCAAGAAACACCGAATAAGTACCTATAGCAAAAATACTCGCTAACTCATGAGTCACTATAACTATTGTGGCTCCCAAATGATCACGCAGACTACGAATTAAATCATCTAGCAACTTAGCACTAACAGGATCGAGTCCTGCTGAGGGCTCATCAAAAAACAAAATCTCAGGATCTAAGGCTATTGCGCGCGCTAATCCTGCTCGTTTTTGCATACCACCACTGAGTTCAGCAGGATAGTAATCTTCAAAACCAGCCAAGCCCACTAAAGCAAGCTTATAGGAGACTAGTTGACGTATACGCTGCGCACCTAAGCGGGTATGCTCAGTCAATGGCAAGGCAACATTCTCAGCCAACGTCATAGAACTTAACAAAGCACCACTTTGAAACAGCACCCCTGTCCGCTGCAATAAACGTTGTCGAGTTTTATAATCTGCCTGCCAAAGACTTTCTTCACCATAAAGCACATCACCAGCAATCGGTCTATGTAAGCCAATAAGATGCATCAATAAGGTACTTTTACCGCAACCACTAGCCCCCATAATGACAAAAATATCACCACGATTAATCGTAAAATCTAGGTCACGCTGAATAATGAAATCACCATAAGCCATGGTCATATTCTTAATACTAAGACACGGACTACTCATTAATTAAATTCCCAAGCGATTACAGATGATAGTCAGCAAAGAATCGGCTATAACAATAAAAACGATCCCCGTCACTACCGCAGAAGTCGTCGCGTCACCCACATCTGAGGCACTGCGCCCACATTGCATGCCGCGCATACAACCCGATAAGGCTATCAAGACACCAAAAACAGCACATTTAAAAACCCCTACCGAAAGATCCATCATATGAATCGCGTTAACGGTACGATTCACATATTCCACCAAGGATACTTCAAAAAAATTCACCGTAACGAGAGCACCTCCGATAATGCCCATCAAGTCTGCATACAAACAAAGTAAGGGCATGATAAATATTAGCGCGAGGACTCGAGGCAAGACCAAGAACTCCATAGGATCAAAACCCATGGTTTCTAAGGCATCAATCTCATTATTAACCTGCATAGTCCCTAATTGTGCCGCGTAAGATGCGCCAGTACGACCCGACATAATAACAGCCGCCATTAAGCCACCCATTTCTCGCGACATGCCCAAACCAACCAGATCAGCAATATAAAGCTGGGCACCAAATAACGCTAACTGTACCGAGCCTACAAAAGCTAAAATCAAGCCTACCAATAGACTAATTAAGGTAATAATAGGCAGTGCAGAAGGGCCACAATCTTGAATATTTCGCCATAAGTCTAGCCAACGAAAATGCGCCTTGCCTCTAAAAAAAGCCGAGACACTGAGCGTCAAGTTACCGATAAACATAATTAAAGCATTAACATCACTCTGTAAGTGTAAACTGCTATTGCCAATGACCTCTAACCACGGAAGTTGAAGCGATTGTCGCCTAACGCCAACTCGCTCTGGTACGGCAGAAACTAAACTTAATAAACCCTGAATGCCACTAGGCAAGGTTTTTATATCAACAGAAATGCCTTTTTCTTCGCTATAAGCTATTAATCTTATTAATTCAGTCATCAGCAAACTATCCCAACGCCCTAATGATTCAGTAGAAAAAACCAGTTGCTTAAACTGCGAACCATCACCCAATTGCGCTAAGACAAGGTCAAGATCAGGAATCTGACTTTCTAACAGCCAATCGCCTACAATAACTATCTCTAATAGTTGAGCTTTACTATTTACGGTAATATTACTAGGTCTAGTATCTACAGCCATAATTGTCAGATTTATGCGAGAAAATTAGCAATTGAAAGAGAAATCGTCGTATGCCCTGCAATCTATCATAAAGGCATAATAAAATCATGACTATCCCTATTTGCAAACTACCTAAGCAAGACCTAAGACTAGATAACGCGCCAACTTATGAAATAGCAACTAGAAAAAAATAATAAAACAACGTATTCTGGCGACTATAGAAATACCACTCTTCCAATATATCATGATGCAACAAATAGACGCCCTATTAGCCATTCCTTATTTACTAACAAGTTTAGCAGCGCTTGTAGGCCTAATAGTAGGAAGTTTTCTAAATGTAGTCATCTATCGTTTACCTATCATGATGCAGCGAAACTGGCGAAAGGAATGTGCCGATTATTTACAAATTGAGCTTGATGAAACAGAACTTTCTGAACCCTTCAATCTCGCCCTGCCCTTATCCCGCTGCCCACATTGCAATACAGCCATCAAACCCTATCAAAATATACCGGTTATCAGTTATATTTTATTGAGAGGTCGCTGTGCTAGTTGCAATAAAGCCATTGCAGCCCGTTATCCACTCATTGAAGTCTTAACCGCTATCAGCTCTGCCGTTGTCGCCTATCATTTTGGTGATACAACTCAAAGCTTATGTGCATTAGCGCTCACATGGTCACTGATTGCACTATGCTTTATTGACCTAGACCATCAACTCCTCCCTGACAACATCACCCTACCGTTACTTTGGCTAGGTTTATTTTTGAGCCTATTCGGAATATTCACCGAACCTCAAGCCAGTATTTTAGGTGCTATTGGCGGCTATGGAATACTTTGGACGGTGTATCAACTCTTTAAATTAGCCACTGGTAAAGAAGGCATGGGCTATGGTGATTTTAAATTACTAGCGGTATTTGGTGCTTGGTTAGGCTGGAAATACTTAGCGATCATTATTTTATTATCATCATTGGTAGGTGCCATGATTGGCATCATCTTAATTGTTTTTGCTAAACACCATCACAACAAGCCCATTCCTTTTGGGCCCTATTTAGCGAGCGCAGGCTGGATCGCTTTATTGTGGGGCGGTGAGCTTAATCACGTTTATTTAAGCTACGCAGGCTTATAACACATGTTAAAGATTGGCCTCACTGGCGGTATAGGTTGTGGAAAAACCACGGTATCTAAGCTATTCGAACAATTAAATATACCGGTAATTGATGCTGATACTATAGCTCACCTACTGGTCGAAGTTGGGCAACCTGCTCTTAGAGAAATAGAGCTAGTATTTGGCTCAGATATGCTTAATATAGATGGCTCGTTAAATAGAAAAAAACTCGGCCAAGTCATTTTTTCAGATAGACTACAAAAACAAAAGTTAGAATCTATACTGCATCCTCTAATTTATCAAGCCATACAAACAACACTTAAATCGCTAAACTCAGCTTATTGTATTATTAGTATGCCTTTATTATTTGAAACGAACATGATTGCCTTGGTGGATAGAATATTAGTGATTGATTGTCCTGAAGAAAGTCAAATCGAGCGCGTACAAAAAAGAGACGCTATGCCCTTGGCACAAATACAAGCTATCCTTGATAGCCAAGTATCGCGAACTTACCGTATAACACATGCTCATGACCTGATCGATACGTCAAAAACCAACGACAAACTTGCAGAAACTGTTAAAAAATTGCACAATTCATACCTTTCGTTAAGTGCCGGCCAGGATAAAATTGTTTGTGAATAACACTATTACGTATGAATTCCCGCTCAACGAACGTATCCGTGTTTTCATAAGACTGGAGCAATTATTTAAGCAATTTTTCCTTTTGTCCTTAGGTGAGAGCGTTGCTGAAAAGCGTGCGGCTATTACTGTCATACTTGACTTAATGACACTTTTTAAACGTAACGACCTAAAATCAGAACTTTTAAAAGAGCTAGATCGCCAAGCCAGTAACCTTAATAAAATAGCCAACATCAAAGGTGTTGATAGAGATCGGTTACAAGAAATTCTAGCCCAACTGACTAAAATAAATGAAAAACTCTATGCTATCACTGGAAAAATAGGCGGCCATATTTTAGAAAGCCACTTATTTCAAAGCATCGCTCAACGCAGCTCTATTCCTGGAGGCACTTATTCTTTTGATTTACCCGAATACCATTACTGGTTGGAACAAAATGAATCCGTACGCGCAAAAGATATGCAATACTGGAGCAACTCTTTTAATGACATCTATGTAGCCATTGAATTCATACTTGATTTCATACGCAATAGCCGCTCTCCTAGTGAAGAAATGGCCATAGCCGGTTTTTTCCAGCTAGCTCTAGATACCAATCAAGCTTTTCAACTTATTAAAATAAGTATTGATGCCTCATTACCTTATTTTGCCGAAATTAGTGGTGGAAAACATCGTTGTACCATTCGTTTTATGGAACCCTCCATAAACGGCAAGCGCTCAACCCAAACAATAAATGATATTCCGTTCCAGTTAACTTGCTGTTTATTCTAATGCCACTAAATAATTCAGCACTTATCGTAAAATGTCCTACTTGTAAAAAACCAGTACCTTGGTTAGCTGAACAGATTTTTAAGCCTTTTTGTTGCGAACGCTGTAAATTAATAGATCTAGGCGAATGGGCGATGGAGGAAAAACGAATTCCATGCCAAGCTTTAGATGAACTGGCCGATGAATTTGATGAAACTCAATACCATTAAGATTATTGCAACAAATCATCTAGCTGCTTTGCTTGTTCTAAAGCATATAAATCATCAAAGCCACCTACATGAAGCTCACCAATATAGATTTGTGGAACGGTTCGGCGTTTAGTCTTTTGCATCATTTCTTCTCTCATGCCAGCTTTAGCATCTACATTAATTTCTGTATAAGTTGCCTGTTTTTTATCAAGCAAGCGTTTAGCCATAACGCAATAAGGGCAACGATCAGCAGTATAAATGAGTATCTCAGACATATTTTATGGATGTTTGTTAATATAAAGGTACAAGATTAAAGGCTAAAGACTAAAGGCACAAGACAAAAAAGACAGGGTTAAGAATAACTAACCTAACTTTTCGCCTTTAAGCTTTCGTCTTTAAGCTTTCACCTTTCGCCTTTTTTTGAGAGAATTTAAATAATGAGTAATTTACCTAGCCATTTAAAATATGCTGCATCTCACGAATGGATCAGCTTAGAAGATAACAATATCGTTCGTATTGGTATCACAGCTTTTGCTCAGGAAGAACTGGGTGACTTAGTTTATATAGAATTACCTGAACTAGGTCGGCATGTTGCAGCACAAGAACAATGCGCGGTCGTTGAATCAGTAAAAACAGCCTCAGACTTATATAGCCCTGTTTCTGGAGAAATAGTTGCTGTTAATGAAAGCTTAAACGATGAGCCAGAACAAATTAATGATAGCCCCTATGAGTCTTGGATTTTTTGCGTTAAAGCGAATGACCTAAGCGATCTTAACTCGTTACTCGACGCAGAAGCTTATCAACAACTCATTAATCAATAAAACAAAGACATCGAACTTAAATATTAGCGGTGTAATATAAACTTTTTTCTTAATCTATAATGAACTAGACCATGGCCAATCCAAATGCAAAAGGCGTTAAACGCCTCATCAACGCGTGTTTCTTTTCTGTTGCCGGCTTTAAAGCAACGTGGACACATGAAGAGGCTTTCAGGCAGGAAGTTATACTATTTATAATTACCACGCCTCTAGCTCTTTGGCTGGGGCAAACAACGATTGAAAAACTATTACTCATTGGTAGCATGGTATTAGTTATGCTAGTTGAATTATTAAATTCAGCGGTAGAAGCCGTCGTTGACCGTGTCGGTTTTGAACATCATGAATTATCAGGTAGAGCCAAAGATATTGGTTCTGCAGCGGTCATGATGTCGTTAGCTTGGGCAGCAGTGACCTGGGCATTTATTTTACTTTAAAGAGGACGTTCAATGAGTGCATTAATATGCGGATCTATGGCCTACGACACTATCATGGTGTTTCATGATAAATTTAAACACCATATCTTGCCGGAAAAAGTTCATATCTTAAATGTGTCTTTTTTAGTTCCCGTATTACGCCGTGAATACGGTGGTTGCGCTGGTAATATTGCTTACAATTTAAATTTGTTAGGTGAAGAAGCCTTAACTATGGCCGTGGTCGGTCATGATTTTTCACCTTACAGCCTATGGATGAATCAAAACGGCTTATCGAGTGAATTTATTCATATCTTGGATAATGAATATACCGGCCAAGCTTATATCACCACCGACGAAGACGGCAACCAAATTACCGCGTTTCATCCTGGCGCCATGAGCTACTCGCATTTGAATGCCATCCCCACCGACAAAGACATTAGCATCGGCATCGTTTCGCCTGATGGCAAAGAAGGCATGCAATTACATGCAGAACAATTTGCAGAATTGGATATTCCTTTTATCTTCGATCCAGGCCAAGGTATGCCCATGTTTAATGGCGCTGAATTGCTAACCTTAGTTGATCAAGCGACCTGGATAACCTTAAATGATTATGAATCTGAACTCATGCAAGAACGCACTTGTTTATCTTTAGAGCAACTTGCCGAACGAGTAGAAGCCTTAATTATTACCTTAGGTTCTAAAGGCTCTAAAATCTACACTCAAGGTCAATGCATCACCATCCCTGCGGCTAAACCTAATGCCATACTCGATCCTACTGGCTGTGGCGATGCTTATCGTGCCGGCTTACTCTATGGTTTAATGAACGAATTAGATTGGGAAGTCACTGGTCGAATTGCCTCATTATTAGGTGCCATCAAAATAGAACATCACGGCACCCAAAACCATCAGCTTAATTTCACTGATTTTAAACGACGTTTTCATGAAAACTTTGGTTATTCTTTCTAAGCACCTAAACAGCTATGCTAACTAATACCCAACAATTGTTAGACCTTATGGCTAGGCTGCGTCGCCCAGAAGATGGCTGCGCTTGGGATATTAAGCAAAGTTTTAGCAGTCTGATTCCTTATTTGATTGAAGAAGCCTACGAAGTCGTCGATGCCATTGAACGTAATGATTTAGATGACTTACGAGCCGAGTTGGGCGATCTGCTATTACAAGTCGTTTTCCACTCACAGATTGCCGACGAACAAGGCTTGTTTAACTTTGAACAAGTGTCCGCCGGTATCTGTGAAAAATTAGTACGTAGACATCCGCATGTGTTTTCAGATGCTGTTTTTAATAGCGATGCCGAACGCCATCAAGCGTGGGAACAAGCCAAAGCCGACGAGCGACTAGAGAAAAACAAAACAGCCGTAAAAATGAGTGTACTCTCGGGTGTCGCAGGCAATCTTCCCGCCTTAATAGAGTGTAAAAAGATACAAGATAGAGCTGCGCAACATGGCTTTGACTGGCCCGATCTACCACCGGTTTTTGCAAAGGTGTTAGAAGAGTTAGACGAAGTCAAAGAAGCCTGGGTATCGGGTGATCAAGCGCATATCCAAGAAGAAGTGGGCGATTTATTACTCATTGCCGTCAATCTAGCTCGGCATTTAAACGTCAACCCTGAAATTGCGCTAAAAGAAAGCACTAAGAAGTTTTCCAAACGCTTTCATTATATCGAGCAACAGGTTGAAGCCTCTGGTAGGCAACTACTCGACTGCGAACTCATGGAGCTCGATGCTTTTTGGAACGAGGCCAAAGTCATTTTAAAAAACCAGCCGTAACGTTTACTTCAAAGGGTTTAAATAAGATGCGTGTATTATTAATTTATGTGAGTATTTTAACTTTTTTAAGCCTTAACCCTTGGTTACGTCCGGATTCTAGTTCGGCAATGGGTTATATCCCTTGGGATAAGATAGATCACGCAATAGCTTATGGTACCTTGTCTTTTTTATTCATCTCGGCATATAAGCCTCACAAACGCTCTGGAGTGGCTACCTCTATAGTGTTGCTATCGTGCTCCCTTGTTGGTTTATTATTAGAATATTGTCAACATTGGTTTACGTCAACACGGCAGTTTTCATACGAGGATGTGATCGCTAATGCCTTGGGTGGCCTGATAGGATTGGCTTTGTTTTGGAGTTACACCTATTGCCGTAAAGAAAACACTATCAAGGACTAGGATAACCCGGATTCCAAACCTTATGAGACGCTGAGGGTCTTCGGCGACATTTCCACGCGGAATGTGGGAACGATAAGTTAGAACAAACATTGTAAATAATCAGATTACGAGTACTTAAAACTAATGAGTAACGAATATAATGCGGCGGCGATAGAAGTTTTAAGTGGCTTAGAGCCAGTACGAAAACGCCCCGGCATGTACACTGACACCACACGCCCTAATCATCTAGTCCAAGAGGTGGTGGATAATAGTGTCGATGAGGCCATGGCTGGCCACGCAAAGTCTATCGAAGTGATCTTGTATAAAGATGGTTCCGTATTAGTCAGCGATGATGGTCGCGGCATGCCTGTTGATATCCACCCTGAACAAGGCATCCCCGGTGTTGAGGTTATCTTAACGCAGCTACATGCCGGCGGTAAATTTTCTAATAAAAACTATCAGTTCTCTGGCGGCTTACATGGCGTTGGGGTATCGGTAGTTAATGCTTTATCAGCCAAATTAGAAATTGAAGTTAAGCGTAACGGCAAAATCTATCGAATGGATTATGCCGATGGTGAAAAGCAAACGGAACTCACCGAAACAGGAACCGTCGGCCGTAACAATACTGGAACCTCGGTTAAGTTTTGGCCTAATGAAAAATACTTCGATTCCAATAAAATCTCGGTTGGCAAACTCAAACATGTGTTACGTGCCAAAGCCGTTTTATGTCCTGGCTTAAAAATTACCTTAAACGTTGATCAAACCGAAGAAAACTATGTTTGGTGTTACCAAGATGGACTTAAAGAATATTTACTCGATCGCATAGGCGACATTGAATTCTTTCCAGAGCAGCCTTTTATGGGCAATATGGCCGCAAATCATGAGGCCGTAGAATGGGGCATCGTGTGGGCCTTTGAAAATCCGCCTGAAATACTAAACGAAAGTTACGTTAACCTAGTGCCTACCGCCCAAGGTGGAACCCATGTTAATGGCATGCGTGCAGGACTCACTGAAGCCATGCGTGAATTTTGTGACATCAGAAATATTCTGCCACGCGGCGTTAAAGTAGCGCCTGAAGATGTCTGGGAGAACTGTCATTTTGTGTTATCGGTAAAATTAGAAGATCCGCAATTTTCTGGCCAAACTAAAGAACGACTTAGTTCTAGGGAATGTGTGGCTTTTGTCTCTGGCGTAGCCAAAGACACCTTTAGCCTGTGGTTAAATCAAAACCCCGCAGAAGGAGAAAAGATTGCCGACATCATTATTTCCAGTGCCCAGAAAAGACTGCGCTCTAATAAGAAAATTATCCGTAAACGCCTGACCTCAGGACCGGCTTTACCCGGAAAACTAGCCGATTGTTCAGCACAAGATATCGCCAGAACAGAATTATTCTTAGTGGAAGGTGATTCAGCAGGCGGTTCTGCTAAACAAGCGCGTGAACGTGACTTTCAAGCCATTATGCCGTTGCGCGGTAAGATTCTGAATACTTGGGAAGTAGAATCCAGCCAAGTCATGGCCTCACAAGAAGTTCATGATATTGCCGTCGCTTTAGGCATAGAACCTGGCTCTACCGATTTACAGCATTTGCGTTATGGTAAAGTCTGTATTTTAGCGGATGCTGATTCTGACGGTAACCACATTGCCACCTTGATTTGCGCGCTATTTTTTCAACACTTTCATGAATTAGTTAAACAAGGCCATGTCTTTGTGGCCATGCCGCCTTTGTACCGGATTGATGTAGGCAAACGCGTATTTTATGCGCTGGATGAATCTGAACGCCAAGGTGTTTTAGATAGAATTAAAGCCGAAAAATTAAAAGGCCAAATTAATGTACAACGCTTTAAAGGCTTGGGTGAAATGAATCCCAGTCAATTACGCGAAACCACCATGAACCCAGACACGCGTAGATTAGTGCAATTAACTATCGAAGAAAATGACGACACTAGCGCACAGCTAGATTTATTATTAGCCAAAAAACGCTCACCAGATCGCAAGCATTGGTTAGAAACCAAAGGCAATTTAGCTGATATTGCGTAACAATCTAACGTAGGGGCGTATGCAATACGCCCCTACGTTGTTTGATGAATGAACAAAGTGAAACGCATCGTTTATAAATGATGCGCCTCCTAGCGTCGGCACATCCTGTGCACCACATTGTAATACCCATGACCTTATCTAAAGCTTTGCTGGCTCAGCTATTAGGCTTAATAATAGCCATTAGTTTAATTCCTTTGTTACCAATGAAATTTTCAGGTCTGGTCACGTTTTTAATCCTACAAAGTAGCTGTGCAATGCTTAGCTCTATCCTATTACGCCAACCACGCTGGTGGTTACCAATTCATTTAGTTTTTTTACCCTGCGCGACAACTCTATTAAGCTTACAACTAGCAGCACACTGGTATCTTTTAATATTTATCGTATTAACCTTGGTATTTTGGGGAACTATTAAAGGTGACGTACCCTTGTTTTTGTCCTCAACCGCTGTCGTAGAGGCCGTCAGCCAAGTCATTACCCAAGAATCAGCCCAGCATTTTGCAGAACTAGGAGCCGGCATAGGCACAGTCACTGTCCCTCTAGCACAGCAGCATCCCCAATTAATCATCAACGCTTGGGAAAAAGCGCCCATACCTTGGGTCATTAACATCTGGCGTAGCCGTCATTATGCTAATAGTCACTGCTATCGCAGCAATCTCTGGAGTTGTGACTTTAGTCAATACGATGTAATCTTTGTTTTTCTTTCTCCGGCCGTCATGCCTGAACTCGGCGTGAAACTTCGATCAACCATGCGTCCTGGTAGCTTATTAATATCCTCATCTTTTGCTATACCCGACTGGAAACCTGAGACTATTAAACAAGTTAATGATATGGCTAAAACACAATTATTTTGTTACCGCATAGCTGATACTAATGAATAATGCTATGCCGGTCGGGGTTTGTAACCCCGACCGGAACGTTTGCATACTTCAATAACTTAGAAACCTTAAACTTTAAGGCCGGGGTTGCAAACCCCGTCCCGCTTGGCAGCGTCAATTTAATCAGCGATACCCACGAACAAGGTTGTGCGTATATCTTTCGAGTTTCTAAAGATGTTTTGCCTACTGACGCGAGTGGTTCGAAAGTGGTAGCAACCGTTGCTCAATCTAAATATGAGGTGAGTGGTCTGGTTGTGGGCTGCTATTATTATTTTGATGTCGCTATAGTAACGCCAACTGGCACTACTGATTTTTGTGCACCTGTTAAAAAATTAGTGGTGTAGACGGTTGATTTGCTCACGTGTCGGTCGGGATTGCATCCCCCCGACCGACATTTGTGAAATTATTCGGAACAACTAATTTTTATCAATAACTTAGACCTAGAGTAGATAAGTCTAAAAAACTAAGACTTGCCACTATCATTCGTTAACCTTGGCAGGTTAGATTTATCTGCATCAATAGCTAATGGTTGATCTTTCGCTACAGTCGGTTGTTTATTAGTATCGTTACTATCCACTTTCGCAGTTGTCTTTACCGATTGATTTTGTTTTAAATATTTTCTTTGTTCCCTATATAAACCGATAAATGAAAATAGGGGAATATATAAAAGTATCATAATGGCTATTGCTACAAAACTAACATGGATAATAGACGATAACCAATAAGCCAATCCTGCACTACACATCAGCATCAAAGGACTAGGAAGTTTTACATATTTCAATCTAGCCACCTCAAAAAAATCAACCACACTGTGTGGTTGATCATATTAAACAATTTAATGATCAGTTCAAAGTAGACTTTTGATATACCCAGTAATTTTAGTTATAAAAAATGACGATCACTATTTTTAGTTGAGTCAACACTAACGATTATATTTTTGGTGCGAGTGGACAACAAACCCTTAAATCTGGCATCATGCGACCTCAAGATACCTCGTACTCCACAAGGTTGAGACCTAGATTAGGTAATAAACATGACTATGCTTCCACCCTGCCCTGTCTGTGGCTCTGAATTCACCTACGAAGACGGTGAAAACTTTATCTGCCCTGAATGCTCGCATGAATGGCCCAAAGTAGACGCAAGCGACGACAGTTCTGATACCCGTATCATTAAAGATGCCAATGGTAATCTATTGCAAGATGGTGATAACGTAACAGTCATTAAAGACCTTAAAGTAAAAGGCTCTTCATTGGTGATTAAAGTTGGCACTAAAGTCAAAATCCTACGCTTGATTGACGGTGATCATGACATCGATTGTAAAGTTGATGGCATTGGCGCTATGAAGCTTAAATCTGAATTTGTTAAGAAAGTTTAATCCGTATAAAAATGTAACAACTATAGGATGCGCTTAACAAAGTGAAGCGCATCGTTTATGAATGATGCGCCTCCTAGCGTCGGCACATCCTATACCCGACATTTTGCATACATTACAGAGTAATGTTGAGCTAACGACAGTAGCGCTGCCCAACATAATATTAAATCTCGATCCCCTTTCAAACGAATCTCTAAAATTTGTACACTAAGTTTGCACGCCAGTGTTACAATCCGCCTAGCTCAAATCCTACAGTCTTATTAAGGTTATTAACTTTCTTTGGTTTCAGTTCAGGAGGGTCTTATGCAACATCAGAAAACGCTTACGATAGACGGCAATCAAGCAGCAGCTACCATAGCCTATAAACTCAATGAAGTCATTGCCATATACCCCATCACACCTTCGTCAAACATGGGCGAATGGGCGGATGAATGGGCCTCACTTGGCCAGCTCAATTTATGGGGCACTATTCCGCAAGTCACAGAAATGCAAAGTGAGGCCGGTGCTGCTGGCGCTATTCACGGCGCCTTGCAAGTCGGCTCTATGGCGACAACCTTTACCGCCTCTCAGGGCTTGCTGTTAATGCTGCCTAATATGTACAAAATTGCCGGTGAACTTACGCCGACGGTTTTTCATATTGCTGCGCGTTCCTTGGCTTGTCAGGGCTTATCTATTTTTGGCGACCATAGCGATGTCATGTCGGCACGCATGACCGGCTTTGCTATGCTCTGCTCCAATTCACCCCAAGAAGTCATGGACTTTGCCTTGATTGCTCATGCCGCTAGCTTGGAAGGTCGTATTCCACTGATGCATTTTTTTGATGGCTTTCGTACTTCGCACGAAGTCGCTAAGATTAATAGCATAGATGACACGGTGATACGCGCCATGATTAAGGATGAATGGGTAACCGCCCATCGCCATCGCGCTTTAACACCCGATAAACCGGTGATGCGCGGCACGGCTCAAAATCCTGATGTATATTTTCAGGCCAGGGAATCCGTTAATCCTTATTACCTCGCACTGCCAAACATCATACAAGCCGCCATGAAGCGCTTTGCCGACTTAACTGGCCGCTCTTATCAATTGTTTGACTATCTGGGTTCAGAACTAGCTGAACGCGTGATTGTCATTATGGGTTCTGGTGCAGAAGCGGCCACAGAAACGATGACCTATTTAAATCAGCAAGGGGAAGCGGTCGGCTTGCTTAAAGTGCGTTTATATCGTCCTTTTGATGCGCAGAGTTTATTAGCAGCACTACCTAGCAGTTGTCAAAAGATTGCCGTACTCGATCGTACTAAAGAACCTGGTTCTGATGGTGAGCCTTTATATAAAGATGTACTCACCGCTATCGCCCAGGCTTATAGTCAGGGCACTAGCAAGTTTTCAGTCTTTCCCAAAGTGATCGGTGGCCGTTACGGCTTATCTTCTAAAGAATTTACACCGGGCATGATCAAGGCGGTTTTTGACGAGTTAAAACTAGCGCAGCCCAAAAATAATTTCACTATTGGCATCAACGATGATATCACTCATAGTAGTTTAAGCTGGGATGATCATTATCGTACCGACGCCTTGGATGATACTTTTCAGGCATTATTTTATGGTTTAGGTAGTGATGGTACGGTCAGCGCCAATAAAAACACCATTAAAATTATCGGCGAAACCACTGAGCTACACGCTCAAGGTTATTTTGTTTACGACTCGAAAAAATCGGGCGCAATGACCGTCTCGCATTTACGTTTTGGCCCTAAGCCCATACATTCCACTTATTTGATTTCTGATAATGATGCTGATTTTATTGGCTGTCATCAAAGCCTATTTCTGGAACGCTCAGATCTACTGAGCAGTGCCGCAGAACAGGCGGTGTTTTTACTTAATACACCCTTATCAGCCGAACACGTTTGGGCCTCGCTGACCTTAAACATGCAAGAACAGATGATTAGTAAACGCCTACGTTTCTATATCATCGATGCTTATGCGGTGGCAGAAAAAACCGGTATGGGTAAACGCATTAATACCATTATGCAAACCTGCTTTTTTGCTATCTCTGGGGTATTGCCGCAAGACCATGCGATATCAGCGATTAAACACGCCGTCGAAAAAACTTATGGCAAAAAAGGCCAGAGCATCATTGAACTGAACTTCAAGGCTATCGATGAAACCTTGGCCAGTTTACAGTGCGTAGCTTTACCCGATCATGCCAGCAGTCAATTCGAGCTTAAAGCGACTCTGCCCGATAGCGTCCCGGATTTTGTTAAACGCGTGACGGGGGAAATCATTGCCGGTCGTGGTAATGCCCTACCTGTCAGCGCCATGCCTATCGATGGTACTTTCCCCACCGGTACGGCTAGCTATGAAAAACGAAATTTAGCCTTAGAAATTCCTGTTTGGGAAACCGACTTATGCACGCAATGCGGTAAATGCGCCATGGTTTGCCCGCATACGGCGATACGCAGCAAAATTTATGCAAACGATGAATTAGCCGCAAGTCCTGCAACCTTTAAATACGCGCCCATGCTCGGCAAAGACTTTCCTGAGGGTTTAGCCATCAGTTATCAAGTTGCACTCGAAGACTGCACCGGTTGTACTTTATGCGTAGATATTTGTCCGATACGTGATAAAAGCAATGCCAGTCGCAAAGCCTTAAATATGCGGCCACAAGCACCGCTACGTGTAGCAGAACGTGAAAACTGGGCGTTCTTTTTATCGATTCCTGACTATGATCGACGCCTGTTAAAAACCAACACCATTAAAGGTGCGATGGCGCTGCAACCGTTATTTGAGTTTTCTGGCGCTTGCGTGGGTTGTGGTGAAACCCCTTACATTAAATTAGCCTCGCAATTATTTGGTGATCGCATGGTCGTCGCCAATGCCACGGGTTGTTCATCAATTTATGGTGGCAATTTACCGACAACCCCTTGGACTAAAAATAGTGTCGGTCGTGGGCCTGCTTGGAGTAATTCTTTATTCGAAGACAATGCCGAATTTGGCTTAGGTATGCGCATCGCCCTAGACAAACAACAAGACACGGCTAAAGAGTTGCTTATCAGCTTAAGAGAACCTTTAGGTGATGAGCTAGTTGATGCTATTTTAACGGCAGACCAAGCTGACGAAGTGGGTATTTATGAGCAACGCGAACGTGTCGCTCATCTAAAAGAACAGCTAAGTCGGGAAGCAAAATTTTGCGCCTTTAATAACGAAAAGTCTTACGTCACTAGCGCACAACGCTTATTAGAACTGGCCGACAACTTATGTAAAAAAAGCGTCTGGATTATAGGCGGTGATGGCTGGGCTTATGATATCGGCTTTGGCGGCGTTGATCATGTTTTAGCCAGTGGTAGGAATGTTAATATTCTGGTATTGGATACTGAGGTTTATTCTAATACCGGAGGACAAACTTCAAAATCCACACCCTTAGGTGCGGTTGCTAAGTTCTCTGCCGCCGGTAAAGCGACCGCCAAGAAAGATCTGGCTTTGTTAGCGATGGATTATAGTAATGTCTATGTCGCCCATGTTGCTTATGCCGGCAAAGACGTTCAAACCTTGAATGCCTTTTTAGAAGCCGAAGCTCATGATGGCCCGTCTATCATTATTGCTTACGCGCCATGTATCGCACATGGCGTGGATTTATCTAATAATCATCGACAACAAAATCTGGCGGTTAAAAGTGGCCATTGGCCGCTGTTTCGTTTTGACCCTAGCAAAGCCAAATTAGGTAAGAATCCGATGAAACTTGATTCAGCCGAACCGTCGATCCCTTACCGTGATTTTGTTAAAACCGAAACCCGCTTTAGTATGTTGTGGCAAACCCATCCAGAAGCCGCCGAGCGTTTTCTAGCTCAAGCGCAGCAAGATGTTAAAAATCGCTATGCTTATTACAAACAACTCTCCGAACTAGAATGGACGGCAAGCACTTCAGTGTCGGCCCTAAAAGCTCAACTTAAAAATGATAGCACTCAGGAGATTGACCATGGTTGATTTAAGCACGCATTATCTGGGTTTAAAACTAGCTCATCCTTTAGTGCCCTCAGCATCGCCTTTAAGCAAAGATATAGACAGCGCACGTAGGCTTGAAGATGCGGGTGCTTCAGCCCTAGTTATGTATTCCTTGTTCGAAGAAAAAATAATCGCCGAACAACAGCAGATGCAGCGCTTTTTAGTTGATCAAGCTATCGGCCATGGCGAAGCCGATTCCTTTCATCCTAGATCTCATCAGCTAAAGACTTATCAAGAGCACTATCTGGAACAGGTGCAAAAATTGAAATCGGCATTAGCCATTCCCGTCATCGCCAGTTTAAATGGCACCTCCTTAAGTGGTTGGCTGGAATACGGATTGCAATTACAACAAGCCGGTGCTGATGCCCTAGAGCTTAATATCTATCACTTAGCGGCTAATGCCGAAGACAGTAGTGAAGTCGTCGAAAATCGTTATCTGACGATCTTGCAGACCTTAAAAGCCCAAGTGAGCATTCCTATTACCATGAAGCTTTCCTCGCAATTTAGCTCGCCGCTGCATTTTGCAAAACGTTTGGAAGCGGCAGGGGCAAGCGGCGTGGTACTCTTTAACCGCTTTTATCAACCAGATATTGATTTAGAATCCCTAGAAGTCCTGCCCACTTTAGAGCTGTCTAGCTCTTCAGAAGCTTTGTTACGCATACGCTGGGCTGCTTTGCTGTATGGCAGAACTCAATTATCACTCGCAGTAACTGGAGGCTTTCACCAAAGTTCAGATGTCATCAAAGCCTTGTTAGCGGGTGCGGATGTCGTGCATTTATG